>NZ_JBJTJF010000077.1:0-76669 GCF_046095365.1 Mycobacterium sp.
GGCCCCCGTGCGGACTGGGCGGGCAATGCTTTCCCGGCGGACTGCCGCCGGGCTGGTACTGACGCCCTCCGCCGCTGTGACACTGCGCGGCCACACCCAGTGGAAGGAGGAGCTCATCGTCACCGATGAGGACGGGCGGTCGTTCTGCTTCGGCTGCGGGTGGGGTGTCGAGCCTCCGGTCGCCTACGTGCCCTCCGTCGCGGACTGGCAGCGCTGCGTCCCGGCCTTTCTCCATGACCGCCGCGAGGAGGTGATCGGCGTGATGAAGTCACTGAATCACGTTGTGCGCGAGGGGCCTTACCCGGAGCACCGGTCCTAGGCCGCCGTGTCGGGGATACTGACCCGGTGACGGATCGCAACGTACTCGGCGGGCCGCTGGACCCGTGCGGGGTAGAGCCGCTGACCGGCTTCTATCGCGACGGCTGCTGCTCGTCCGGGCCTGAGGACCGCGGCCTGCACACCATCTGCGCGGTCGTCACCGCGGAGTTCCTCGAGCACCAACGCGCCATCGGCAACGACCTGAGCACCCCGATGCCGGCCTACCGGTTCCCCGGCCTGGTGCCCGGCGACCGGTGGTGCGTCACCGCCCGCAACTGGCTGCGCGCCTACCGCGACGGCTGCGCGGCACCGGTGGTGCTGGCCGCGACGCACGAGAGCACCCTGGCCGTGGTTCCGCTGGATGCCCTTCGCCAACACGCGGTCGACGTGCCGGACGACCCGGCAGGTCTGTGACTACTGCGCGACAGCGACCAGATAGCCGCTGCCCGAACGGCTTTCGGCGGCCGCGGGGCCGGGCAGGGTGAACCCCAGTCCGGTCAGCAGCGGCGCGAACCGGACGACGGCGCGGATCAGCGCCGTCACGCCCTTCCCGACGGCCTCAGCCACGAACTTGCCGATCGGGTTGTCCCCGATGAGGGAACCGACTGCCGCGCCGACCGCGGTGCCGACGGCGGTTTGCAGGGCGGGCCGGTCGACGACCGCCTGGATCACGGTGCCGGCCAGATCACCGGACACGCCGGCTCCGACGACGGCCGGCGCGATGTCGCTGATCAGGCTCTGCACCGCGGCGTCGCCCAGCAGGGAGTCGACCGCGACGGTCACCAGTCCGCTGACCGCCGGACTCAGATCGGCGGCGCCGACCGCGCCGGAGACCAGACCGACCACGACCTTCTCGGCCACCCCGCCGACGGCGTCCTGGACACCGGGGTCGCCGAGGATCGCTCGCAACGCGGCTGAGGCGGCGACGCTCACGGCCTCGGCGACGGCGGGATCGCCCTGCAGTCGTTCGAACACCAGGGTCGCGGCGGCGGTCGGCTCCGTTCCGGACAGCAGCGCATCGGCGAGATCGCCGGCGGCCACCGACAGCGCGGCGGCGACACCGGGCTGACCGAGGAATCCGGTGAGCACCGCGCCCGCCGTCTGCGCCAGGTTGGCCGCGGCCGCCGGATCGGACAGCAGGCCGACGATCGCGTCACCGTAGCCGGGCCCGAGCAGATCCGCGGCCAGCGCCCAGGTGGACGGATCGGCACTCAGATCGCCGACCAGCGCGGTCGCCGCTGAGCCGAGGGCGGCGACCAGGCCGGGTTCGGTCAGCGCCGTGTCAACCCCCGCGGTGACGGCACTGACGATTCCGTCCCGAACGGCCGAGACGGCCCGCACGGCCTCCCACGCCGAGTCCAGCGAGGCGCCGAAACCCTCGCCGCTCAGCGCCGCCTGGAGTTGGTAGGCCGCGGCACTGAGTCCGGGTACGACGCCGGGGTGGCCGAGGAAAACCCCGACCATCGAGCCCGCCACCGACCCCAGCGCCTGACCGGCCGCCGGATCGGCCAGCAGGGCCACCGCGGCGTCGGCCACCGACGGGGCGATGCCCGCCGGCAGCCCACCCAGCGCCGGGCCCAGATAGTCGGTGATCGCCTTGCCGACGGCGGCCCGGACTTCCGGGTCGGCGGCCAGCGCACTGACCACCGCGGCGGTTGCCGATCCGGCGGCCTGCGGCAGGGCCGGATCGGTCAACAGCGAATCCAGGGTGATGTCGCTGAAGATGGGATCATTCTCCAGCGAGCTAATGCCGCGCTGCAGTGCGTCGACAGTATTGCCGCCGCCGGCGGCGGCCAGGGCGAACTCTTTGGCGGCGACGGTCAGCGCGTCACGGGCACCGGGGCGGCCGAGCGCTTCGGTCAGCGCGGACGGCGCCGGCTCCGCGGCGGACACCGACGCCGCCGGCGCGGGGGCGGACGCGGCGGGCTTGAGTTCGCGCCGGCTCACCGCCAGGGCCGCCCAGCCTATCGGCACGGCGACGGGCGCGAGCGGATCGCGGCCGCCGCCGAGCCACGCCAGCGGGTCGGCGGAGGCCATCGCGCCCCGGGGCGCGGCTACCGTCATCGCCGGCGTCGCCGCGACGGGCAGCAAGGCGGAAGTCGCGATACCCGAGCGGGCTGACGGCGAAGACGGCACCGGGGTATCGGTCAGTGCAGCCGCTGCATCCGAACCCGCACTTGGCGTTGGTGATTCGACGTCTGCGAAACCGCGGACCTCGTGGGGCTTCCCGGTGGCGGCCGCGGGGGCCACGATCCGGGTCCGACCCGGACCCGGTGAGGCTGCGCTCGCGGCGGCGGCGGAACTCTTCGACCGACGCGGCGATCGCCGGTCGGCCGCGGGCGCCTGGGCACTGCCGGCATCATGATCCGCCCCGACTCCGCGGCCACCCCTCGCGCGCCGCGGAGCCGAGGGCCGGGAGGGGTCGACCGTCCCCGCCGACGCCGTGGTGTCCGCCGGCGAACCGGTGTCCCCGACCGCCGCGGCCGGCACCGGCGTGATGACGCCGCCCACACCGAGTAGCAGGGCAAAGGCCCCGATCCGCCCGGCGCGGTACGCCCGTCCGCCGTGGCGCCCCCGGTTCGTCTGCCCGTGACTCATCTAAGCTCCTGCCCATCCAGCAAATTAACGCCGAAGGCTATCACGCAGGCCGTGAATTTGCTAAACAGCGAAACCGGACGGCAGCAGCAAATGCCGGTGAGCTCTGTGGCAGGTACAGGATTCGAACCTGTGTAGGCTTCCGCCGACGGATTTACAGTCCGCTCCCATTGGCCGCTCGGGCAACCTGCCTGGATCAAACCGAACCGGCCGGTTTGATGCGTCTAGCAGGGTACAACGAGGATGTACCCCGGACACAAACCGGCCGATACCCGACCGGCTGGGACACCGAGGAGGCGCCGACAGTGGCAGATTCGTCGTTCGACATCGTCAGCAAGGTCGACCGCCAGGAGGTCGACAACGCCCTGAACCAGGCGGGCAAGGAACTGGCCACCCGCTTCGACTTCCGCGGCACCGACACCTCCATCGCCTGGAAGGGCGACGAGGTCATCGAGATCGTCAGCTCCACCGAGGAGCGGGCCAAGGCCGCCGTCGACGTGTTCAAGGAGAAGCTGGTCCGCCGCGACATCTCGATGAAGGCCTTCGACGCGGGCGAACCCCAGGCGTCGGGCAAGACCTACAAGGTCACCGGCACCCTCAAACAGGGCATCACCAGCGAGAACGCCAAGAAGATCACCAAGCTGATCCGCGACGAGGGGCCCAAGAGCGTCAAGACCCAGATCCAGGGTGACGAGGTTCGGGTGAGCTCGAAGAGCCGCGACGACCTGCAGGCCGTCCAGGCCCTGCTCAAGGGCGCCGACCTCGAGGTCGCGCTGCAGTTCGTCAACTACCGCTAGCAGCGCCGAAAGACCCCTGGCCGACCCCCGGCGGCCTGCCTATGGTGGTCACATGGCCACCGCCCCGGATACCGCCGACGCGTCCGCCGAATCCGACGGGGGCACCTACGACGTCGTGATCATCGGCGCGGGCATCTCCGGCATCGGCGCCGCCTACCACCTCGGCCGGCGAAGCCGCCGCACCAGCTACGTCGTGCTCGAACGGCGCGAACGCATCGGCGGCACCTGGGACCTGTTCCGCTACCCGGGCGTGCGGTCGGACTCGAGCATCTTCACGCTGTCCTGGCCATGGGAGCCGTGGACCGGGCAGGACTGGGTCGCCGACGGCGACGTGATCCGCGACTACGTGGAGAACACCGCGCGCAAACACGGCATCTACCCGCACATCCGGTTCGGCACCCACGTGCACTCCGCGGACTGGGACTCCGCCACCGACACCTGGACACTGCACGTCACCCGGGACGGCAAGTCCGTCCGTTACCGCAGCCGCTTCGTGTTCTTCGGCACCGGTTACTACAACTACGACGAGCCCTACAGCCCCGACTTCCCCGGCATCGAAAGCTTCCGGGGCCGGGTCGTGCACGCCCAGCTCTGGCCCGATGACCTCGACTACACCGGCAAGCGAGCCGTCGTCATCGGCTCCGGCGCCACCGCCGTCTCGATGGTGCCGGCACTGGCCCGCCGGGCCGCACACGTCACCATGCTGCAACGCTCGCCGGGCTATCTGTTCTCCATGCCGCGGCGTAATCCGATTCCGCAGCCGGTGCGAAACCTGCTGCCCGCCAAGGTTTCCTACCGGATCGTCCGCATGCTCGGCCTGATGTTCGAGAAGATCGTCTGGATTTTCTCCCGCGGTCTGCCGAGCGGGATGAAAAAGGTGGTCCGCTGGCAGAACGCCAAGTATCTCCCGGCGGGCTACCCGGTGGAGCGCGACTTCAAGCCGCGGTACAACCCGTGGGACGAGCGCATGTGCCTGGTGGCCGACGGAGACCTCTTCGAAGAGATCAGAAGAGGCGCACTGGAGGTGGTCACCGACAACATCGACCACGTCGACGAGACCGGCATCGCTTGCAGGTCCGGCCGGCACCTCGACGCCGACATCATCGTCAAGGCCACCGGTCTGGTGCTGCAGGCGCTCGGCGGGATTCGCGTGAGCGTGAACGGTGTGGAGGTCAAGCCGCAGGAACGGTTCTCCTACAAGGCGCACATGCTCGACGACGTGCCCAACCTGTTCTGGTGCATCGGCTACACCAACGCCTCCTGGACGCTGCGGGCCGACATGACCGCCCGGGCGGCCACCAAACTGCTCGACTACATGGACGACCACGGCTACACCCACGCCTACCCGCATCTGGGTTCCGGGCCGATCCCCGAGAAGCCGACCTGGGATCTCCAGGCCGGCTACGTCCGGCGCAGCCCGCACGCCCTGCCCAAGTCGGGAGTCAAGCGACCATGGACGGTGCGTCAGGACTTCCTCGCCGACGCCATCGACTTCCGCCTTCTCGACCGGATCGACGAGGACATGGTGTTCGGCCGCGTCGCGGCACCTGCGCAGTTGACCCGATAGCGCCCTGGGTAGCTGACCCAAACGGCGGGTGAGCGGTCGTCGTCGGCACTAGGTTTACAGCCATGACAACTGATCGCCGCCAACCGCAAGTCGTCGTGCTCGGCGGTGGTTCCTGGGGTACCACCGTCGCGTCCATCTGCGCGCGCCGCGGCCCGACCCTGCAGTGGGTGCGCTCGGCTGCCACCGCTGAGGACATCAACAAGAACCACCGCAATTCGGAGTATCTCGGCGAGGAGGTCGAGTTACCGGAGGGCCTTTCCGCCACAACTGATTTCGCCGAGGCTGCCAATCGAGCGGACGTCATCGTCATGGGAGTGCCCTCCCATGGTTTCCGCGGCGTACTCATCGAACTGGCCAAAGAACTGCGCCCGTGGGTTCCGGTGGTGAGCCTTGTCAAGGGTCTCGAGCAGGGCACCAACATGAGGATGAGCCAGATCGTCGAGGAGGTGCTGCCGGGCCACCCGGCCGGAATCCTGGCCGGACCCAACATCGCCCGCGAAGTGGCCGAGGGCTATGCCGCCGCCGCCGTGCTGGCGATGCCGGACCGCAACCTGGCCGGCAATCTGGCGAGCATGTTCCGCACCAGCCGGTTTCGCACCTACACCAGTGACGACGTGACCGGAGTTGAGATCGCCGGCGCGCTGAAGAACGTCTACGCCATCGCCGTCGGCATGGGTTACTCGCTGGGCATCGGCGAGAACACCCGAGCCATGGTGATGACGCGGGCGGTGCGGGAGATGTCCAAACTGGGCGAGGCCATGGGCGGCCAGCGCGACACATTCTCCGGACTGGCCGGGATGGGCGATCTGATCGTCACCTGCACCTCGAAGCGCAGCCGCAACCGCCACGTCGGCGAGGAACTCGGTTCGGGCAAGTCCGTGCAGGACATCATCGCCGGCATGAATCAGGTCGCCGAGGGCGTCAAGGCGGCCAGCGTGATCATGGAGTTCTCCGAGAAATACGGGGTGACCATGCCGATCGCGCACGAGGTCGACGCGGTGGTGAACCACGGCTCGACCGTCGAGCAGGCCTACCGCGGCCTGATGGCGCACAAGCCCGGCCACGAGGTCGACGGCACTCCGTTCTGACGCGGCCCGGGTTCTGACGCGGCCCGGGTTCCGACCCGGCCCGGGTTCTGACTCAGCCGGGCGGCAGGGTCGGGACCGGCGGGTTGGCGCCGTCCGGTCGGTCCACCAGCGGGTTGGTGGCGTCGATGAAGGTCCCGGTGGGACCGATCACGAAACCGACCTGGTCGCGGCTGTTCAGGCAGGCCACCACGCCGGCGTCGTCGACCCCGCAGCTGACCTGCCGGTAGCTGATCCGGGTGTTCGGCGGCAGCGCCTTGACCTCACCGGCGGCGGCGTAGATGGCAGCGTCGGTCGTGGAGAACGTCGGCGCCCCCACCGGACCCCCACTGACCAGGTTCGCACCGTCGGGCGCCCCCGGCAGCGGGCCGCTGCAGCCGTAGTCGCCGTTCAGGTTGTCCAGGACGCAGACCACCCCGGGCGGCCCGGCGAAGGCGAACCACCTGCCCTTGTTGGTGGTGTAGTTGGCCGGGTTGACCGGCATGTAGGCGTTGACATCGGGGATCGACGGCTCCGGAGCTGGGTCTGCTGCGGCGCCCGGCGAGAGAATCACACCAGCCACTGCCGCCACACCAGTAGCGATAAGAAACCTGAGTAACATAACAACACCGTACCGAACGCGGACGAGCACGAACCCGCGTATTAAAACAGGACGGGATGACCTAAGCTAGGATTGGCATTAACGGAAGCTGAGAGCCGAGGGAGGTGGGGACGTGCATCGCCGCATGAAGGACGGGGCGCGCGCGGTCGCAACGGCCGTCGGCGTCGCCGCAGGCTTCATGGCGCTCGCCTCCACCGCCCAGACTCCCGACGGCTTCGTTCACGCCAGCTTCGGCGGCCCGCTGGACGTTTTCGCCAAAACCCCCTCTGACGTGCTCGCCATCGGTGACGGGGCGAGCGACCCAACCGAGTTGGCGACCCTTCTCAAGGGCCCCGGTCCGGCGACCGGCGCCGCCCCGCCCACCTCCTACCGGGTGGCCGTCGAGGCAGGTTCCACCCCGGGCACGACCACGATCAGCGTGTTCCCGACCACCGATCCCAGCACCGGCATGACCGCTGCCCCGGCCACCAAGGTCGCCGGCATGATTCCCGCCAAACCGGTGGTCGACTCGCAGGGACGAGTCGACTGCACCGGCTCGGTGAGCTGCAAAACCGATCCGGTGACCAATGTCACAACGGTGACCTACCCCGACGGCGTCGTCGCCATCGTGCAGAAGGTCAACGACCTGACCGTGGTGGCGTACAAGACCCTCACCGAGGCGCTGCCCGCCGAACTGCGGACGCTGATGCCCCCGGTCCCGACCCTGTCCGCCGCGCCCACGGTTCCGTCCGTCGCCCCGGTGGACGTGCCCGCGACGACGGCGCCGGTTCTGCTGCCGCCGTCCCCGGAGGTCGTGGCGCCCGCCATCGACCCGGGCCCGCCCGCCCCGGAGACGGCCGCGCTGGACCCCGACGACATGCCGAGCGTTCCCAAGGTGAGCGTCACCAAGACGCCGCTCGACTTCGGTTCCGACCAGGGTCCGGCCGAGAACGTGCCGGCCCCCAGCGGTCCGGCGAATCTCCCGGGCAAGGTCAAGGACGCGCTGGGATCGGTGGTGAAATCGGTCACCGACGCGGTTGGCAAGGTGGTCAGTCCGGGAGCTTCCGGTCGCGACACCACCACGCCCGGAAAGGGCGCCGGCCGGCAGCGGGCCCCGAAGAGCGCCACCGGCGTGAACGGCGCTTCGGCGGGGGGCGGTTCGGCCAAGACTGCCGGCGGCACCTCCGGCACGAGCACATCGGGAGCCGGCGGCACCTCCAGCACGAGCACTTCCGGAGCCGGCGGCACCTCCGGCACGAGCACTTCGGGAGCCGGCAAGTCCTCCGCCGGCGCCGACACCCCGTAGCGCTACCGGCCGCCGGCCATCTTCTCCAGCCGCGCGATGCGTTCCTCCATCGGCGGATGCGTGGAGAACAGCTTCCCCATGCGGTCCCCGGCGCGGAACGGGTTGGCGATCATCAGATGCGCCTGGTCGGCCAGCCGGGGCTGGTCCGGCAGCGGAGCCATCTCGACGCCGCCGCTGATCTTGCGCAGCGCTGAGGCCAGGCCCATCGGGTCGCCGGACAGCTCGGCACCCGACTCGTCGGCCTGGTACTCCCGCGACCGTGACACGGCCATCTTGATCAGAGTCGCCGCGAACGGGCCGAGCAGCGAAACGAGAAGCATGGCAAGCGGATTCACCCCACCGCCCTGCCGCCCGCGGCCACCTGAGTAGGAGGCGAACATCGCCATCTGCGCGAGGCCGGTGATGATCGACGCCAGCGCGCCGGCGACGCAGGAGATCAGGATGTCGCGGTTGTACACGTGGGACAACTCGTGGCCGAGCACGGCGCGCAGTTCGCGTTCGTTGAGGATGTTCAGGATGCCGGTGGTGCAGCACACGGCGGCATTGCGCGGATTTCGCCCGGTAGCAAAGGCATTGGGGTTGGCCGTATCGGCGATATAGAGCCGGGGCATCGGCTGGTGCGCGGTGGTGGCCAGTTCCTTGACGATGGCGTAGATCTGCGGGGCCTGCACCTCGGTGACCGGTTGGGCGTTCATGGCCTTCAGCGCCAGCTTGTCGCTGTTGAAGTACACGTAGATGTTCATGCCGACCGCCATCAACACCGACAACCAGAGCACCGAGCGGTTCTGGAACAGCGAGCCGATGAAGACGATCAGCGCCGACATGCCGACGAGCAGCAGGAACGTCTTCATCCGGTTGGCGGTGGGATGCCAGGTCATCTAGGTCCTCCTCGGAAGGCTTCTCGGCAGACTAACGCCTCGCGCGGGCCGGGAAGTTCCGGTTCAGGCTAACCGTGCCGGTTAACCGTGTAGTCGACCAGCGAAGCCAGGGCGCGCCGGCCGGGACCCTCGGGCAGCCCAGCCAGTTCGGCCCGGGCCTGGGCCGCGTACTGCTGCACGGTGGCCTTGGCCGCGGTTATCCCACCGGAGGCGCGCAGCAGCGCCAGCGCCTCGGCGACCGCGCCGTCGTCGGTCACCGGGCCCTTGAGCAGTTCCCGCAACCGGTCGGCAGCCGGACCGGTCTCGGCCAGGGCGTAGAGCACCGGCAGGGTGTGCACGCCCTCGCGCAGGTCGGTGCCGGGCAGCTTGCCCGACTCGTCCGGGTCACTCTCGATGTCGATGATGTCGTCGGAGATCTGGAACACCGTGCCGATGATCCCGCCGATACGGCCCAGCCGTTCCACCTGATCGGGCGTCGCACGGGAATAGGTGCCGCCGAACCGGCCGGCCGCGGCGATCAGGCATGCGGTCTTCTCCGACACCACCTTCAGATAGTGCGCGACCGCGTCTCCGCCGTTGAGCACCCCCTTGGTCTCCCGCATCTGTCCGGTCACCAGAAGGGCGAAGGTGTCGGCGATGATGCGCACCGCCTCCGGCCCCAGATCGGACACCAGCCGCGACGAGGTCGCGAACAAGTAGTCGCCGGCCAGGATCGCGATGTTGTTGCCCCAGCGGGCGTTGGCAGACGGGGCGCCCCGGCGCACCTGGGCCTCGTCCATGACGTCGTCGTGGTAGAGGGTGGCCAGGTGGACCAGCTCGATGACCGCGCCGGCGACGGTGACGTCGTGGTTCTCCGGCTCGGGGCCGACGTGGGCCGACAGCACGGTGAACAGCGGCCGGAACCGCTTGCCGCCCGCCTCGAAAAGGTGCAGCACCGCCTCGGTCATCAGGTCGTCGGCACCGCGCAGTTCGGTGGAGATCAGATCCTCGACACGGGCGACCCCGGCACGCACGCGCTGGGCGAAATCCGGGTCACCGAAGTCAACCCCCGCCACCACAGTCGCCGGTGTCCTCACGCTGCCAACATACTGTGAGGCGTGGACGCACCGTCGCATCAGGTCGACCGGCACCGGCAAACCGGTGCCGAGGTCGTCGTAGTCGGGGCCGGCCCGTCGGGCTCGGCGGCGGCGGCGTGGGCCGCCCGCGCAGGGCGCGAGGTTCTGCTGATCGACGCCTGCGAGTTCCCGCGGGACAAGGCCTGCGGCGACGGGCTGACCCCGCGGGCGGTCGCCGAGCTGCAGCTGCTCGGGCTGGGCGACTGGCTGGACGGCCGGATCCGTCACCACGGGCTGCGGATGGCCGGATTCGGAAGCTCGGTCGAGGTGCGCTGGCCCGGGCCCTCGTTCCCCGCGCAGAGCTCGGCCGTACCGCGCACCGAACTCGACGACCGGATCCGGCAAGCCGCCGAAGAGGCCGGGGTGTCGATGCTGCTGGGCAGTAAAGCCGTTGATGCGGAACGGAATTCAGCCGACAGGGTCGAATCGGTGATACTTGCCGACGGCCGCCGGGTGTCCTGCCGCTGGCTGATCGTGGCCGACGGGGCACGCTCTCCGCTGGGCAGGGTGCTGGGCAGGCAGTGGCATCAGCAGACGGTGTACGGGGTGGCGGCCCGCGCCTACCTGGGCTCGCCGCGGGCCGACGAGCCGTGGATCTCCTCGGACCTGGAGTTGCGGTCGGCCGACGGCCAGGTGCTGCCCGGTTACGGCTGGATCTTCCCGTTGGGCAACGGCGAGGTGAACCTGGGCGTGGGGGCGCTGGCCACCGCCAAGCGTCCGGCCGACGTCGCGCTGCGGCCGCTGCTCAAGCACTACGCGCAGTCCAGGCGCGCCGAGTGGGGGTTCGACGGCCCGCCGCGCGCGGTGTCCTCGGCGCTGCTGCCGATGGGCGGGGCGGTATCAGGCGTGGCCGGGGTCAACTGGATGCTCGTCGGTGACGCCGCCGCCTGCGTCAACCCGCTCAACGGCGAGGGCATCGACTACGGCCTGGAGACCGGGCGGCTGGCGGCCGGACTGCTGGGGTCCGCGGACATCGCGTCGGCCTGGCCGGCGCTGCTGCAGGCCCACTATGGCCGCGGATTCTCGGTGGCCCGCCGACTCGGGCTGCTGCTCACGATGCCGAGGTTTCTGCCGATGACCGGCCCGCTGGCCATGCGTTCGACGGCGCTGATGGGTGTCGCGGTGCGGGTGATGGGCAATCTGGTAACCGACGAGGACACCGACCGGGTCGCACGGGCGTGGCGATTCGCCGGGGCAACCTCACGCCTCGCCGACCACCGCAAGCCGTTCAGCTAGTCAGCTTTTTCGCGCCGCCGTTTCGCGCCGCTCTCGTGCGGTGGGCGGTTCAGGCCGGCTTGACCGCCGCGTGCAGGGCGACGATGCCGCCGGTCAGATCGCGCCACCGAACCCGCGTCCAGCCGGCCTCCGCGATGCGGCGGGCCAGGCCGGCCTGGTCCGGCCAGGCCCGGATGGACTCCGCGAGGTAGACGTAGGCCTCCGGGTTGCTCGACACCGCGCGAGCCACCCTGGGCAGTGCCTGCATCAGGTATTCCTTGTAGGCGGTGGCGAACACCGGCACGGTGGGCGTGGAGAACTCGCAGACGACCAGTCGACCGCCGGGCCTGACGACGCGGGCCATTTCGCGCAGGCCCGCACCCGGGTCGACGACATTGCGCAGGCCGAAGCTGATGGTTACCGCGTCGAAGATGCCGTCGCCGAACGGCAGCCTGGTGGCGTCGGCGGCGATCTTCGGGACGGCGCGCCGGTGCCCGGCGTGCAGCATGCCCACTGAGAAGTCCGCCGCCAGGCACCAGGCACCGGACTTCGCCAGTTCCTCGGTGGACACCGAGGTACCGGCGGCGAGATCGAGGACCCGGTCGCCCGGGCCGACTCCCAGCGCCGCGCGGGTGGCACGCCGCCAGAACCGGTCCTGGCCGAGGGACAGCACAGTGTTGGTGAGGTCGTACCGTCGGGCCACGCCGTCGAACATCGACGCGACGTCGCGAGGATCCTTGTCCAGGGACGCGCGGCTCACCCGGCCGACGCTATCAAGCGCGGCGCTTGGAGAACTCCGCGGCCTGACGAGAGCGAGCGGCCATCCGCTCGCTGAGGTGGATCAGCCGGTCCTCGTGTCCGGCCGGCATGGTGTACGCCAACTGGCGCAGTTCTACGGCGAAACCCTGTAGATCATCCCGGAACGAGCTGTCACTCATCTGTGAACACCTCCCCAATCATCAGAGCTGTGCGTGAAAGTGCTTGCACGTGTTGGAATTTGATCGTCGTTGAGTTGTCTACCCATTGTGCGCCGGGCCACACCGTTGACGGAAGAGGTCTTAGCGGAATCTCACGTGAACATTGTGTTTCGGCTCTGTTGCGCGACGGGCCTCCCGCGCTCCAGACGAACCAGCCCCGCAAGTAGTCCCACGCCGATCAGCCAGCCGGCGACCGCGACCGAGCCGGCCGGGATGATCGCCAGGGTCGCGTTCCGGTTCTGCACCCGGACCATGTTCGGGTTGTTCCTGTCGTACTCGACGTAGATGCGCATCCCGGTCGCCAGCTCCGAGGGGTACAGCACCCCCAACTCGGGCCGGTAGGTGACGCGATCAGGTGTGACGAACTCGATGGTCGAGCGGCGCGGACCGGCGGAGAGCACCTCCGCCTCGGCAACTGCGAGGTGCCGTTCGATCTGGCGATCGTTGCGCCAGGCGCCGACGACGAGCAGGACCGACTGCAGGGTGACGATCCCGATCAGGACCCAGACCGCCATCTTGGCCCAGCGCAGCATCTTGCGGTCCAGCGGATCGGGCAGGTCGGGATCCCGGCTCGGCAGCGCTGCCTCCACCATGGCCCGAATCCGCGCGAGCACGGCGCGGGCCGGAAGCCGGCCGGCACGGGTCACAGTGCCGCCCGGGTCACAGTGCCGCCCGGATCACAGTGCCGCCCGGATCGCGGCGTGCAACTGTCGCAGCGACGAGCGGTCCGCTTTGACCTCCAGCACCCGTATGCCGTCGTGCGGTTCCTCGAGGGCCGCACCCAGATCGCCGACCTCGATCTGGCGGGCGTCCACGTGGTATGCGCGACACAGCGCGCCGACGTCGACGTCGTGCGGAGTGCCGAACACCCGGGATGAGACGTCGGAGAACCGCGGGTCACCCTGCTCGAGGAGCTCGAAGATGCCGCCGCCGTTGTCGTTGGACACCACGATGGTCAGGTCGTGCGGGATGGGCTCGGTGGGGCCGATCAGCAGGCCGGAGGCGTCGTGGACGAAGGTCAGATCGCCCAGCAGGGCGACGGTTCGCCCGGTGTGCGCCAGCGCCGCGCCGATGGCCGTGGACACGGTGCCGTCGATGCCGGCCACCCCGCGATTGGACCGCACCGTGACGCCCGCGGTGCACAGCCCGGCCAGGGCCGCGTCGCGAACCGGGTTCGAGGCGCCCAGCACCAGCTGGTCGCCGGGCCGCAGCGCGGCGGCAACCGCGGCGGCCACGTGCAGCCCGGTGGTCAGCGGGTGGGCTGCCAGTTGCTCGGCGACCACGGAGTTGACACGGGCGCCGGCCTCGGCGCAGCGGCGCAGCCAGTCCGGGTCGGGCGTGCCGACGGTCTCCGCGCGGGTGCCGGCGGCCATCGAATTCCCGGACACGTCCGGCCAGCGCGGACCGGTGGTCAGCGCGTAGACCGGCACCGCGGGGTCGGCCAGCAGGGCCGAGACCGGCCGGTGCAGGGTGGGCCGGCCCAGCATGATCACCTGCCGCGGCCGCAGCAGCGTCAGCGCCAGCGGATGCAGCGGAGTGGCCGGGTGCGGGGCCGTCGGCTCGGCGACGGTGGGCAGATGCGCCAGGTTCGGATGAGTTCCCGCCCCGTGGCCGGCGATGACCACGGTGTCCTCGGTGAGGTCCACACAAACCGGTTCGTCGAAGCTGACCGGCGGGGTGGAGGTCCATGGTCGAGCGTCGGGTCGGCCCGCCGGGAAATCCTGCGGATCCGAATTCTCATCGGGCACAAGGGGTTCACGCAGCGGTATGTCGAATTGAACCGGCCCGGCGTTGGCCGTGCGAGCCCCGGTGGCGGCGGCGAGCACCCGGCAGGTGGCCGAACGCCACGACGCGTTCAACTCCGCCGTCCGCCCGGGGTCGTCCTCCGCCAGCCCCAGACTGATCGCGGCGCGCACCTGGCTGCCGAAGTAACCCAGCTGCTCCATGGTCTGGTTTGCGCCGGTGCCGAGCAACTCGTAGGGCCGGTTGGCGGACAGCACGATCAGTGGCACCCGGGCGTAGTTGGCCTCGACCACGGCCGGACCGAGGTTGGCCACCGCGGTGCCCGAGGTCATCGCTATCGGCACCGGCCGGCCGCTGCCGACCGCGAGCCCGATGGCCAGGTAGCCTGCGGTGCGCTCGTCGATGCGCACGTGCAGCCGCAGCCGTCCCGCGCGGTCGGCGTCAGCCAGGGCGAAAGCAAGCGGGGCGTTGCGGGAGCCGGGGCATAGCACGACGTCACGGACGCCGCCGCGAATCAGTTCGTCGACGACGACCCGGGCCTGAGTCGTCGAGGGGTTCACCCCTACAGGGTGGCACAGCCGGTGAACCGCGACTAAATAAGCGTTCCGGCGAAGAAGTCCAGCATGGCCCGGTTGACCGCCTCGTAACGCTCCAGGAATCCGAGGTGTCCGGCGTTGGCGATCTGGACGTAGCGGCCGCGGGGGATCGCCTCCCCCACCTCCCTGCCCAGGGCCGGCGGGGTCACGACGTCGTCGGCGAAGCCGATTACGAGCACCTCGGTCGGGATCGAGCGGTAGGCCGGCAGCCGGTTCTCCGTCGGCGCCACCGCCAGCTGCGCACGCCATCCGGGGGTCCGCTTGAGCGGGAACGCGGTGAACATCTGCAGCCACTCGTCGATCGCCGGGGAGTTGATGGTCTTGGGCGAGAAGTTCTCCAGGATGCGGATCTTGGCGGCGAAGGAGGCCGGCAGCTCGACTCCGGCCTCGGCGAGTTCGAGGTCCGCGGTCCGGAACGCCAGACGAGTGGGATCCACCCGGCCCCGGGTGCCCATCAGCACCGCCTGGCGCACCAGGTCGGGCCGCACCAGCATCAACTCCTGGGCGATGAACGCGCCCATCGACATCGCCACCACCCGGGTGGGCCCGCCGATCACGGTCTCGATGATGTCGACGGTGTCGGCGACCATCTGAGCGGTGTCGAACCCGTCGGCGTTCTCGGTGGCCGCCACTCCGCGGTTGTCGAAGGTGACGCAGCGGTAGCCCGCCCGCTGGAACACCGGGACCTGATGGATGTGCCAGGTGCGGCCGGCCCCGCCGGTTCCGGCGATGAACAGCACCGGGTCACCCGAACCGGTGTCGTCGTAGAGCAGGTTCGTCACGGCGCGACGGTAGCAGTGCGCCGTTGAATTCCCGGCAACGGTCTATCCGGACGCCGTCTGCCCCGACGAGGACTGATCGATCAGAAGCGGATAGCACTCCCGGACCCGGTCAACCCACCACCGGCGACGTTCGGCGGGGACGGCCAGACTTCTCAGGCGGTCCGGGTCCGGGGTGACGCCGACGACGGGAAGGTGACCGTCGAGGACCTCGAGATCGGCGACGTCGGTGACGAACAGTCCTCCGGTGCCCAGGCCGCAGGCGTGCTCCAGACGGGGCAGCGCGGCAGCCGCCGCGAGTCCGGCCGCGATCCCGACCGCCGAGTCCAGGGCACTGGAGACGACCACCGGGATGTCGACCCGGGCGGCGATGTCGAGCACCGCGGCGATTCCGCCCAGCGGGGCGACCTTGAGCACGGCGACGTCGGCGGCTCCGGCCCGCACCACGGCCAGCGGGTCCTGCGCCCTGCGGATGCTCTCGTCGGCGGCCACCGCGACATCGGTGCGGGCGCGGACCTCGGCCAGTTCCGGGACCGTGCGGCAGGGCTGCTCGACGTATTCCAGCGGCCCGTCGGCGGTCAGCGCACGCAGCGCGGCTGCCGCCTGATCGACGCTCCAGCCGCCGTTGGCGTCCACCCGCACCGTGGGCACCAGCGCCCGAACCTCGTTCACCCGTTCCACGTCGTCCCGCAGCGTCTGCCCGGCCTCGGCGACCTTGACCTTCGCCGTCGTCGCACCCGGGAACCGGGCCAACACGCCGGGCACCTCCGCCGGTCCGACCGCGGGCACGGTGGCGTTGATCGGGATACGCTGCCTCAAGGCCAAAGGCTTTGGGCGATAGGCAGATTCGATAGCCGAGGCCAGCCAGTGCACCGCCTCGGCAGGCCCGTACTCGGGAAACGCCCCGAACTCGCCCCAGCCGGCGGGCCCGTCGACGAGCGCCACTTCACGAACGGTGACTCCGCGGAACCGCACCCGCATGGGAAGCGCCAGGACATGCAGCCGGTCCAGCAGGTCCTCCAGCGCGGGACGCATCAGATGGCGCGGTCGCGGTTCTCCCAGTAGGGCTTGCGCAGGTCCTTCTTCAGCAGCTTGCCGGTCGGGTTGCGGGGCAGCACGTCCATGATGTCGACGCTCTTGGGGCACTTGTAGTGCGCCAGCTTCTCCCGGCACCAGGCGATCAGCTCCTCGGAGGTGGTCTGCTGGCCCTCGGACAGTTCGACGACGGCCTTGACCGACTCACCCCACTTCTCGTCCGGGATCCCGAACACAGCGGCGTCCAGCACGGCCGGATGGTCGGTCAGCGCCCGCTCCACCTCGACGGAGTAGATGTTCTCCCCGCCGGAGATGATCATGTCCTTGAGCCTGTCCTCGACGAAGACGAAGCCCTCGTCGTCGACCCGGCCGATGTCGCCGGTGCGGAACCAGCCGTCGGCCGTGATCACTTCTTTGGTGGCCTCCGGCTTGTTGTGGTAGCCGTCCATCAGCTGCGGAGTGCGGAACCACAGCTCCCCGGGCTGCCCGACCGGCACATCCTCGAGGGTGTCGGGGTTCACGACGCGGACCTCGACCTTCTGCGCGGGCTGGCCGGCACTGGTCAGCCGTTCGGGGTGGGACGGGTCGCGGTGGGCCTCAGGGGACAGCTGGGTGACCGCTCCGCACACCTCGGTCAGGCCGTAGACCTGCACGAAGTCGGTGTCGGGGAACGCTGCCAGTGCCTTGGCCAGCAGGGCCGGCGGCATCGGAGAGGCGCCGTAGACGAAGGTGCGCAACTTGTTGAAGATCTCGATGGCGCCGGGTCCGGCCTCCATCACCTTGCCCAGCACCGCGGGGACCAGGAAGGTCCGGGTGGCGCCCTGCAGTATCGCCGCGCCCAGCGTCGGGCCGTCCACCTCGCGGGTCACGATGCTGGGGATGCCGGCGTGGATGCCCAGCTGCGCATAGGAGGAGCCGCCCACGTGGAACAGTGGCATGGAGACCATGTTCATGTCATCGGCGTCGAACTGGAAGGTCGCGGCGTTGAGGGTGTGCGCCACCAGGTTGGCCTGGGAAAGCCTGACACCCTTGGGCTTTCCGGTCGTTCCGGAGGAATACATGATCACGCACACGTCCTCGGGCTGCACGTCCGCGCCGCGTCCGCGCGGGGTGGCCTCGGCCAGCATGGCCTCGTACTCGTCGCCGTCGGCTCCGGACGGTGTGACGCTGACGACGTGCTCGACGCCGGGGATGCGGTCACGGATCTTGTCGACCGAATCCCTGAGTTCCTCGCCGACGATGATGAGCTTGGCGCCGGAGTCGTTGAGGACGTAGTCCATCTCGTCGGCGGCAAGCCGGAAGTTGATGATCGCCGTCGCCGCGCCCAGGCTCGCCGCGGCCAGCGTGGTCTCCACGCAGGCCGGGTGGTTCTTGTCCAGGAAGGCCACCACGTCGCCGCGCCCGACGCCACGCTCGGACAGCGCGCCGGCCAGCCGGCGCACCCGGTCGTCGAACTTGGCCCAGGTGAAGCTGCGGCCCAGGTAACTGATCGCCTCCTCGTCCGGTTTCACCGTGGCCCAGTAGGACAGGCGGTCGTCGAGAAAGCGCGGTTCCGGGGCTTGTTCCATACGCATCAGCGTGCCACCAGCTGCCCTCCCGATCGACCGGTTTCCCGCAATCGGTGACCGTGCTTGTCCTCGCCGCTAACGGCCCGTCGACCCGCGGTTGCGGCGAACAACGCTCAGTCCGGCCGGGCCGCTGCCCGCGGCCGCAGCAACACCAGCGCGGCGACGATCGCGGCCGCCGGCACCACCGCCATGATCAGGCTCACGTCGTGGATCGCCGAGAGCCAGCTGCCGGTGGACTCCGAGACCACCCAGCGGGCCTGTTCGGGATCCAGCACCTCGCTGCCCGCCGCGGGGCTGGGCGCGCCGCCGTGCGCCACCCGCAGGGCGTCGCGGGCCTGCTCCTCGCTGATGCCGGAGCCCTCCAGCTTGCGGCGGCCGTCACGCAGGAACAGCGTGGTGCCCACCAGGGCGAACAGCGCCGGACCCAGCGAATAGGCGGCCTGTCCCACCGCCGGCTTGACCGCAGACACCACCCCGCCGAGTTCCGGCGGCGCACTGGACATCATGATCGTCGACTGGGGTGTCTGCACCACGGCGCCGCCGATTGCGTTGAGCGCGACGGCGATTCCCAGGTAGGCGATCGGGGTGCGGGTGTCCAGCACCACCAGCATGAGCATGCTGGCCAGCAGGATCACCAAACCGGCCACCAGCACCGCCCGCTCGCCGAAGCGGACGACGGCCCGGCCGGCCAGCACCGCGGCCCCCGACGCGATCAGCATCGCGGGGATCAGGAGCAGCCCGAGGACTTCGGGAGACTTGCCGCGGAGGGTGACCAGGTAGTAGGCGAACAGGATGGTGCCGCCGCCGCCGAGGAAGTTGAAGGTGGCCCCGGCGATCAGCGCCGCGTTGAACCGGCCCGACCGGAAGATCCGCATGTCCAGGGCGGGGGTGTCGGTGTGCAACTCCCACAGCACGAACGCCACCCCCAGCGCCAGGCCGACCGCGATCAGGACCAGAGCCCCGGCGCTGACGCCGCCCTGCAGTTCGGTCAGTCCGTAGATGACGGTGACCAGAGCGACCGCGATCAGCGCGATCCCCGGAATGTCCAGCTTGCGTTGGTCTTTGACGGTCTCCGGCACGTAGCGGAGGGTGATGACGAGGGTGAGCAGGGCCAGCGCCGGGGTGACAAGTAGGCATGTCCGCCAGCCGTAATGGCTTGCCAGCCAGCCCCCGAGGGCAGGCTGGAACACCGCAAGCGCATGGCCCGCACCCAGGTAGGCCGCGATCGCGGCGGCCCTGCGGCCGGGCGGGAAGACCGCGTTGATGATCGCCAGCGAGAGCCCGAGCACGAACGCGAACGCGATCCCGAGGCCGGCGCGGGCGATGATCAGCACGGCCACATGCGGGGCGACGGCGCCGAGCACGCCGAAAACGATGGAACCGTAGGTGCCGATGACGAACATCCGCTTCATTCCGGCCAGATCCCCCAGCGCACCCGCACCGAGCACCGCGGCGGCCAGGGTCAGGGTGCACAGGCTGGCCAGGAAACTGGCTGTGGCAGGCGTGAATTGGAGGCCCTTGCGGACTTCGGCGAGGTTGGCCGACAGCGTGGTCGGGTCGGCGGCGGTGATGCTGTAACCCAGACCCATCGCGGCGATGGTCATTGTCGCGGCAAGGCCGGACACCTCGGCCTTGGCAGGTGTCTCCGGCATTGGTCGATGTTATGCCCGACGCGGCCGGATGCGGACCGGTCCGCGCCAGGTGCCGTCCGGGTCCAGCGCGGTGGTGCCCTGGGTGATTTCGACGACCCCGGCGCGGGCCAGGGCGCGGGCCGCCTGGCGGGCCGGCTCCATCAGATCCCGCCAGCCCGCGCCCCCGACGGCACGGGCCGCCTCCGACGGGCAGATGCTGCCGGCACGTCGGGACAGCAGGTCGAGGATCGCCGCGCGCAGCGCGTCGTCCGGCGGTTCGCGGTCGGACATACGCGCTCTACTGTGTCACTCATGACCGACGTGTCACTCATGACCGACCATTTGCGCCATCCGCTGCATTCCGGCCACCTGACCGTCGGGGCGCTGCACCGCAACGCCACCCGGCCGGTGCTGTTCCTCGGCGAGACCACCCTCACCGGCGGCGAACTGGCCGGCCGCATCAGTCAGTTCATCCAGGCGTTCGAGGCGCTCGGGGCGGGCACCGGCGCGACCGTCGGGCTGCTGTCGCTCAACCGGCCCGAGGTGCTGATGATCATCGGCGCCGGACAGACCCAGGGCTACCGGCGCACCGCGCTGCATCCGCTGGGATCGCTCGACGACCACGCCTACGTGCTGGCCGACGCCGGCGCCACCGCGTTGATCATCGACCCCAACCCGATGTTCGTCGAGCGGGCGGCCGGCCTGCTGGAGAAGGTCCCCTCGCTGCGGCAGGTGCTGACGCTCGGGCCGGTGCCGGCCGAACTGACCGCGTCGAGGGCCGAGGCGGTGGACCTCATCGCCAAGGCCGCGCAGTACCCGCCGAAGCCGTTGGCGGCGGCCGATCTTCCACCCGACCACATCGGCGGTCTGACCTACACCGGCGGCACCACCGGCAAGCCCAAGGGCGTGATCGGCACGGTCAGTTCGATCATGACCATGACCACCGCGCAGCTGGCGGAGTGGGAGTGGCCGCAGCACCCCCGGTTCCTGATGTGCACCCCGCTGTCGCATGCGGGGGCGGCGTTCTTCACCCCGACGATCGTCAAGGGCGGCGAGATGATCGTGCTGCCGAAGTTCGATCCGGCCGAGGTGCTGCAGGTCATCGAGGAGCGCCGGATCACCGCAACCATGCTGGTGCCGTCGATGATCTACGCACTGATGGACCATCCCGATTCGCACACCCGCGACCTGTCGTCGCTGGAGACGGTGTACTACGGCGCCTCGGCGATGAACCCGGTCCGGCTGGCCGAGGCGATCGAACGGTTCGGGCCGATCTTCGCGCAGTACTACGGGCAGTCCGAAGCCCCGATGGTGATCACCTACCTGGCCAGGGGCGACCACGACGCCAAACGGCTGACCTCGTGCGGTCGACCGACGCTGTTCGCGCGCACCGCGCTGCTGGACAGCGACGGAGGACCGGTGCCGCGCGGCGAGGTCGGCGAGATCTGCGTGTCGGGGCCGCTGCTGGCCGGCGGTTACTGGAACCTGCCGGATGAGACCGCAAAGACCTTCTCCGGTGGCTGGCTGCACACCGGCGACATGGCCCGGGAGGACGAGGACGGCTTCTGGCACATCGTCGACCGGGTCAAGGACATGATCGTCACCGGCGGGTTCAACGTGTTCCCCCGCGAGGTGGAGGACGTCGTCGCCGAGCATCCGGCGGTGGCGCAGGTCTGCGTGATCGGGACCCCGGACGACAGATGGGGCGAGGCGGTGACCGCGGTGATCGTGCTGCGGCCCGATCATCCCCGGGACGAGGCCGCGGTCGCGCGGGTGACCGCCGAGATCCAGGACGCGGTCAAACAGCGCAAGGGGGCGGTCCAGTCGCCCAAGCGGGTCGTCGTGGCCGACTCGGTGCCGGTGACCGCCCTGGGCAAACCGGACAAGAAGGCGGTGCGGGCCCGGTTCTGGGAGGGTTCGGATCGTGCCGTCGGGTGAGGTCCGGGCGGTCCTGTTCGACTTCTCCGGAACGCTGGCCAGCCTGGAGGAGAACGACCAGTGGTTTGCCGGGATGGATCTGGACGCGCGGCGCCGGGCCGAGGTGATGGACCGGATGACCCATCCCACCGCGAGCGTGAGCCACGAGGCCTGGGCGCACCGCGACCTCGACCCCCGCAAGCACCGGACCGCCTACCTGCATGTGCTGCGCGAGGCGGGACTGCCCGACGAACACGCCGAGGCGCTCTATCAGCGCTGCGTCGATCCGGCCGAGTGGGCCGTCTACCCCGACACCGTCCGGGTGCTGGACGCGTTGCGCGACAAGAGGATCCGCACCGCGGTGGTCTCGAACATCGCCTGGGACATCCGGTCGGTTCTCCAGGCGGCGGGCGCGCGTCCCGATCACTACACGCTGTCGTTCGAAGTGGGTGCGGCCAAGCCGGACCCGCGCATATTCCAGACGGCGCTGTCGGCTGTAGGAGTGCAACCGCAGCACGCGCTCATGGTCGGTGACAGCGAGGAGAACGACGGTGCGGCGCGCGCCCTGGGCTGTGCGTTCGCCTGGGTCGAACCGCTGCCGATCGCCAGTCGCCCCGCGGGGTTGATCGCGGCGTTGCGTGAACAGGGGCTGGCGTTGTGACTCCCCACCGGACGGGATGCCCACCAGGCTTGGCGTAGCGTCACCGGAGTGAGCGACAACCCGTTCAATCCGGCCCTCTGGCGGCCCGTCGAGGGATTCGAGGACCTCACCGACATCACCTACCACCGCCATCTCGAGGCGGGCGTGGCGCGGCCCACCGTCCGGGTGGCGTTCAACCGGCCCGAGGTGCGCAACGCCTTCCGCCCGCACACCGTCGACGAGCTCTACCGGGCGCTGGACCACGCCCGGATGTCACCCGACGTCGGCGTGGTCCTGCTGACCGGCAACGGCCCGTCGCCCAAGGACGGCGGATGGGCGTTCTGCTCGGGCGGGGACCAGCGCATCCGCGGCCGCACCGGCTACCAGTACGCCAGCGGCGACACCGCCGACACCGTCGATGCCGCCCGCGCCGGCCGGCTGCACATCCTGGAGGTGCAGCGGCTGATCCGGTTCATGCCCAAACCGGTGATCTGTCTGGTCAACGGATGGGCGGCCGGCGGCGGCCACAGCCTGCACGTGGTGTGCGACCTGACCCTGGCCAGCCGGGAGCACGCCCGGTTCAAGCAGACCGACGCCGACGTCGGCAGCTTCGACGGCGGCTACGGCAGCGCGTACCTGGCCCGTCAGGTGGGCCAGAAGTTCGCCAGGGAGATCTTCTTCCTGGGCCGCACCTACACCGCCGAGCAGATGCACCGGATGGGTGCTGTCAACGACGTCGCCGAGCACGCCGAACTGGAGAACGTCGCCCTGGACTGGGCACGCGAGATCAACGGCAAATCACCTCAGGCGCAACGGATGCTGAAGTTCGCCTTCAACCTGCTCGACGACGGCCTGGTGGGCCAGCAACTCTTCGCCGGAGAGGCCACCCGGCTGGCCTACATGACCGACGAGGCCGTGGAGGGCCGCGACGCGTTCCTGCAGAAGCGGGACCCGGACTGGGGCGCGTTCCCCCGCTATTTCTAGACTCGGTTCCGTGACCCCGCTGCGCCGGAAGCTGACCGAAGCCGTCACCCTGGCCGGCCTGCGCCCGCCGCCGAGTGTGCCCAGCCGGACCCGAATTCGCTTGCGCGGCAAGCGCGTCCTGGTCACCGGGGCATCTTCGGGTATCGGGGAGGCGGGAGCCGAACGGTTCGCCGAGGAGGGTGCCGAGGTGATCGTCGTGGCACGCCGCGCCGACCTGCTCGATGCGCTGACGGCGCGGATCGCCGACGCCGGCGGCACCGCCGCCGCCATCCCCTGCGACCTTTCCGACCTCGACGCCGTCGACGCCCTGGCCGAAACCGTCGAGCAGCGTTTCGGCGGGGTCGACATCCTGGTCAACAATGCCGGCCGGTCGATCCGCCGTCCGCTCGCCGAGTCCCTGGACCGCTGGCACGACGTCGAACGCACGATGGCGCTGAACTACTTCTCCCCGCTGCGGCTGATCCGCGGCCTGGCGCCCGGGATGATCGAGCGCCGGGACGGCCACATCATCAACGTCGCGACCTGGGGGGTGCTCAGCGAGGCTTCTCCCCTGTTCGGCGTGTACAACGCCTCCAAGGCCGCGCTGAGCGCGGTGAGCCGGGTGATCGAGACGGAGTGGGCCCGCAACGGCGTGCACTCGACCACGCTCTACTACCCGCTGGTGGCCACCCCGATGATCGCTCCCACCAAGGAATACACCGGCATGCCGGCGCTGAGCCCGCGGGAGGCCGCGCAGTGGATGATCGACGCGGCCCGGCACCGACCGGTGCGGATCGCCCCACGGGCCGGTATCTCGGCCCGGGCCATCGACGTCGTCGCCCCGGGCTTGCTCAACGCCGTGCTCAAGCGTCAACGGATTCAGCCGATCTGAGGGATGGACGTATGGAGATTCTGGCCAGCCGGATGCTGCTGCGACCCGCGGACTACCAACGCACGCTTGCCTTCTACCGCGATGCACTGGGGCTGGCGATCGCCCGCGAATACCCCGGCGGCACGGTGTTTTTCGCCGGACAGTCACTGATCGAAGTGGCCGGGCACGGCCGGCCGGCAGACGCCGGGGACGGTTTCGCCGGCGCGCTGTGGCTGCAGGTCCGCGATATCGCCGCCACGCAGGACGAATTACGCGGACGCGGCGTCGCGATCGCCCGGGAGGCGCGACAGGAACCGTGGGGGCTGCACGAGATGCACGTGCGGGATCCCGACGGGATCACACTGATCTTCGTCGAGGTGCCGGAGAGCCACCCGCTGCGACGGGCGGGACCGGCTTAGCGGCCGTCCTCCAGTGGCCAGCCGACCGATGCCAGCCGCGCGGCCACCTGACGCATCTCCTCGGGGTTGGGTTCCTTCTCGATCACCTCGTGGATCGCGTTGCGGATCTGCTCCTCGCTCACCGGGGTGTCGGCGTCGGCGTGACGGACGATGGTCCGGGCGGCCTTGATCACTTCCTCCTCGGTCAACGACCGCATCAGCAGCGCCAGCAGGGGGAAGTAGTCCTTGGGTGGCACGCCGTGGGGATAGCCCTCGTGGAGCCATCCGACCACGTTGTCGACGAAGCCCTCTTGGTGTTCGACGGACACGGCTACCTCACTTCTTCGGGAACATGGGGAACAGGTCGACCCCGAAGTGGTGGATGATCGTCGCCCTGGTGATCCAGGCGACCGCGGTGACGATAACAAGGGCGACGAAACCGAACAGCGCGATCCCGAGGAACTTCAGCGGCGGGTTCGGCTTGTGGATGACGTGGTCGGCCTCCTCGCCACCGGCACCGAACGAGTAGGCCAGCATCCCGGTGGCGAACAGCGCCGGCAGGCCCGCGCCGAGGATCAGACCGACGACGAGAACCTTGAAAACCGCTTCCAGATAGTGCATTTGTCGCGTCTCCCCTCTACACCGGAGTCTTCGGTTTCGGCGCCGGCGGTTCGGCGGCCTTGGGCAACTTCGGGCTGGTCTTCGCCGCGACCCGGGCCTCGCGAACGTCCGCGGGCACAACGGAGTTCGTCGAATCGTCCCAGTCCGCGTTGACGTTGCTGTGGTCGACCTTCTGCTGCTGGGCCCGCCACCACATGTAACCCGAGGCCGCCACCAGGATCACGAAGATCAGCCCGTCGCCGGCCAGTGCCGACCCGGTGGCCTCCTCGACGAAATGGGCCAGCCAGTAGGACAGGGCGCCGACCAGTGCGGCGGCCGGCAGGGTCACCAGCCAGGCGACGGCCATCCGGCCGGCGACCGCCCAGCGCACCTGCGCCCCGGGCTTGCCGACCCCGCTGCCGAGGATCGAACCGGTGGCGACGTGGGTGGTTGACAGCGCCATGCCGGCGGCGCTGGAGCTGAGGATGATCGCGGCCGAGGAGGCCTCGGCGGCCAGGCCCTGCGGCGACTCGATCTCGACCAGCCCCTTGCCCAGGGTGCGGATCACCCGCCAGCCGCCCAGATAGGTGCCCAGGCCGATGGCGACCGCGCAGCTGGCGATGATCCACAGCGGCAGACCGTCGTTCTTGACGTCCCCGGTCAGGTGCCCGGTGGTGATCAGCGCCAGCGCGATGACCCCCATCGTCTTCTGCGCGTCGTTGGTGCCGTGCGCCAGCGCGACCAGAGACGCCGTGGCGATCTGGCCCCAGCGGAAGCCGGCTTCGCGGCGGCGCTTGAGCACCTTCTGGGTGATGCGATAGACCAGCCAGGTTCCGCAGGCGGCGACGACGCCGGCGATGACGGGGGCCGCCACTGCGGGGATCAGCACCTTCTGGGTGACACCCGGCCAGTTGACGCCGTTGAGCCCGAGCGCGGCCAGCCCGGCGCCGATCAGGCCGCCGAACAGCGCGTGCGACGAGCTCGACGGGATGCCGAAGAGCCAGGTCAGCAAGTTCCACAGGATGCCGCCGATCAGGCCGGCGAAGATGATCGTCAGACCCATCGACGCGTCGATGCCCTCCAGCAGGTGCCCGGTCTTGGCGTCCTGGACCTTCAACACCGACGTGGTCACCGTCACCGCGACCTCGACCGACAGGAAGGCGCCGATCAGGTTGAGAACGCCGGCCAGCAGGACGGCGGCCTTGGGTTTGAGGGCGCCGGTGGCGATCGAGGTCGCCATCGCGTTACCGGTGTCGTGGAAGCCGTTGGTGAAGTCGAAGGCCAGGGCCGTGGCGATCAACAGCACCAGGATGATCATCTCTGTGCCCATGGCCGACATTGTGCTGCGTCGGCGTCGGGTTTGGCGAATAACCGCCAGACCGGTGACCTCCATGACCTCGGTGTTTCCCCGAACGGCCCATGTGTTCATCGGCCGTTCACGATCCGTACTCCGCCGGTTCGCGGTACGCGCCGCCCCGAAGGCCCGGCGAAGATACCCAATCCGGCGCGCGCGGGACTTAAGATCGGGTCAGGCCGGACATCGAGTCGTGCCGGTCGGGAGGTGACATGAACCGATTCCTCTCCGGCATCGTGTCGTGGTTGCGGGCCGGCTACCCCAACGGGGTGCCGCGCAACGACTACCTCCCCATCCTGGCGTTGCTGTCCCGGCGCCTTACCGCTGACGAGATCATCGAGGTCGCCCGGCAGCTGAGGCACCTGCCCCAACCCGGCTTCATCGACGTCGGCGCCGAGATCCTGCGGATCACCGACCAGCTGCCCAAGCCGACCGAGGTGGAGCGGGTGCGGGCCAAACTGGCCGCCTTCGGGTGGCCGCTGGACAACGCACGCGAAGTCGAGGAAACCGGATAGCAGCCCTCCGCGCGCTCGTCGTTCCGCCGGGTCCGGCGGCTCTGTCGATGCTGGCCGCCCTGCAGGGCGTGCTCGACGGCCGCGACGCCGCATTCGTCCCGATTCCGGCCGGGAATCTGCGGCTGGCCGAACTGCTGACCACGGCACTGCGGCTCGACGAGGAGATCGACGACGACGTCGCCCTGGTGATCGCCACCTCGGGCTCCACCGGAACGCCCAAGGGCGCCATGCTCACCCCGGCCGCCCTGATCGCCGGCGCGACAGCAACACACGACCGGCTCGGCGGACCGGGAACCTGGTTGCTTGCGCTGCCCAGCTACCACATCGCCGGAATCCAGGTCCTGGTGCGCAGTCTGCTGGCCGGCACGGTCCCGGCCGAGATCGACATCTCGAGCGGTTTCGATCCGGCCGAATTACCAAGGGCGGTAGGCGAACTCGGGTCCGGGCGGCGCTACGCCGCACTGGTGTCCAATCAACTGTCCAAGGCGCTGGCCGACCCGGCGGCCACCGCCGCACTGGCCGAACTGGACGCGGTGCTGCTCGGCGGGGGCCCGGCGCCGCGCCCGCTGCTGGACGCGGCTGCCGACGCCGGAATCATGGTGGTGCGCACCTACGGATCCAGCGAGACGGCCGGCGGCTGCGTCTACGACGGTGTCCCGCTGGACGGCGTGGAGATCCGCATCGAGGACCCGACACCGGCCGGGCAGGGCCGCATCGCCGTCGGCGGTGCCACCCTGGCCAGCGGGTACCGCAACCCGCCGGGATCCAGGCCCGACCCGTTCGCCGAGCCGGGCTGGTTTGCCACCGAGGACGTCGGCTGCTTGGACGAGGCCGGGCGGCTGGCGGTGCTGGGCCGGGCGGACGACGCGATCATCAGCGGCGGACTGACCGTCCTGCCGGGTCCGGTGGAGGCCGTGCTGTGCCGACACCCGGCGGTGAGCGAGTGCGCGGTGTTCGGCGTCCCCGACGACCGCCTCGGCCGGCGGGTCGCCGCCGCGGTGGTGCTCCGAGCGGGGGCACCGGCGCCGGCCCTGGCCGAGGTGCACGAGTTCGTCGCGCGATCCCTGGACGGCGTCGCGGCCCCGCGGGAACTGCATGTCGTCGCCGAACTGCCCCGCCGCGGCATCGGCAAAATCGACCGCCGGGCATTGAGCGAGCGGTTCCAGCGTTAATGCCGTCGCAGTGACGAAACCGTGACGGCACAGCGGGTCCCGCGCCATCACGGTTAGGGTTGGCTACATGACCGCCCGGGTTCTGGTCGCCGACGACGACGCCGTGGTACGCGACGTCGTCCGGCGCTATCTCGAGCGGGACGGACTCGAGGTTCTCGTCGTCGGCGACGGCAACGAGGCGCTTCGGGTGCTGGGCACCGAACGCATCGACGTGGCCGTGCTCGACGTGATGATGCCCGGCCCGAACGGGCTGTCGCTGTGCCGCACGCTGCGCCAGGGCGGCGACTACACCGTGCCGGTGATCCTGCTGACCGCACTCGGCGAGGAGGACGACCGGATCGCCGGGCTGGAAGCCGGGGCCGACGACTATCTGACCAAGCCGTTCAGCCCGCGCGAGTTGGCGCTGCGGGTGCGCTCGGTGCTGCGCCGCGCGCCGGCCGCGCCGTCGACGGTGCCATTGGAGATCACCGTCGGCCGGCTGACCGTGTCGACGGCGTCGAGGTCGGTGACCGTCGGGGGTGAGCCGATCGGCCTGACCAACCGGGAGTTCGACCTGCTGCTGTTCTTCCTGACCCACACCGACACGGTCTTCTCACGCGAGGAACTGCTCAAGCGGGTGTGGAACTGGGACTTCGGCGACCTGTCGACGGTGACGGTGCACGTCAAGCGCCTGCGGTCCAAACTCGGCGAGGCCCATCGAATCCAGACGGTCTGGGGTCGCGGTTACCTGTGGCGGGGTGAGGCCGGCGGCGGTGACCGTGACTTCGCATGAACTGGTCAAAGTCGCGCTGCTCGCTCTCGGTTGCTCACTGCCGGTGGTGCTGCTCGGCGGTCTGATCATCCGGCTGGCGCGGTCCTGGTCGGTGACCGTGAGCATGGTCGCGCTGGTGCTGATCCCCACCCTGGCGACGTTCGCCGGGGTGTTCTGCGCCAGCCGGTTCATGACCGAGCCGAACTTTCAGGCCATCGCCATCGTGCTGCTGATCGTGGCGGTGGTCACCCTGCCCTCGGCGGTGATGCTGGCCCGCTACCAGGCCCGCAGGACAGTGTGGGAGCAGGACATTCAGGACGCGGAAGCGGCCGCCGAACAGTCCCGCCGCCAGTTGGTCGCGTTCGTCAGCCACGACCTGCGCACACCGCTGGCCGGGATCCGGGCACTGAGCGAGGCGATCGCCGACGGCGTGGTCAGCGACGACGAAGTCCGCGTGCAAGCCCGGCGCATCGAAGGAGAGAGCGTGCGCCTGCAGGAGATGGTCGACGACCTCTTCGAGATGGCCAAGATCAATGCCGGAGCGGTGAACACGCCCTACGAGCGGGTAGCCCTCGACGAGGTGGTCGACGACGTGATGTCGGCCCACGGCATCGCCGCCCAACGCGCCGGGATCAGTCTGGAGGCCGAACTGCCGGTCAAACCGGTGCGGGTGATCGGCAGCGACCGGGCCCTGGTGCGGGTGCTGTCCAACCTGGTGGCCAACGCGATCGCCCACACCCCGGCGGGAGGCACCGTCACACTGGCGGTGGGCGCCGACGCCCAGGGCGCGTGGGCGCGGGTCGACGACACCGGGGTCGGCATCGACGCCGCCGACCTGCCACGGGTGTTCGACGTCGCCTATCGGGGCTCCAACGACCGCGTGCCACGGTCGGATTCGTCGCTGCCCAGCGGTTCGGGCCTGGGCTTGGCGATCGCGGCGGGCCTGGTGCGCGCCCACCGGGGATCGCTGTCGGTGCGCAACCTCGACCGCGGCGCCCGCTTCGAGGTGCGGCTTCCGCTAGCGGCCGGCTAGCCCGCCGAGGGGCGTGCCGGCCAGCGCGATCACCACCAGGCGTCCGGATTCGCCGGTCTTCCACGGCCCCTCGGTAGTGATGCTGCGACGGCTGGCCACTCGGTGGACGATCGTGCGCTGATCGGGCGAGTCCTGCAGCCGCACAATTCCTTTGGCCCGCAGAACGCCCTCGGGGAGTCCGTCGAGGAGGGCGTCGAGTTCGGCACGGGCCATCGGCCGGTCGAAGGTAAGGCTGACGGTGACGTAGTCGTCGGCGTGTCCGGACGACTCCGGCTCCGCCGGTGCGTCCGGGCCGACGCCGGTCAGTGCCGCGATCGGGACGTCGGCGTCGCGGGCGTGCAGCACCGGCACGCCGGGGGCGACGTGCGCCAGCCACGCGTCCAGTTCGGCGACCTGCTCGTCGGAGACCAGGTCGATCTTGTTGAGCACCAGCACGTCCGCGGCGGCCAGCTGGCGACGGATGGTCCGGCCGACCACCGGGTGGCGTTCCCGCCGGCGCACCGTCTCGGCGTCGAGCAGCACCACGACGCCGTCCAGGCCGAAACCGGGGGTCAGCGCGTGGTGGGCGATCGGCGCCGGGTCGGCGATGCCGCTGGCCTCGACGATCACCTGTTCCGGGGGGGTGTCGCGGTCGCGCACCGACCACAACGCCGTCATGAGGTCACTGCCGATCGCACAGCACACGCACCCGTTGGTCAGCGTGATGGTGTCACCGTCGGCCGAGGCGATCAGATCACCGTCGATTCCGATCTCGCCGAAGTCGTTGACCAGCACGGCAATCCGCCGCCCGGCCGCCTTCAGCAGAATCCGGTTGAGCAGCGTCGTCTTGCCCGAGCCCAGATAACCCCCGACCACAGTGACCGGGATCGGCGTCCTCACCCGTGCGCGGCCTCGAACACCTCGCCCCCGACCACGGTGCCCCACACCGTGATGTCGCGGATGGCCATCGGGTCGACGTCGAGCGGCGAGTCGCCCAGCACGGCGAAATCTGCGAACTTGCCGGCCTCGATGGAGCCGATCTCGTGATCCATGTGGATCTGGAAGGCCCCGCCGATGGTGGCCGCGTACAGCGCCTCGTACGGCGTGATCCTCTCCTGCTCGCCGAGCACCCGGCCGCTGGGGGTCACCCTGTTGACGGCGCACCACATGGTCATCAGGTGCCCGATCGGTGTGACACCGGAATCGGAGTGGAACGACAGCGGGACGCCGTTGTCCAATGCGGTGCGGCAGGCCCACATCCCTCGGGTGCGCTCCGGTCCCATGGTCTGTTCGAAGTGCTGGTCGCCCCAGTACCAGATGTGATTGGTGAAGATGTTGGCGCAGATGCCAAGTCGTCCCATCCTGCGGTACTGCGCCGCGGTGGTGGTCTGCGAGTGCTGGACGACATGACGGTGGTCCAGCCACGCGTCGCCGCGCAGCACCTCCTCGACGGTGTCGACGAAGAGCTGCCCGGCGCCGTTGCCGTTGCAGTGGCAGTGCACGTTGAGCTTGCGGGCATGGAACGCCTTGACCGCGGCGAGCAGATCCTCCGGGGAGAACAGCAGCAGACCGTGGTCCTCACCGGTGTAGTAGCCCGGTTCCAGCATCACCGCGGTCCAGCCCTGGATGGAGCCGTCGGCGACCAGTTTGATGCCCGGTGCGCGAAGCTTGTCGGTCTCGATCTCACGCAGTTTGACCGCTGCGTCGGCGACGGCGTCGTAGTCCGCGGTGGTGCCGGGCATGGCGGGCAGGTTGTAGAGCACCATCCGGGCCGGGAAGGCGGCGTCGTTGACGGTGTCCTGCCACACCCTGACCTGCCCGGCGTCGATCAGCAGCATGCCGATCAACTCGGTGGACGTCGTCACGCCGGCGTTGCGGCACATCGCGGCGTGGATCTGGATCGGCCTCGGGCCCGTGCCGGCCGCCATCAGTTTCGCGAACGCGGACTTGGCCAGCATCATCGCCGGCGCTTCCTGAAGTTCGCCGTTGGGTTCGCCGTCGGAATCCCTGCCGATGCCCGGCGTCGGGCTGTCCCCGGTGATGCCCTCGGCCTCGAGCATCGCGGTGTTCACCGTGGCCAGGTGGCCACTGGCGTGGCGCACGAAGATCGGCCGGGTGGTCGACACCTGGTCGAGTTCGCGTCTGGACAGCCGCGGCAGGTCCGGGAAGTAGATCGGGTCGAAACCGTTGGCCACCAGCGGCTCGGACGGCGGCAGTGTGGCGTCCTCGGCCTTGAGCTGCGCGATCAGGTCGTCATAGCTGCGGATCGGGGTGGTGGTCCGGCCGTCGGACAGCGGGTAGGGGTGGTAGCCGACGTAGGGCATCATCTCGCTGGCGCTGTCGGCGGTGTGACCGTGGGCCTCGACGAACCCGGGAACCAGCACATGATCGGCGAACCGGTCGTCGACCCTCGCCTCACCCCAGGACTGGCATTCCTCCAGCGTGCCGGCGCAGATGATGCGCCCGTCTCGCACGGCCACTGCCTGGGCTTGCGGGTTCGCGGGGTTCATCGTGACGACGTGGCGCGCCGTGAAGATCGTGTTCACGAGAACTCAATCTAGGTCAGCGCCCGTCGCCGACGGCGGTTCTTAGCAAAGTGGGCGGGTCAGTCGTCCAGCGTGCGGGACAACCGCTCGGCGGCGTTGACGTAGTCCTCGATGAACTCCAGCACGACATCGCGGGCGGGCTTGATCTTGTTCATCAGGCCCACGCCCTGACCGACCCAGTACGTCGAGAGCGCCTGCGCCCCGGGGTGGCCGCCCTCGGCGAGTTTGTCGATGCGCCGCAGCGCCGGTTCGGCGATCATCGCCTGCAGCGGCAGCGGCAGCGGCTGGCGGCCCTTCGGGTTGGGCGCCCAGGCGTCGGTCCAGTCCGAGCGCAGCTGACGCGACGGCTTGCCGGTGCGGCCCGCCGAGCGGACGGTGTCACGCGAGGACGCCGACAGCATCTTCTGCTTGGTGTAGGGCGCGGTCTCGGCCTCCTCCGTCGTCAACCACACCGACCCGGTCCACGCGCCCGCGGCTCCCATCGCCACGCACGCGGCCATCTGCCGGCCGGTCACGATGCCGCCCGCGGCCAGCACGGGCACGTCCTTGCCGCCGGGGATCGCGGCGATGGCGTCCAGCACCTCTGGAATCAGCACCAGGGTGGTCACCTCGCCGCAGTGGCCGCCGGCCTCGGTTCCCTGTACGACGATCAGGTCGACCCCGGCCTGGACCTGTTTGATCGCGTGCTCCTTGGCGCCGACGAGGGCGGCCACCGGGATGCCGCGCTCCTTGCCCGCCTCGATCATGTAGTCCGGCGGGACGCCGAGCGCATTGGCCATCAGCGCGATCGGATGGTTCAGTGCGACGTCGAGAAGGCCCTTTCCGGTGTCGCCGGACAGCGCGGAGCCGGCGACCCGCAACTCCTCGACCTCGATGTCGTGGGCGGCCAACAGCTCGTTGATGAAGACGCGGTACTCATCCGGGATGCGCTCGGCGAGCTGGTCGCGGGTGAGGTTCTCGCCCTTGCCCTCGTACTTGGCCGGCACGATGATGTCGACGCCGTAGGGCTTGCCGCCCACGTGGTCGTCGATCCAGGTCAGCTCCTGCTCGAGCTGGTCGGGCCGGAAGGCGACGCCGCCGAGGACGCCGAACCCGCCGGCGTTGGTGACAGCGGCGACGACGTCGCGGCAGTGGCTGAAGGCGAACAACGGGAACTCGATGCCGAACCGGTCGCAGATCTCTGTCTTCACCAGCCCAGTATGCGCGGGCGCGGAAAGTGGTTGACTCTGGCCTGTGATGCTGCGGACGCGGATCGGCGCCGAAGGGCCCGTCGCGCTGCGGGTGGGGACCGCCGGACTGGCCGGCGGAGCGATGGCGCTGGTGACCGGGGTCAACTCCCGCCTCGCCTACGCCTCGGCGGTCGGCTGGATCACCGCGGCGGTCGTGTACCTGGTGTGGACCTGGGTCGTGATCTTCCCGATGGATGCGGCGGCTACCCGGGACCACGCCCTCTTCCACGAACGCGACGGCAGCCGTCACGTCGCGCACGTGATCGTGGTGACCGCCAGCCTGGCCAGCCTGGCCGGCGTCGGCTACCTGCTCTACGCGACGTCCGGGCCGAAACCCGACGTGGCCGCCGGGGTGGTCGGGGTGCTCAGCGTGTTCGCGTCCTGGTTCACCATCCACACCGTCTATGCGCTGCGGTACGCGCGGCTGTACTACTCCGCGCCCGATCCCGGCGACCCGGGGATCGACTTCGCCGGGGATGAGCCCGGCTATCTCGACTTCGCCTACATCGCGTTCACCGTCGGCATGTGCTTCTCGGTCTCCGACAACGGCGTGAAGGGCCGCCGGTTGCGGCTGACCGTGTTGTCCCAGGCCCTGGTGTCCTACCTGCTCGGCACCGTCATCATCGCGATCACGCTCAACCTGGTGGGCGGGCTGACCGGCTGAGCGGCCATGCGACGATTACCCGCATGGCAACCGTCGCGCAGTGGATCGAGGGTGCCCGTCCCCGCACGCTTCCCAACGCGGTCGCCCCGGTGATCGCGGGCACCGGCGCGGCGGCCTGGCTGGGTGCGGCGGTCTGGTGGAAAGCATTACTGGCACTTGCTGTTTCGCTGGCACTGATCGTCGGAGTCAACTACGCCAACGACTACTCCGACGGTATCCGCGGAACCGACGACGAACGGGCGGGCCCGCTGCGGCTGGTGGGCTCGCGGCTGGCGGCCCCGCGGGCCGTCCTGGCGGCAGCCGTGGTGAGCCTGGGCATCGGGGCGGTGGCCGGGGTCGCATTGGCGATGCTCAGCGCCCCGTGGCTGGTCGCGGTCGGGGCGGCATGCATCGCCGGCGCCTGGCTCTACACCGGCGGATCGCGGCCTTACGGCTACGCCGGATTCGGCGAGGTCGCGGTGTTCGTGTTCTTCGGCCTGGTGGCGGTGCTGGGCACGCAGTACACCCAGGCGCTGCGGGTGGACTGGGTCGGCGCCGCGGCGGCGGTGGCGATCGGGGCGCTGTCGTCGGCGGTGCTGGTGGCCAACAACCTTCGCGATATCCCGACCGACCGAGTGGCCGGCAAGATGACCCTGGCCGTGCGCCTCGGGGATGCCCGGACAAGGCTGCTCTACCAGGGTCTGCTCGGAGTGGCCGCGGTGATGACCCTGGTGCTCACGCGGGCCACCCCGTGGTGCGCCCTGGGCCTCGTCGCGGCGCCGCTGGCGCTGCGGGCGGCCGGTCCGGTACGGGGCGGCGGCGGCGGCCGCGATCTCATCCCGGTGCTGCGCGACACCGGCCTGACCATGCTGCTGTGGTCGGTGGCGGTGGCGGGGGCGCTGGCGTTCGGGCGCTGAGGGCTACCGGAGGCGTTCGGCGACGAACTGCGCCGCCTGGTCGACCATGCCGTTGTCCACATAGGAGAAGTGCGCCGAAAGGCTCAGCCCCGGAGAACAGAAAACGTCGCCGGGTGCGCACAGGTCGATCGACTTGGGGCCGTAGAGGGTGCTCATCTCGGTCAGCGGTCCGGCTCCGGGGATCTTGCGCATCGGGTTTCCGAACACCGCCACCGCGGCGACGTGATCGGCCAGTCGCGGCGGCATCGGCGTCGGGGTGTACCGCCCGACCGGACCCGGGTTCACCGTGATGAGGTCGATCACACCCGCGCCCTGTGAAATACCGCCGAGCACCAGGCGGGTGGCCGGACAGGTGTCGGCCATCCACTGCACCCGGGCGGCCGCGTCGGCCGCTCCGATCGCGGCCGACTTCTCGAATTCGAAGCTCGCCGGGTAGTTCACCCCGTAGGAGGCGACCGAGCGCCCGCCGGCCTTCGAGCGCACCGCGTCGACGAATGCCCCGCCGACATTCCCGACGCCGGGCGCGCCGACCGTGCCCCTGGCGAAGATGACTTCGACGTCGGGGCACGGATCAGCCGCCGCCACGTGCGCCCCGGGTCCTGCAGCCACGACCGCGGACGTCAGCGCAGCGGCGCCGATGATGCCGGCGAGGCGCCGTCCGCGCACGCGGCAATCCTGGCACACCCGCCGCGGCCGCCGACCCGAACTATTCGCCCCGGTTCTCCCCGCGCAGCCGGGACTGCAATTGCGCGCGGTCGAGGCGGCGGGATTCGTCGACCTCGGCGATGGCGGCGGTCGCGCGCCGGCGCAACGGGGCCAGCAGCCACATCCCAAGCGGCAGCGCGACCACGATCGCGAACAGCATGGCCACCACGAGCGGTATCTGGACCTTGATCAGGCTGCCGGCGAGGAAGATGGCGGCGGTCAGAGCGCCGACCAGGATCAGCCGGGCGAGGGTGTAGACGGCGACGTCGCGAACCAGGCGCCCGCCCGCGCCGCCCGACTGTTCGTCCGCCACGCCGGGAAGCCTACCCACGCGCGTATATTCGCTTCTAAGGAGGTTGGTCGTGATCTACCTGGTGCTCATCCTCGTCGTCGCCGCGTTGGGGTACGTGGCCCTTCGAGCGGCGCGCGAGAAGGCCCGCCGGCCGACGACCCGCGTCATCGGACCCGACGACGACCCGGATTTCCTCTGGCGACTGGGCCACGGGGACAACAAGCCTTAGCCGTCCGGGCTTGAGTTCGTCGAGGTCCTCGAGGCTTCAGTTCACTCCCGCGTAGGAGTGCAGGCCGACGGTGACCAGGTTGATGAAGAACAGGTTGAACACCATCGCGACGAAACCGGCGACGTTGATCCAGGCGGCCTTCTTGTCGCGCCACCCCGCGGTGGACCGGGCGTGCAGGTACGCCGCGTAGATCACCCAGGCGACGAAGGACACCGTCTCCTTGGGATCCCAGCCCCAGTAGCGGCCCCAGGCCTCCTCGGCCCAGATGGCGCCGAAGATCACGCCGAATCCGAAGACCGGGAACCCGAAGATGGTGGTGCGATAGGCGATCCGGTCCAGCGTCTGGGCATCCGGAAGCTTCGCGGTGATGCGCGCAAGTGCCCCGTCCTGCCCGGGTTGAGCGTATTTCGACGTCTTCAGCAGGAACAGCATGCTGGCCACGCCGGCGACCAGGAACACACCCGAACCGAGGCTGACCACCGAGACGTGGATGGGAAGCCAGTAGGACTGCAGCGCGGGCATCACCGGCGCGGCGTTGGTGTAGAGCCACTTGCCGGAGATGGTCAGCAAGACGAGCACCGGAACCAGCACGAACACCCACAGCGTGCGGTACTGGGGCTTGCGCAACACCACAGCCGCGGCGAGCAGGCCGCAGAAGCTGGTCAAGTTGATGAACTCGTACATGTTGCCCCACGGCACCCGCGCGGTGGCCAGTCCGCGCAGCACGATGCAGGCGAAGAGCAGCGCGATGCCGAGGTACACCAGCGCGAGTCCGGCCTTACCCGCGCGCTCGGACAGAGCCGGCCCGGACGTGTCGGTGACGATGCCGGGCCGGTCGGCGCCGAGGGACATCGCCCCGGCGCCGGCGGCGACCAGTTCGCGGTCCTCGGCGCGGCGTCCCCGGCTGGAGGCGAGTTCGACGGCCAGCAGCATCATCGCCAGGACCAGGACGATCACCGACGCGGTGAACGCCCAGTCGGAATAGCGGGCCAGGGAGATGTCGATGTGCTCGGTATTCATGCGCGATCCGCCTCCGCTACTCGCTGAGCCTTCATGCGCGATCCGCCTCCGCTACTCGCTGAGCATTCATGCGCGATCCGCCTCCGCTACTCGCTGAGCAAGCCTCTCCAGCTCTTCACCCCAACCCGAGTTGTCGGTGCGGGCCAGGCCGCCGAGTTCGACTTTCACCGTACCCGGGCCGGATCCTATCCCCGGGTCGCTTCTCCCCTGCGCGCCCGACGCGGTGATGCGGGCCCACACCCGCCGACGCCGCACGACCAGGGACACCAGCAGCCCGGCCATCATGGTCAGCGCGGAAACCAGTACCCATACCTGCCCGGGATCGTGGGAGACCTGCAGGTTGACGAAGGGCGTGGCGCCGTCGAAGCGCACCGAGGTGCCGTCGTCGAGGACGACCTGCTGGCCGGGGTCGAGGTTGACCCGCTTGAGCTTGATCAGACGCTTTTGCTCGATGAGCCGGTGATCGAGGGCGAACAGCGACTGCGGCCGTCCGGTGTCCAGCCCGGCGTCGCCGCGATAGATGTCGACGGCGACGGCGGGGTCGTTCATCGCCGGAAAGCTCGACGACAGCAGCTTGCCGTCCATCTGCTTGGTCGGAGCGAACAGTCCGGTGATCGCCAGCTGGTGCTTGCGCCGCTCGTCTCCGGTGTACATGCCCGCGGGCGGATCGAACCGGATGGTGCCCGAGGACAGCAGGGTCTGCGGGTTGTCGGGACTGAACTGGACGGTCTGGGTGCGCTTCTGTCCGTCCGGGAAGGTCACGGTGAAGGTGGGTGCGTAGCCGTGTCCCTGCAGATACACCCGATCGCCCCCGACCCGCAGCGGGTGGTTGACCTCAAGCCGGTACGGCCGCCAAGTCCCGGTGGTCAGGTCCTCGCCGGCCTGGTAGTCGATCTGGGCGGCGAATGAGGTGGCTTGCCCGCTGGGCAGGTACCGGGCCTGGAAGTCGTTGACCCGCATACAGATTGGGTAGAGCGAGGTGCCGTCAACCTTGTTGCCGGCCCGGAACGAGTCGAAGGCCGCCGGTGAGGCGGAGCAGAAGCCGGGTCCGCCGTTGGCGAGGACGATCACGTTGCCCTCGTATCCGAACAGCTTGCCGACGGCGACGGCGACCAGCAGACCCAGCAGCGAGAAGTGGAAGACGATGTTGCCGAACTCGCGCAGATAGCCCTTCTCGGCGGAGATCTCGGTGACCACGTCCCCCGTTCGGGTCATCCGCCGCCAGCCGCGCAACTGGCGATTGACGCGTTCAGCCGCCTGCCCGGGTGTGCCGTTGACCGTGGTCTCGAAGTGCCGGGGCAACCGGCTCAGGTTGCGCGGCGCCGGCACCGGCGCGGCCGTCAGACTGCGGATGTGTTCCACGGTGCGCGGCGTCAGGCAGCCCACCAGGGAGATGAACAGCAGCGCGTAGATGGCGGTGAACCAGAAGCTGGAGAAGACGTCGAAGAACTGCAGCCGGTCCAGCCATGGGCCGATGACCGGGTGCTGCTGCAGGTACTGCTGCACCTTGGACTCGTTGAGGCTGCGCTGGGGCAGCAGAGCGCCGGGGACGGCGGCGAGCGCGAGCAGGAACAACAGCACCAGGGCGGTGCCCATGGAGGTCAGCGCCCGCCACGGCCGGCGGACCCGGCCGGCCAGCAACCCGGTCAAATCGGCAACCTCACATCGCTGACGAAGGCGTCGCGAACCCAGGAGACGAAGTCGTTCCACACACCGGTCACCAGAGCCACGCCGACGGCGATCAGCAGCACGCCGCCGAACACCTGGATCGCGCGGCCGTGCCGGCGCAGCCAGCCGAAGGCCGACACCGCCCAGCCCGACCCGAGCGCGAGCAACACGAACGGGATGCCCAGCCCCAGGCAGTACGCGATCACCAGGGCCACACCGCGGGCCACACTGGCTCCGTCGGTCGCCGACGCCACGGCGATCACCCCGGTCAGGGTCGGCCCGAGGCACGGTGTCCAGCCCAGTCCGAAAACCGCTCCCAGCAGAGGAGCGCCGGCCAGGCCCGCCCACTGTCGGGGCGTGAACCGGGCCTGACGCTGCAACGCGGGAATGAAGCCGACGAAGACCAGGCCCATGATTATGGTCAGCACTCCGCCGATGCGCTGCAGCACAACCTGATTGGTGATCAGGGCGGTCGTCATTCCAAGGACGGCCACCGTGCCCAGCACGAAGACGGCGGTGAATCCGGCGACGAACAACACTGCCGAACCGGCCACCCGCCAGCGCCGCCGGGGTCCGGCGCCGTCCTGATCGGCCGGGCTGCCGACGACGGCGGCAAGGTAGGACAGGTAGCCCGGAACCAACGGCACCACGCAGGGAGAGGCGAAGGAAATCAGCCCGGCCAGCACACAAAGGCCCAGGGCCGCGAAGAGTGGTCCGGCGGCAGCCGTCTCGGCCAGGCCGGTCACGGGAGTCTCGGTGCCGGCTCGGCGGAGAGCCGCTGCAGCAGGGGAATCAGGTCGTCGGCAAGCAACTCGCGCAGGAAGATCGCAGCGACCCGGTGCTGGCGGTCGAGGACCACCGTGGACGGGATGACGGTGGTGGGATATCGCCCGCCGAAGGCGATCATGGTGCGCATGGCCGGGTCGTAGATCGAGGGATAGCTGACGCGACGGTCTTTGACGAAGTCGCGTGGAGCGTCGATGTCGTTGTCCCGCACGTCGATTCCCAGAAAGGCCACGCCCTCGCCCCGGGTCGCGTCGTAGGCCCGCTGCAACTCCGAGACCTCGGCCCGGCACGGTCCGCACCACTGGCCCCAGATGTTGATCACCACCACCTGGCCGGCGAAGTCGTTGAGCGAGATGGTCCGGGCGGTGTCCATCAGATCCGGCCCGGCCAGTTCCCCGGGAGTGCCGCGGGCCTCCGGCGGGTCGTAGGTGATGTCGGTCCTGCCGCCCGGTGCGACGAACTCGAAGGTCCCGCCCTGGGCGACGGCATCATCACCGGTGGAGCATCCGGCCAGCAGAACCGCCGCCGCAGCCAGAGCAACCACCAGGCGTCTCACCGCCCGGCGAGCTCCGAGTATCCCCAGCCGACATAATCCTCGCCGTTGAAGTAGAACGACGTGACTGAGGCGAGGTTGCACATCCTCCGGGTCGGGAAGTGATGCAGCGGTTCGGAATTCATCGCCCGTCGCAATGTCTCCACTGGAAGCTGGTGGCTCACGGCGACCGCCTCGTGCCCGGCCCCCCGGTCCCTGGCCCGGGCCAGCGCCGAGCGCATCCGCTCGGCGATCTCGTGATAGGGCTCGCCCCAGGACGGCGAACGCGGGTTGCGCAGGTGCCACCAGTTGCGGGGATCGCGCAGTGCGCCGTCTCCCGGGGAGACCCGCTGTCCCTGAAAGACGTTGTGCGACTCGATCAGTGAGTCGTCGACCTCGATCGGCAGTCCGTGGCGGACAGCGATCGGCGTTGCGGTCTCCTGCGCGCGCTCCAGGGGTGACGCGACGACGTGGACGATGTCGCGCTTGGCCAGCCACTCGGCGACGGCCTCGGCCTGTGCGCGGCCCCGTTCGGAGAGGTGGTAGTCGGGCAGGCGTCCGTAGAGGACGCCCTCGGGATTGTGCACCTCGCCGTGCCGCATGACGTGAACGATGGTCCGGGTCATGACGGCTGCGCCTCCGCGGCAGCGCGAGCGGCCGCGGGCAGGGCGGCTGCGATCCGGTCGAAGGCGTCGTCGTCGAGAGCAGCCGAGACGAACCAGGTCTCGAATGCGCTCGGCGGGGCGTACACCCCGGCATCGAGCAGGGCGTGGAAGAACGGCGGGAACCGGAACGTCTCGCCGGCCCGGGCGCCGGCGAAGTCGGTGACCGGTTCGGCGGTGAAGAACACCGACAGGAAGTTGCCCGCCCGCGCCACCTGGTGGGTCACCCCGGCCTCCGACAGCGCACCGGACAGCAGCCCGGCCAACCGGTCCGCGTTGTCGTCGAGTGCGGCGTACACCGCGTCATCGGCATGGCGCAGGGTGGCCAGCCCCGCCGCCACCGCGACCGGGTTACCCGACAGCGTCCCCGCCTGATACACCGGGCCGAGCGGGGCCAGCCGTTCCATCACCTCGGTGCGCCCACCGAAGGCCGCGGCCGGCAGGCCGCCGCTCATGACCTTGCCGAAGGTGAACAGATCGGCGTCGACCGGATCGACTCCGTACCAACCGGATCGGCTGATCCGGAAGCCCGTCATCACCTCGTCGATGATCAGCAGGGCCCCGTGCTCGGCGGTGACCCGGCGCAGCGCGGCGTTGAAGCCCGGCAGCGGCGCGACCGCGCCCATGTTTCCGGGGCAGGCCTCGGTGATCACCGCCGCGATGCTGTCGCCGAACCGGCCGAACGACTCCTCGACCGCGGCGACGTCGTTGTAGGCCAGGACGATGGTGTCCGCGGCGGTGGCGCCGGTGACCCCCGGCGAGGACGGCAGGCCCAGGGTCGCCACCCCGGAGCCGGCGTCGGCGAGCAGCGCGTCGACGTGGCCGTGGTAGCAGCCGGCGAACTTGATGATCTTCGGCCGGCCGGTGAACCCGCGGGCCAGCCGTACCGCGCTCATGGTCGCCTCGGTGCCGGAGTTGACCAGCCGGACCCGCTGCACCGGCGCCACCCGGGCGACGATCTCGGCCGCCAGTTCGGTCTCCGCCGCCGTCGGCGCCCCGAAGGACAGTCCGCCGGCGGCGGCCCGCTGCACCGCGTCCACCACCGCCGGGTGGGAATGGCCGAGGATCATCGGCCCCCAGGAGCACACCAGGTCGACGTAGCGGTTGCCGTCGGCGTCGGTGAGCCAGCACCCCTGTGCCGAGGCCATGTAGCGGGGGGTGCCACCGACGGCGTTGAACGCCCGCACCGGCGAGTTCACCCCGCCCGGAATCACCGCACAGGCCTCGGCGAAGAGCGTGGCCGAGGCGGTCGGGGGCGCCGCCTGCTCGATCATGGGCTCCAGTGTTCCAGCCGGAATGGGCCGGTAGGAGACGGGGTGGGGACCAAGGTCCCTTTCTTCCCGGCCGGGGCGACTTACCAGGATTGGTTATGCTACCCTAACTTAATGTCCTCGGTATCCGAGCGGATGCGCGCGCGTGCGCTGGCCGGCGGCCACGGCACCGCCGCCGGACCCACCCTCGCCGACCTCGGCCGCGGTCAGCGGGCCCGGGTCGTCGGGTACAGCGGCGCGGTGCCGCCCAGCGCGGCCCGCCGGCTTTTCGACCTGGGCCTGGTGCCCGGCGTCGAGGTGACGATGGTGCGCCGCGCGCCGCTGCGCGACCCGGTGATCTTCCGGGTCGGCGACTACGAGATCGCCCTGCGCGCGGAGCAGTCCCGCAGTATCCACATCGAGGTCCTCGTCGAGGCACTCCGGTGAGCGACGCGCACTGCGCGGGCGGCGGTGCGCCCACCGTCGAAGACGTCGGCCTGACCCGCTTCGCCGTCGTCGGCAGCCCCAACTCCGGCAAGACGACCCTGTTCAACGCACTGACCGGACTGCACGCCAAGACCGGCAACTACCCGGGGGTGACCGTCGCCCGCTACGAGGGCACGACCCGTCTCGGCGACGACGAGACCGTGGTCGTGGAGGATCTGCCCGGAACCTACAGCCTGGACCCGATCAGCCCCGACGAACAGATCGTCGTCGATGTCCTCGATGCCGACCATCACAACACCGGCGTCGATGTACCCGACGCCATGCTGGTGACCCTCAGCGCGACGTCGCTGCGGCGATCTCTGGGCCTGCTGGCCCAGCTGCAGCAGACCGGTCTTCCGATCTGCGTCGTGCTGACCTTCACCGACGACCTAGCGCGGCGCAACGGCCGGCTCGACATCCCGGCGTTCACCCGCGCGCTCGGGGTTCCGGTGGTGACCGTGGTGGCCGGACACCGCGACGGCCTGGCCGACCTTCGCCATGTGATGGCCCGCTTCGACTCCTGGACCGCGCCCGTCGTGCCACCACCCACCGAGCCCGCCGAGGTGACCGCCTGGGCCGACTCGGTGCTCGACGCCTCCGGATACCGGCTGCCCGAAATCGACAACCGCACCCACCGCATCGACTCCGTCGTGCTGCATCCGGTGCTGGGCACCGCGATCTTCCTGCTGACCATGTTCGTCTTCTTCCAGACCATCTTCGCGGTCGCGGCGCCCCTGCAGGACTACGTCGAGGCCTTCTTCGGCTGGCTGGGCGGGCTGGTGGCCGACCACGTCGGCATCGGCTGGCTCTCGGCGTTCCTGTCCCAGGCGGTGATCGGCGGGGTGGGCAGCGTGCTGGTGTTCGTACCGCAGATCGCGCTGCTGTTCGTGCTGATCGCACTGCTGGAGGGCACGGGTTACCTGGCCCGGGCGGCGTTCCTGATGGACCGGGTGATGTCGCGTGCCGGGCTGGAGGGTCGGGCCTTCGTGGCGCTGCTGTCGTCCTTCGCCTGCGCGATACCGGGCATCATGGCCACCCGCTCGCTGCCCTCGGCGCGCGACCGGCTGGCAACCATGATGGGCGCTCCGCTGATGACATGCTCCGCGCGGCTGCCGGTCTACATCCTGCTGATCAGCCTTCTGCTGCCCGGCCACGCCCGGGTCGGGCCGTTCAACGCCCGTGGCGTGGTGATGTTCGCGCTGTACCTGTTCGGCGCCCTGTCGGCGATGCTGACCGCCGCGCTGTTCAAGAAGATCACCTCCCGGGGCGGGCCGATGCTTCCGTTCTACATGGAGATGCCGCCCTATCAGGTGCCGCGGGCGCGCAACGTGACCGCCGAGGTGTGGACGGCGACCGCGGCCTTCCTGCGCAAGGTCACCTCGATAATCCTGGCCACCACGGTGGTGTTGTGGGTGCTGCTGAACCTGCCGATGCGCGGCGACGCGGAGCTGGCAGCGGCCGGCGTCGACACCGGCGACGACGCCGCCGTCGCCGCCTATGTGATCGACCATTCCTATGCGGCGAAAGTGGGCCGCGCCGTCGAACCCGTCTTCGAGCCGCTGGGCTTCGACTGGCGGATCAACATAGGCATCCTGTCGTCCCTGGCGGCACGCGAGGTCTTCGTCGCCACCCTCGGCCAGGTCGCCGCCGCCGAGAACCCGGAGGAGCCCGCACAGGCGCTTCGGGACATGACCGTGCAGAGCGGACCGCAGGCCGGGCGCACCCTGTTCGACGCCCCAACCATCGCCGCGCTGCTGGTCTTCTTCATGTACGCCCTGCAGTGCATGTCGACGGTCGCCGTGCTGCGCCGGGAGAGCGGCTCGTGGAAGTGGCCGGCCGTGGCGTTCGGCTACATGTTCGCCCTGGCGTGGACGCTGGCGTTCGTGGCCAGGACCGTCGTGGCGGCGCTGGTGTGATGTGATCGGCATCCACGCCGAACGGGTGGCCGGTCACGATCAGGTCGTCCGCTGGGTGGTTCCGCCGGGAATCCTGCCAGTCGGCCGGGTGCGCCGTGCCCCGGGCCGGATCGGTGAGATGCTCTGCGCGGGAACGTTTTCCGAAGCTCTGACTGAGCACGGCGCAGTGTGGCTCTGGCTGCGCGAGGACCTGTCCTGGGCGCGCGAGGGCCCGGCCGTCCAAACCGCCCTGCGCCAGGCGCTGGCCGAGCCATCCGGTTGGCTGGTGGAACCGGCCCCCGGCGAGGTGCTGGCGCACGTGACCGAGGACCTGCTGGCCGGATCGGTCGGGGACTTCGTGCGCTCGCACGGCGGGTCGGTGACGGCCCGCCCGGCCGGCGGCGAGGAGGTGGCGGTCCAGCTCGGCGGGGCATGCGAGCACTGTCCGGCCGCCGAGCACACTCTTCGACTGCGACTCCTGGGGGAACTGCGGCGACGCTGCCCCGATCTGGTGGAGTCCGGCGCCGGACGCGGCCAGCTACGGCTCCGACTCGAGCGGTCGGTTGGCCGGGGCGGCTCGGATACCTAGTTCGCCGGCCCGGCTGGAGCGCCGACCAGCCGATCGGTCCGCAATGCCTCGGGCAGGCTGGGGAGAAAGTGCTTCGTGGCGAAGGCCCTGATGTCGTCGGGCGTCTCGACCGGGTCGGCGCTGGGCAGCAGGAGCAGCATCATCGCGTAGCGCCAGATGCACTCGGCGAGCTCGCGAACGGCCTGCGGGCCGATCCGGCCGGCGAACCCCGGCGGGAAGATGACCTGCAGGGCCTGCTCGATCCGGGCCACCGCCGGGCGATAGTGCCGGCCTGCCAGTTGCAGGCTCAGAGCGGGCTCGTCGACGATCATCCGGTTGAGCACCCGGTGCCGGCGGGTGCGCAGCATGGCGGCGGTGAACGCCTCGACGTAGAAATTGGACTGCGGTCGTGTGGTTTTCAGCTCCTCGGCGATCTCGGAGAACAGCCGGGCGTTCTCCCGGTCCATGACGGCGGCGACCAGTTCGTCGCGATTGGCGAACCGGCGGTAGATGGTCGTCCGGCTGACACCCGCGCGTCGGGCCACGTCGTCCAGAGCCACCCGGCGGATGCCGTGCCGGTCGAACTCGGCCAGCGCGGCGTCGAGGATGGCCTCGGTCGCACCGTCAGGCATATCGGGCGAAGCCCTCACGGGCGTAGGGCACGTAGCGCAGCCTGACCGGCACGCGCCGCCATAGCCAATTCACCAACGGAGTGCGGCACAGCGCCGCGAAACGCTGATAGCGGCGCTCCCGGCGATGGTCCCAGGGCAAGTCCAGGATCGCGCGGGTGCGCGGCGGCATGCCACCGGTGGTCAGGAAAGCGGCCAGCGGATTGAACACCGGCGCAACGACTTTCCACAGATACGGCGGAACACCCTTGGGCGCCGGGAAGCCCCTGGTGACGTACCCGACGCCGTACCTGGCGGTCCGGTGAGCAACGAGGACCTCGCCGATCATGTGGTCCCAGTACTTCTCGAACGCCGCGTAGTCCGCGGGCATCGGTCGCTCGCTGACGCCGTAGCGGCGGTACCAGGTCTTGGACTCCAGGTACATCTGCTCCTTCTCCGCGCGGGAGAGCCGGCGCACGAAGGTGTCGGTGAAGTACAGCACCTGGTCGAAGAACGTCGCGTGCGCCCAGAAGTAGGTGTCGGGGTCCAGCGCGTGGTAGCGGCCTCCACCGAACTCGGCGGGCATCTCGCCCTTGATGCCGGTGTGGAACGCGCGCACCATCTCCCCGGCGTTGTCGTCGTCGCTGCCGTAGACGGTCCGGTAGATCGGCGGAAGTGACCGTCGGATGCGCGCGGAGGTGTCGGCGAAGAACACCGAGTGGTCCACCACCCCCTGGCCGAGTTCGGCGAGCATGTTCTGCAGAACCGCCGGCCGGGGCCCGACCAGCGCGATCCGGCGGTCGCCGAAGTACTGCCACACCAGCGAGCCGGGGCCCAACGGGAGGGCGTCGGGGCCGCTGGCGGGGCGGTGGGCCAGATCGGTCATGCGGAACAGTGTTACAGATTATGAACTTTGTACCAAATGCTCAGCCGCCGTGCCCGCATGCACCCCCGGGGGCAGCCCGCCTGAGTCGAGGCCCCCGGCGCAGCCCCGCCACCCCCAACACGGCCAGCACCCCGGCCGTCGTCGCCAGCACCCAGGCCAGGAACATCAGGGGCGGGTCGTAGGCAACCGAGACGGTGGCCGGCTGGCCGTCGATGACCGGGGCGACATCGACCAGACTCGTGACGTTCAGCCAGCACAGCAGTGCCCCGGCCGCCGCCACCGCAGCCCCGGCCAGTTGGACGGCATGCTTGCGGACCGGGCGTCTCACCTCGACTCCACCAGCCGGGTCAACGCGGCCCGCAGTCCCTCGTGGTCGCGCGCCCAGGCCTGGGCCGTGCGGTCACCGGCCAGCTTCAGGCCGATCGCGGTGCGGCCCCTGGGCACCCCGGACAGCTCGCCGAGGGTCCGGGCGGACTGCCACCCCTCCGTCGGCGGGCTGGCCCGCAACCGCCAGTTCTGGGTCGGTCCGGCGGACTTCGCCTGCTCCTCGGGTTCGGGGTACAAACCGACGATCTGCTGTACGGGCAGGACCTCGGTGCCCTCACGCAGCGCGTCGGCCGTCAACTCCACACTGGTGTGGATCCGGGCGGCCTTGATCTGCAACCCGAGAAAACCGGACACCAGCACCAGGAACAGCACCGGCACCGTCAGTGGAAAACCCAGCCCGGCCCGGTACTGCACGAACACCATCGCCAGCGCCGCGGCCGGACCGGCCAGCAACCACAGCCAGCTGGCTCCGGCCTCGGCGAACAGCGGCTCGGCGTGCTCATCCACCGGCGTACCACTCGACCACGCCGGGCCGGCTCAGCAGCAGTGTGCCGAGGATTATCGCCAGCAGGCTCAGCAGCGAAAGAATGTGCGTGCCGGAGAACACGGCGGCCACCGCGACCAGGACCACGATCGCCAGCCCCAGTGTCATCGCGGCCCGGCGCGACCGCGGGTCACGGTTGCGCGCGCGGGCGGCGAACCAGGCCAGCGCGCCTCCGGCGACGGCGAACAGGACGCCCCCGCCCCGGTATATCCGCGCGTAGGAGCGGACCGCCTCGTCGGAAACGGTCGGCGGGGCGGCCTGGCGCAGGGAGTCGAAACTCATGAACAGGGCCAGCAGTCCGCCGGCTATCAACAGGACCGCGGCCGCGGTCAGCAGCCAGCACCCGGCCGTGACGGCGCTGGGCCGGTATTCGGTCGTGGACATGGTCTCCAAGCCTATCGGGGTCGGACGGGTTCGGGCCGGGCCGGCTCAGCGAACGAAGAACCGCTGCGAATCCGCGCGGTGCAGCAGGTAGATCCCGCCCGCGATGAACACCGAGCCGAATATGCCGGTCACCGCGTAGACCACCGCGGGAACCAGCGGGCGCGAGGTGCTCAGCAGGTTGGCCGTGGTCAGGAAAATAGTGATCAGGCCGCCGGTGGTCAGCAGCGTGCGCGCCCAGCGGTAACCCGACCGCAGCAGCGCCATCAGCCCGACCACCACGCCGCCGAGGATGGTGGCGATGAAAGCCGTCATCACGAATACGTGCGAGTTGCCGGCCGTCTCGGCCGCGACGTAGGCATCGGCCAGTTGACCGATCACCATCAGCGGAACAGCGGCCAGCCAGAGCCAGAAGCCGGTGTCGACGTCGGCCGGACGCGATGGCGCGCCGGTGGGCGGCTGAGGGCCGGTGGTCATGCCAGCCAGCCCGCAGCCTCGGCCGCCCAGTAGGTCAGCACGATGTCGGCTCCGGCGCGCCGGATGCAATTCAGCGACTCCAGCGCGGCGGCCCGGCCGTCCACCCAGCCGTTGGCGGCCGCGGCGCTGATCATCGCGTACTCCCCCGACACCTGATAGGCCGCCACCGGAACCGGGGAGACCTCCGCGGCCGCCGCAACGACGTCCAGATAGCCCATCGCCGGCTTGACCATCACGATGTCGGCGCCCTCCCCGATATCGAGCAGTATCTCCCGCACCGCTTCGCGCCCGTTGCCGCTGTCCTGCTGGTAGGTGCGGCGGTCCCCGGTCAGCGTGGAGGCGACCGCTTCGCGGAACGGACCGTAGAACGACGAGGCGAACTTCGCGGCGTAGGCGAGGATGGCGACGTCGGGAAAACCCGCGGCGTCCAGCCCGTCGCGGATGGCGGCCACCTGTCCGTCCATCATGCCGCTCGGACCGACCACCTGCGCACCGGATTTAGCCTGCGCCACAGCGAGTTTCACGTATTGGGCATTAGTGGCGTCATTGTCGATACGGCCCGAGGCGTCCAGTACCCCGCAGTGGCCGTGGTCGGTGAACTCGTCAAGACAGGTGTCGGCCATAAGCACCGTCGCATCGCCGAGATCATCGGCCAGGTCGCGAAGCGCGACGTTGAGAATGCCGTCGGGGCGGATGCCGAACGAGCCGGTGGCGTCCCTGTCCCCGTCGCGGGGCACTCCGAAGACCATCAGGCCGCCCACACCGGCCCGCACCGCCTCGTCGGCAGCGCGGCGCAGCGAGTCGCGGGTGTGCTGGCAGACCCCCGGCATGGAGGCTATCGGGCGGGCCTCGGAGATCCCGTCGGCGACGAACATCGGCAAAACCAGATGCCGGGGCTCCAGGGCGGTCTCGGCCACCAGCCGGCGCAGGGCGGGTGTGGAGCGCAGCCGACGCGGGCGTTGCCGGGGAAACATCGACCTGTCCGCTATCGGCGGCGGCTCTTCTTGCGCGGCGGCGGCAGTGCTCCCTCTGCGCGCAACCGGGCGGCGTGCTCGGCCAGCGCGTCCACCAGCGGACCGACAGCGGCGGTCTCCGGCTGGACGTCGACCCGCAGACCGAACTCGGCCGCGGTCTCGGCGGTCTTGGGGCCGATGCAGGCGACGATGGTGCGGGCATGTGGCTTGCCGGCGATACCGACCAGGTTGCGCACCGTGGAACTCGACGTGAAGCAGACCGCGTCGAACCCGCCGGTCTTGATCATCTCCCGCGTCTCCGCCGGCGGCGGAGCGGCGCGCACCGTCCGGTATGCGGTGACGTCCTCGATCTCCCAGCCGCGCTCCCGCAGGCCCTCGGCCAGGGTCTCGGTCGCGATGTCCGCCCGCGGCAGCAGGACCCGGTTCACGGGATCGAAGACCTCGTCGTACTCCGGGAACTCGTCAAGCAGCCCCAGTGAGGACTGCTCGCCGGAGGGCACCAGCTCCGGGCTGATCCCGAAGGCACGCACCCGGTCGGCGGTCGACTCGCCGACGCAGGCGATCTTGACCCCGGAGAAGGCCCGGGCGTCCAGCCCGAACTCACCGAACTTCTCCCACACCGCACGGACCGCGTTGGTGGAGGTGAAGACCACCCACTGGTAGCGGCCGTCGACCAGGCCCTTGACGGCCCGCTCCATCTGGGCGGGGCTGCGGGGGGGTTCCACGGCGATGGTCGGGACCTCGATGGGCACGGCGCCATGAGCGACCAGGCGGTCACTCATGTCCGCGGCCTGCTCCTTGGTGCGCGGCACCAGTACCGTCCAGCCGTACAGCGCACGGCTCTCCCACCAGTTCAGTTTCGCCCTCGCGGTGACGGTTCGCCCGATGGTGACCACCAGCGGACCGGCCAGCGGCCCGGCGGCGTCTCCGGCGCCCAGACCACGGTCGGTAAGACCGACCAGGGTCGACTCCACCGATCGCTGGCCGCAGGTGCTGCCCTGCGCGGTAACCACGCACGGCGTCCCCTCGGCCAGCCCCTGCTCCATCAGCGAGCGGGCGGCGTCGGCCAGATGCGACGCGGTCGCGGTGAGGATGAGCGGTCCCGGCGCCGCGGCCAGCGCCGCCCAGTCCACCTCCCCGCGCACGTCGGCAACGGTGTGGGTGGAGCCAACCGGCAGGCCGGCGTAGGTAGGCACCGCCGCCGTGGCCGGCAGGCCCGGCACGATCTCGAAGGGCAGGTGGGTCTTGGCCACGGCCGTCACCTCGGTGGTCACCGAGTCCATCGAGAGCGGATCGCCGGCAACCAGGCGCACCACGTCGGACCCGGTCTTGGCAACGGCGGCCAGCGTCTTGGCCACTTCGGCCGGTTCGCCCAGTGCCGGCCGGATGTCGGGCCCGACCCAGACCACCGGGGGCGCGGTCTGGTCGTCGGTGGGGGCTCCGTCGGGCGCAGGGCCCGCGGCCGGGGGGAGGTCGGTCCCGATCAGCTTGAGCACCGCCTCGGGAACGTCGGGGTCGGTGAACACGCAAGCGGCATTGGCAAGGACGGTGCGGGCGCGCACCGTCAGCAGACCCGGGTCGCCCGGGCCGGAGCCGACGAACGTGATGCGCCCCGGCTTCGGCTTGCGCCCTCGCGCGGTTGCGTGACCAGACATACTCTCTCCCGCCTGCCGCTGCCGCGGCAGTCTCCCGCTTCCGCCGCTATCGCGGCAGTTCCCGCTCCGCCGCCATGACCTCGCGCGCACCGAGATCGAACAGTTCCGCGGCGACCGAGAGCCCAAGCTCTGCGGCCCGGCCGGGAGTGCCGATACCGGACACACGGATCACGTCGGATCCGTCCACCGCCGCTACGCAGGCGCGAAGCGACAGCTCCTCGAAGACCAGGCCGTCCTCATCAATGGACTCGACCACCTCGGCGATCGCGCCCACCGGTGCGGAACAACCGGCCTCCAGGTCGGCGAGCAGGGTTCGCTCCGCGGTGACCGCCGCGCGGGAGTCGGTGTCGTCCAACTCCGCCAGCAGTTCGGCCAGCGCAGTGTCGCCGGCGCGGCATTCCACCGCGAGCGCTCCCTGCGCCGGTGCCGGCAGCATCTGCACCGGCTCCAGAGTCTCGGTGACATCACTGAGTCGTCCCAGTCGGGCCAGGCCCGCCCGGGCAACCACGATGGCGTCGAGATCACCGCTGCTTACCCTGTTCAACCTGGTGTCAAGGTTGCCCCTTAGGGGGCGGATTTCCAAACCGAGACCCAGTGCTCTAAGCTGCGCGGCCCTTCGGACGGATGAAGTACCGACGATGGATCCGGCCGGCAACTCGCCCAGCACCAGCCCGTCCCGGGCGACCAGGGCGTCGCGCGGGTCCTCACGCCTCGGAACTGCGGCGATGACGAATCTGTCGTCCGCCGCGGTGGGCAGGTCCTTGTAGGAGTGCACCGCCATGTCGACCCGTCCGTCGGCGATCGCCTCGCGCAGCGCGGCGGTGAACACCCCGACCCCGATCTCGGCGACCGGTTGGTCGGAGCGGTCGCCGGGGGTGCTGATGATGACCAGTTCGGCTGCCCGCCCCCGCGCGATCAGCTGATCTCGGATCGTCCCGGCCTGCGTGGTGGCAAGCAGGCTGCCGCGGGTGCCGATCCGAATCGCCGGGGAGCTGGCCATGTCGATCACGCCTCCAACTGCGAGACGATGCGGTGGAAGACGTCTTTCACCGAGTCGTACTGCGGACTTGTCTCGACGATGTACTTTCCCCTCAGCAACGTGGTGCGAACCAGGTCGTAGTAGGCGTGGCGGGGATTGTTCTGGTGCTTCTTTGCGCCCCACAGGTGGTAGAAGGTGTTCTGCAGTTCGGCCGCGACGGCCCCCGGACCTGGACCCAGATCCATGTCGAGCGGGCAGAAGTCATTGGAGGCCCACAGCGCCTTGACCATCGCCCTGGTCTTGATCGGGGTGTTCGCCACCATCGCCCAGTAGTACGCCAGGGCCGCAAGCAACCACTGCTCGGTCACGATCTGGGCCGAGGACCACGGGTACATCAGGTGCGAGTTCGGGTTGGCATATTGCACGTCACCGGGGGCGTCAAGGGCGAACCCGAAGTACTTCTCCACATAGTCGTTCTTGAACGCCTCGTTGAACATGCCGACGACCGCGCAATTCATCGGCAAGGTTCCCCGGAAGCACCTGACCATCTCCTCATCCCACAGGAACCCCGGGGGGCCGGTGATGTCGAAGACGTTCGGGTAGATGGCGGTGGTCTCGCGGTGCAGATAGAGCAGATCGCAATCGGTGAAGTCGGTCAGGCGCCGGTGCACGATGATGTCGGTGTCGAAGATCACGAACGGAGCGTGCAGCTTGGACATCGCCCAGATCTTGGGCGATGCCCAGAAATTCCTCGAGATCCGCTCACGCGGGTAGTCGTCGTGGATATGGGTGATCACCTCGTCGTACAGTCCGGTCAGCTGCCAGTCGTCGTAATACCTGACGGTGTTCGGGTCGGTGATCAGGACCAACGGGATGTCGGGGTTGACGGCCTTGTGGTTGATGCAGGAGTAGATGTGGGTGAGCAACTCGAACTTGCGCCGCTCGATGTCCGAGTCGGTCGGATAGGGCGTATCGATGAGGTAGACGTGGCACGCCTTCATCAAGAATTTTTGTCCGGCAGCGGGAACTCACCTGCAGCCAGCGCGTCGACGGCCTGCGGGTCGAGCTCGAACAGCTCCCGCAGCGCCTCGGCATAGGTGTCGGCCCCCGGAGCGCCGGCCAGCTGCTTGACCCGTACCGTCGGCGCGTGCAGCAGCTTGTCGACCACCCGGCGCACGGTCCGGGCGATCTCGTCGCGGTGGGCGGCGTCCAGCCCGGGCAACCGGTGGTCCAGCCGCAGCAGCTCGGCCTCGACGACATCGGCGGCGCGCTGGCGCAGAGCGGTCACGGTGGGGGTTACCTCGGCCATCCGCTGGTTGGCCAGATAGGCGCCGACCTCGGCGGCGACGATACGGCGGGCGGACTCGGCGTCGGCGGCGGCGGCTCGGGCCGAGGGCTCCCGCTGCACCCGCTCCATGTCGACGACCCAGACCCCGGGCAGTCCGGCGACGGCCGGGTCGATGTCGCGCGGCATGCCCAGGTCGCACAGAACCAGCGGCTCGCCCAGCTCGTCGCGGGTCGTGGCGGCCAGCGCATGGTGGACATCGGCCAGTGTGACGACCGGCCGCACCGCGCCGGTGCAGCTGACCACCAGGTCGGCCCCGGCCAGCGCGGTCTGCAGCCCGTCGAGAGTCATGGCCTGCGCGACGATGCCCTGCTCGTCGAGGTTTCGCGCCAGCCGTTCGGCCCGCGGGAGTGACCGGTTGACCACGTTGATGCGGCCGACGCCGGCCCGGACCAGGTGGGCCGCGGTCAGGCTGCCCATCGAACCGGCGCCGATCACGGTGGCCGTGCGCCCGGCCAGGGCGGTGTAGGAGGGGCCCAGTTCCGGCCGGTAGAGCCGCTCGGCGGCCACGTGCAGCGCGACGGAGACGACGCTGCCGCCGGCGGCGTCGATCGAGGTCTCGGCGTGCACGCGCTTGCCCACCGCCAGCGCTCGCTGGGCCAGGTCGTGCAGCACCCGTCCGACGGTCCGGTTGGCCTCCGCCGTCGCGTAGGCGCGGCGGACCTGACCGAGCACCTGCTGCTCGCCGACCACGGCGCTGTCCAGTCCGCTGGCCACCGCGAAGATGTGCTCGACCGCGGCCTCGCTGTAGCGGACGTAGGCGTGCCTGGTGAGGTCGCCCATCGACAGACCGGAATGCTCGGAGAGAACCTGGCCGATCGCCGCCAGGCCGCCGTGGAAGGCGTCGACCACGGCGTACACCTCGACCCGATTGCAGGTCGACAGGATCATGGCCTCGGTCACCAGCGGGGATTGCAACACCTGCTGGATGATCTTCACCTGATCGGCTTCGTCGGTCGAGAGTTGCTCGATGACCGAGACCGGTGCGCTGCGGTGAGACACCCCGAACAGCAGGACGCTCACGGCACGATCACCTGACCTACTCCTATGCGCGGCGACGTCTGGAGGACTGTTGACAGTGTTCCGGGTGAGAAACTACCGAAACCGTAATAGCTCCGCAGCGGGCTGAACAAATTCCATCCCGGCCGTCACCGGTTCGTGACGTCGGCCCGCAAACGGGGCTCGTCGACGTCCCAGTAACTGTGTTCGCGGCCGTCCAGGAGAACCACCGGCAGCCGGTCGCCGAACTCCGCGCGCAGGGCGGGTTCGCCGGCGGCCGCCGCGGCGTCGACGTCGGTGCTGGACAACTCGAAGTCCAGTTCAGCGGCCAATTCCGCCAACCGCCGATGGACCCGTTCGCAGAGCCCGCAGCCCGCCCGGGTGAGCAGTTCGACGCGAGCCCGACTCATGACCGGCAGTCTGGCACCCCGGGGTTTCAGATCGACACGGGGTGGCATTCCCGCCGACAGGGTGGCGGTGGCACCCCCACCGATAGGCTGGTCGGCATGGGTTCCGGGGACGAGCAGGCTCGCGCCGGCGACGCCAGTGCCGAGCGCGCGGTCGAGGGACTGACCGCGGAGTCCGGCGAGGGACCCGAAGCGGGGGTGCCGCCGCGGGATCTGACCGCCGCCGCGTTCTTCGACGTCGACAACACGCTGGTGCAGGGATCATCGCTGGTGCATTTCGGCCGCGGCCTGGCCGCCCGCAAGTACTTCCGCTACAGCGAGGTCTGGAAGTTCATCTACGCCCAGGCCAAGTTCCAGCTGACCGGGCGGGAGAACAGCGACGACGTCGCCGAGGGCCGACGCAAAGCGCTGGCCTTCATCGAGGGCCGGACGACCGCCGAACTCAGCGAGCTGGGCGAGGAGATCTACGACGAGATCATCGCCGACAAGATCTGGCCGGGCACCCGGGCCCTGGCCCAGGCGCACCTCGACGCCGGCCAGCAGGTCTGGCTGGTGACGGCCACGCCCTATGAACTGGCCGAGGTGATCGCCAGACGGCTCGGCCTGACCGGCGCGATGGGCACGGTCGCCGAGTCCGAGGACGGCGTGTTCACCGGACGGCTGGTCGGCGACATCCTGCACGGGCTGGGCAAGGCCCATGCGGTGCGGGCGCTGGCGATCCGCGAGGGGCTCAACCTCAGGCGCTGCACCGCCTACTCGGACAGCTTCAACGACGTTCCGATGCTGTCGCTGGTCGGGACGGCGGTCGCGATCAACCCCGACGCCGACCTTCGCGAGCTGGCCCGCGAGCGGGGCTGGGAGATCCGCGATTTCCGCACCGCCCGCAAGGCGGCGAAGATCGGGGTGCCCTCGGCGCTGGTGGTGGGAGCCGTCGGCGGCGCCGTGGCCGCGGCCGTGTCACGCCGCCAGGAGCACGACTGACTCTCGGCGCCGGGCGGGCGCGATAAGCTCGCCCAATGTCCATCGCCAGCGACATCATCGGCACCCACTACCGCTACCCGGACTACTACCTGGTCGGACGCGAGAAGATCCGGGAGTACGCCAAGGCGATCCAGTGCCAGGACCCGATCAGCCACAGCGAGGAGGCCGCCCGCGCGGCCGGCTATCCCGACGTCGTCGCCCCGCTGACCTTCATCGCGATCCCGGGGCGTCAGGTGCAGCTGGACATCTTCCGCAACTTCGACGTCGGCATCAATCTGGCCCGGGTCATCCACCGCGACCAGAAGATCACCTACCACCGGCCGATCTGCGCCGGGGACAAACTGTATTTCGACTCCTGGCTGGACTCGGTGATCGAGTCGCACGGAACGATCATCAGCACCCTGCGCAGCGAGGTCACCGACGACGACGACAAGCCGGTGATGACGACCATCGTCACCATGATCGGCGAAGCCGCCGGGGCCGAGGAGACCAACGAGCAGATCGCCGCCATCGCGGCGGCAGCCCTCGGCCGAAACTGATCAGCGCTTAAACCGGCGGCTGCCCGGACTAGCCGAGGAACGTGTTGCGACGCTGGCTCAGCAGACCGAACAGCGTCTGCTGGATGGTCTCGCGGACCTGGTCGGTGATCTCGAAGGTGACCATCGGGTCGTCCGCGGCGGCTGCGTCGTAGCCGGTGGTGTCGATCGGTTCGCCGAAGGCGATATGCCACTTCGACGGCAGCGGTACCAGTCCGGCCGGGCCGGCGAGCGGGAACAGCGGAGTGATCGGGACGTACGGCACGCCGAGCACCCGGGCCAGCAACTTGACGTCGGCCAGCATGGGGTAGATCTCCTCCGAGCCGACGATCGAGCACGGGATGATCGGCGCCTTCGCGTGCAGTGCCGCCGACACGAAACCGCCGCGGCCGAAACGCTGCAGCTTGTAGCGGTCCCGGAACGGCTTGCCCAGACCCTTGTAGCCCTCGGGGAAGACGGCGGTCAGTTCGCCGCTTCCCAGCAGTCGGCCGGCGTCGACGTTGCAGGCCATGGTGTGACCCGCCTTGCGGGCGATCGGACCGAGCACCGGCATGTCGAAGAGGATGTCGGCGGCCAGCAGGCGCAGATCGCGATGCGCCGGGTGATGGTCACGCACCGCCACCGAGAGCATCGGGCCGTCGAAGGGCAGGGTGCCGGCGTGGTTGGCCACCACCAGTCCGGCGCCGGTGTCGGGCAGGTTCTCGATGCCGCTGACCTCGACCCGGAACCACTTGTCGTAGAAGAACCTCAGGGCCGGCAGCACCACGGCATCGTTGTACTGCGGATCGAAGCCGAACTCGTCGACGGTGTAGTCCCCGGTGAGGCGCTTGCGCAGGAAGTCGGCCGCGCCCGCGATCCGGGCGACGAGGTCATTGGAGGCCGATTCCCCGCGGTGCTGGTCGAACTCCCGGATGACGGCCTCGACGCTCTCGTCCGAAGCCGGCGGCGGAGTGGCCGAGGGTTTGCGACGCGGCGTGCCCGCGCGTTGCGCGGAACGGGTGGCCGCACGAACCGAATCGCCATGCAGCGGAATGACTTTCGCTTTCTCCCCGGCCACTAGAACCCCCCTCTTTCACCTGCTGCGCCGCCCCACCGCTGTGCCAGGAGCAGGGCACGGCTCTCCACAGATCGTACCCATCCCGGGTCGATGATCGGCGTCAGGCCCCGGCCGCGGACGAAATCGTCGAAGGCCTCCAGCGTGGTCCACTTGGGCTCGAAACCCAATTCGGAGCGCATCCGGGTGGTGTCCATCACCCTTCCGTAGCTCAGGTAGTCGAGCTGGTCGCGATTGACCTCGCTGTTCGCCGTCGCTTTGCGCAGCGAGTCCACCACTCGAACACCGAAGGCCGGCACCGCCAGCGGCAGCCGGCCGGCCCGACGGATGGCCTGGGACATCATGATGACGCCATCGGCGCCGACGTTGAAGGTGCCAGCCCGGCCGGCCATGGTGGCCCGCTCCAGGGCGCCCAGCGCGTCCTGCTCGTGCAGCAGCTGGAGGCGGGCGTCACGGCCGAAGACGGTGGGCACGACCGGTCCGGACAGGTAGCGGGCCAGAACGGTGTCCATCGCCGGGCCGATCATGTTGGCCAGCCGAAGGATGGTCACCGCGATGTCGGGCCGCCGCCGGCCCAGGCCGCGCGCGTAGCCCTCGATGTCGATGCTGTCGCGGGCGAAACCCTCATCGGGCGGGCGCAAACTGCTGCTGTCCTCGGTATGCACCACCGGATCGTGCGGGTGCGACCCGTAGATCTCCGAGGTGGACTTCAGGACGACCCGCCTGACGGTGGGGGCCTTCTGGCAGGCCGCAAACAGCTGCATGGCCCCCATCACGTTGAGTTCCTTGAGGGTGGCGCGACCACCGGACCGCGGCGCGAACGACGCAGCCGCCGCGTGCACCACGGTGTCGACGTCGCTGTTGCGGATCACCTTGGCGATGAACGGGTTGCGGATATCGGCGCGGACGAACTCCGCGCGTCCCATCCGCCGCTGCAGATCCTTGCTCGGGGCGATCGCGTCGACGGCGATGACCTTGTTGATCAGCGGGTTCTGCGCCAGCCGCGAGGTCAGGTAGCCGCCTAGAAACCGGCAGGCACCGGTGACCAACACCACCTTCGGGTAGTGCGGCGCGTCTGCGCCCGGGCGACCGGAATCCATGTCTGCATAGCCTATCGGCGATTACCCCGACCGGCGCGACGACGCGGGGGCGGAGCGAGAGCGGAGTGTTACTTACCGAGTTTTCTGCGCTGGACCCGGGTGCGACGCAGCAGCTTGCGGTGCTTCTTCTTGGACATGCGCTTGCGCCGCTTCTTGATGACTGAACCCATGAACTCCGCTACCTAAGTGCCAAAAGCCCGTGCCGGGCCCGCCTGTGTCGGGACCCCACCTTACCCAACCGGCCGCGGCGACCGTTAGCCGGCGTCGAAGTAGGACGTCTCCAGCAGATCGTGGACCGCTTTCGCGTGCACGCGGAACGAGCGGCCGACCCGCACGGCCGGCAACTCGCCGTTGTGCACCAACCGGTAGACCGTCATCTTGCTGACCCGCATGAGGGCTGCGACTTCGGCGACGGTCAGGAACTGCGTTCTGACCGGCTGTCCTTCCATCGGACCGGCGTCGCGCGCCGACTTCCCGCCGGTGGAGTCCCGTCCCGAAGGCCCGTTCACAGACGTCATCGCAACCCAATCCGTCGGGCACGGGCAGTTCCAGCGGCTTCCCCACCGCTGGCACCGAAACCCGTGCGTTAGGAGGAGAATAGCGTGGCCAATGGGGTTACTGCGACGGGAGTTCGTTAATCCGCCAGAGTTTTCTCAAACTACCCTGATGTAACTCCCAGCTGCTCAGAGCGGGTTTTGGCGGCCTCCACCGCCGCGGCGACGGCGGCACGCAGGCCGTTGCGCTCCAGTTCACGCAGGCCAGCGGCGGTTGTGCCGCCCGGGGAGGTCACCAGCGCACGCAGCTGGGCTGCGCTGGTGTCAGGGCGGCCGGCGGGGTCGGACCGCTCATCCGCGACCCGCGCGGACAGCATCGCCGCCGAGCCGGCCAGGGTCTGCACCGCCAGATCGGTGGCCACGGCACGACTCAGCCCGTTGGCCACTCCGGCGTCTACCAGCGCCTCGAGGAACAGGAAGAAGTAGGCCGGACCCGAACCCGACACCGCGGTGACGGCGTCGATCTGGCTCTCTGCAACGGTCAGCACCTCACCTACGCCGCGGAACAGCTCAGCCGCCTGCGCCAGCTGCTCGGCGGACGCGAACCGGCCCGCCGCCAGCGCACTGACGCCGGCTCCGACCAGGGCCGGCGCATTCGGCATCGCGCGGATCACCGGTGAACCGGCCGGCAGGCGGGACTCGTAGAAACCGGTGGTCACACCGGCGATCACGCTGACCAGGACTTGTTCGGGGGTGTCGCCGGGGGCCCCGGTCACGGCCGCGGCGACCTCGCCGATCACCGCTCCGGCGTCGCCGGGCTTGACCGCCAGGATGATGAAACCGGCGTTTTCCACGGCATCGGCCAGCGGGGCAACCCGCACCCCGTAGCTCTGCGCGAGGTATTCGGCACGTCCGGCCGCTTTCTCGGCGACCACCACGTGGCGGGCCGCGTGCCCGGACTTGAGCAGTCCGGCAAGCAGTGCCTCGCCCATGTTGCCGCCACCGATGATCGCGATCCTGGCCATAGCCGGAAACCCTACAGACCGGGGACCAGCGCAAGCTGGCGCGTTTGCACGACGATGCGCCCGGTGCTGTCGACCACGGTGTGGTCCTCGTCGAACCAGTCCCGGCCGATCTCGGTGGTGGTGCACACCACCCGGAGCCACCCGTCGGCCGGCACTCCACGCAGGTAGGCGGTCAGCTGAACGGTCGGTGCCCAGCCCCGGCGGCCGACGGCGTAGGGCACCGGGAGCGAGATGTCGCCGCACATCAGCGCGAACAACTCGTCGACCCGACCCACCTTCGGGCGGACCCAGATCTGGAACGTCGGGGCGACGCCGGCCGACACCGACTCCACGACGAGCGGACGGATGTCACACCCGCGGGAGAGGTTGTTGATCTCCGCCGCCGGATGCCCCGGGCCGATGGCAACCACGCCGGCCGGGGGGTCCGGGCTCATCAGCTCGGTCACCGGGGTGTGCGAGAACAGCGGCGGGGCGTTGTGCTCGGGCTCGCCGAGGGTTACCACCGCATGCACGCAGGCCCGGTCACCCTGGATCAGTTCGACGTCGACCAGGCCGATCCGGCGACCGCGCTTGCGCACGCCGGTGACCAGACGGACGGCGCCCGGGTCGGGGGCGGACAGGTAGTTCGCCGAGACCGCGATCGGGTACGCCGCCGGATCGGCGCCGCCCTCGGAGTAGGCCGAACGGGCGGCGTTGGCGCACAGCGCGATCATCACCCCGCCGTGCGGCTTGGGTCCGATGGTCCAGTGTTCGCCGAGTTCGGCATCGAAGTGACCCGCCGAACCGGGAACAGGACGCAGCGTCATCACCTCGGAGAACAACGGGGGCGCCTCGAATGTCATCGCCGGCCCTTCTAGCGGAGCAGGTGGGTGCGGGCGAACTCTAGCGACTCGGCGAGCAGGCCGTCGCGCTCGGCCTTGGAGCGCGCCCCCGACGTCGTGACCTCCAGGACCACGTGACCGGAGAAGTCGCTGCCGGCCAGCATCTGGCAGATCTCATGGGTGGGCTGGGTTCCGCGCCCCGGCGGCAGATGTTCGTCGGTGGAGGCGCCGTTGCCGTCGCACAGATGCAGGTGGACCAGTCCGTCCCCCATCCGTCGGGCCATGTCCAGCGCGTCGGTTCCGGCGGTAGCGGTGTGCGAGAGATCCAGGGTGTAGTGCGCGTGGTTGCCGTCCAGCGGGTCGTAGGACGGCGCGAAGGCCGATACGGCCGCCCCCGGACGGCCGCCCCGCCGGCGCATCCGCTCGATGGAGGGCTGACCGGAGCCGAAGAAGCGGTCGGCCCGGAACGGGAACATGTTCTCCACCGCGACCATGACCTCGCTGCGCTCCTCCAGCCAGGCGACCTGCTCGCTGAAACCCTCGGCGTACCGGCGCTGCCATCGGAAGGGCGGATGGACCACCACGGTCTGCGCACCGAGTCGTTCGGCGGCCTGCACGCTGCGGTTCAGCTTGGGGATCGGGTCAGGGCCCCATACCCGCTGGGAGATCAGCAGGCAGGGCGCGTGCACCGAGAGGACCGGAACGCCGTAGCGGCGCGACAGTTGCGAGATCGCGCCGACGTCCTGACTGACGGTCTCCGCCCACACCATCAGCTCGACGCCGTCGTAGCCGAGTTCGGCCGCACACTCGAATGCGGCTTCAGTCTTCAGCGGGTAGACCGAAGCCGTCGACAGGCCGACCTTGATCGCTGGGCGCACCGGGTCAGGTCTGCAGTGCGAGCGGACCCAGCGTCACCAGCAGCCCGACTGCCACCGCGGTGAGGGTGCTGACGATGTCCTCGGTCTTACGGAGGATCCGTACGGCGGCCGCCAGCGCCACCACGACGATGACCGTAAGAACAAGGGCGACAAGGTGATTCCAGCGCCACAGCTGATCGAAGGCGATGAACAGCCCGGCGCCGAATACAACAGCCAGCAGCGACTGCAGGACCGCCAGTAACCCGTTCCCGAGCGCATTGGCCAACCGGCGCGGCTCGTGCCCGGCCGGGCCCTCGGCGTCCTCGCCGTCATAGTCAAGGACGGCTTCGGTGTCCGCATCGCCGGACTCCGCGACCACACCGCGACGGGCGAGGTCGTCGGCGACGGTGCCACCGGAGAACAGCGTGCCTTCCGACGCTCGCAAGTACGTTCGCAGCTCCTCGGCGTCGACGGCGTGTTCCTCGACGAGGTCGGCCAGGCTCACCGACCCGTCGACCGGGTCGTAGGCCATCTGCTCGGCGTCGGAGGACAACCGCTGCGGCCGCGGGTCGTGGCTGAGTTCGGGGCCGCCGCCGCGGCGGGGCAGCGGGCTGCTCGACCGCGGCGGCTGCGGGTGCGCCTCGGATTCCCCGGCCAACTCGGAGTAGCCGACGACATCGGACTCCACCACCACCTCGGAGAAGCCGACAACATCGGACTCCTCGACCACTTCGGGGTGGACGACCGGCTCGGTGAACTCGTGGATGACCGGCGTCTGCTCTTCCGCTGCGGTGTAGACGATCACCATCTCCGACGACTCGGGCTCGAGAGCCGCGGCGGGATATTCGGCGGCCACCTCCTCGCCGGCTGAGTAGGTGTACTCCTCGCCTGCGTACTCGGCAGCGGCCACCGCCTCGTCGGCGTGCTCGCCGTCCGCGTATTCCCCGTCGTATTCGTCCTCTGCGTACTCCCCGTCGTACTCCCCGTCGTACTCCCCCTCCGCGTACTCCCCCTCCGCGTACTCAACGTCGTCGCCGTCCTCGTCGACGTATTCGTCGTCACCGACGACCGGGATCTCCCCGGTCCGGACCACCGGGATCTCCCCGGTCAGTTCGGCCACCGAAACACCGTCGCTGTTGCGGCGCTTACGCCTGCGCCGGCCGCCGATCGGCGGTGCGCCGATGGTTCCGTTCCGGGCAAGCAGCTCGGCGACCGACAACGGCCGTTCCTCTGGTGCGCTCATCGTGTCTCGCCTCTCAGTCGGCCTGCGCGGCCTGCACGAACGCGGTCCCGTCCGCCTCACTGTCCAACCGGCGCAGGATGATGCCCTCCCGCAGCGCCCACGGGCAGATCTGCACCGACTCCAGGGACAGTGCTCTCATACTCGCCTCCGCTACCAGGGCGCCGGCCACGATCTGCGGCGCCCGTTCGGCGCTGACCCCTTCCAGGTCAGCGCGATCCGCTGTGGTCATCCTAGAGATGAACGCTATGAGTTGCCGAAGGCCGTTGGCGGTGAGGACCCGCTGAACCCGCGGCCCGGCGGCCGAGGGCGCGGCGCCGGTCAGTCTGGCCAGCGAACGGAACGTCTTGGATGTGCCCACCGCCAGATCCGGCGGACCCACGTCCTGCACCGCCCGGGCAGCCTCGGCCAGCTCGCTGTCCAGCCAGTCCCGCAGCATGTCCACCCGCCTCCGGCCCGGCGGGTCCTTGGTCAGCCACTCGCGCGTCAGCCGGCCGGCGCCCAGTGGCAACGACAGCGCGACGTCGGGCGCCTCGTCAACCCCTGATGACATCTCCAGCGAACCGCCGCCGATATCGAGGCCGGTGATGCGCCCCGCGCTCCACCCGTACCAGCGCCGCACCGCAAGGAAGGTCAGCCGGGACTCGTCGGCTCCGGAGAGCACCTGGAGGTCGACTCCGGTCTCGGCGCGGACCTGAGCGAGCACCTGGTCGGAGTTGGTGGCGTCGCGGACCGCCGAGGTGGCGAATGCCATCAGATCCTCACAACCGGAACTGCGGGCGATCTTGGCGAACTCGTCCACGGTCTCGGTGAGCTTGTCCGCACCGCGGCGGGTGAGCTTGCCGGAGTCGTCGATCGCCTCGGCGAGCCGCAGCGGGGCCTTGGTGGAACTCATCGGCGTCGGGTGGCCACCGCGGTGAGCATCGACCACAAGCAGATGAACCGTGTTGCTGCCCACGTCGAGCACGCCGAGTCTCACGTGTTCAACCTAGCGGCCTGCGTGGTCTACCGTTTAGTTCCGTGACTCCCAGTAATCCCGGCGAGGTCGAACTGGACTTCCCACGCGAGTGGGTGGAGTTCTACGACCCGGCCAACCCCGAGCACCTGATCGCCGCGGACCTGACCTGGCTGCTGTCGAACTGGACGTGCGTGTACGGCACGCCGGCATGCCAGGGCACCGTCGAGGGTCGCCCCGACGACGGGTGCTGTTCGCACGGAGCCTTCCTCTCCGACGACGACGACCGCGCGAAACTCGACGACGCCGTCAAGACGCTGAGCGACAAGGACTGGCAGTTCCGCGACAAAGGCCTCGGCCCGAAGGGCTACCTGGAGATGGACGAATACGAGGACAAGCCCAACCTGCGGACCCGAAAGTACAAGGGCGCCTGCATTTTCCTGAATCGCCAGGGATTCGCCGGGGGTATCGGCTGCGCCCTGCACAGCAAGGCGCTCAAGCTGGGCGTGGAGCCGCTGACCATGAAGCCCGAGGTGTGCTGGCAGCTCCCGATCCGGCGCGTTCAGGAGTGGGTGACCCGCCCCGACGGCAGCGAGATCCTCAAGACCACGATCTCCGAGTACGACCGGCGGGGCTGGGGCGAGGGCGGTGAGGACCTGCACTGGTACTGCAGTGGCGACCCGGCCGCGCACGTCGGGAAGAAGCCGGTATGGCAGTCCTATGCCGCCGAGCTCACCGAGCTGCTCGGCGAGAAGACCTATGCCGAGCTGGCCGCTATGTGCAAGCGGCGCAGCGGATTCCCATTGATCGCCGTTCACCCCGCCACCCGCGCCGCGGCCGGCAGCGGGCGCTAGCCAGACTACGGAGGGACTCAGGACATGACAGCTGCGCAATTCGTCGGTCGGGTCGGCGGTCTGGCGTTCGCGTTGGGTGTCAGCGCCGCGGTGTTCTCCGGCACCCCGGTCGCGTGGGCCGAGGGGCCGGCTGACACCGCGGCATCGAGCGGCGACTCGGCCCGGGCCGGGCGCGCCACCGGTGCCGCGGTCGGCTCCCCGCACCGGACGCGGCGTGCACCCGACCGCGACGTGGCCCGGATCGGACCGGCCGCGGCGAACCCGCCCGCAGGCCGGCGCCACCGCCCGGGCCAGGTCGCACGACCGGCGCCGATTGCCGCCCCGGCCGCCGGCAAGGACGGCGGGCCGACCCGGCCGGCCGGCAGCGCCCGCGCCGTCCGGCCGGGATCGCCGTCGCAGTCCCCGCTGGCCTGGGCGGCGCTGGCGATCACCCGCCGGCAGGCCGCAAGCACGGCCACCGGCCCGATCACGGTGAACCCCGAGGTCCGGTGGAGCGACGGGATCTTGTTCGGCACCCTCAACGCCACCTCCCGCCGAGGCCTGCCGCTGTCCTACTCCGTGGTGAGCGAGCCGAGCCTGGGCGGAAAGATCTCCTGGGCGCCCGACTCGGACGGGACCAGAACCGACCAGTTCTCCTATCTGCCCTATATGACCTCACTGACCGACCCGGGGCAGAACGAACAGTTCCGCGTGCTCGTCGCCGAGGTCACGCGGTTCGACAGCTTCATCGGCGGCATCCCGTTGATCGGGGACCTGTGGGAGCCCGTTCAGAAAACCCTGCACCGACTTCCTCTCGTCAGCACGCTGCTGACACCGCTCATCGGCGCCGCACAGATCGCCAGGTTCGACGAGAACCCCTCGACGCTGGCCGCCGGGCGTCCGGTCGGGTTCACCTACCTCATGCCGTCCTTCGACGGCACCCCGATCAGCGTCAACTACTTCCCGGCCGCCGAGGTCGCCAGCGGAGCGGTCGCCTCGGCGCCCACCGTCCTCAACGGACCGGATCTGGGCTTCCCCGGCAACACCGACGTCTATGCGGTCTGGGCTCCCAGCCTTGTCGGGATCGTCCCGGGAATACCGACACTGCGCTCGGGTGCGAGCCCGTTCGCCGGGGGCTACTCCGCCAGCACCGGATTCAACGTCATCACCTGGGACCCCCGCGGCGAGTGGGCTTCCGGCGGTGTCCTGCAACTCGACAGCCCCTTCTACGAGGGGCGCGACGTCTCCTCGATCATCTCCTGGTCCGCGAGCCCGTCGAACGTCGCCCAGGGCCAGGTGGCAACCGACAGCGGTGACCCGCTCGTCGGGATGGTCGGAGGTTCCTACGGAGGCGGCATCCAACTCACCAGCGCCGCAACGGATCCCCGTATCGACGCGATCGTTCCGGGCATCGCGTGGAACACGCTCAACGAGTCGCTCTACCCCAGCAACACCTTCAAGACCGTCATCGGGACGGAATTGCTGCTGGCCCTCGTGGGCACCGGGGCGCGAATCAACTCCCAGATCTATCCCGCCATCGTCACGGGCGATCTTTTCAGCCGCTTGAGCCAGAGCGCGCAGGCACTGCTGACCAGCGCCGGTCCGGGAATCCTGGCCGGGAACATCACCGCGCCAAGCCTTTTCCTGCAGGGGACGGTAGACATCCTCTTCGAACTCGACGCGGCAAGCACCAACGCCCAGGCCATCCTCGGCGGCGATCCCCGCACGCCGGTCAAGATCACCTGGTTCTGCGGCGGCCACGGAGTCTGCCTGCTGCCCGCGCAGAACCAGGAGACCCAGGGCCTGCTGAACATGAACGACAGCCTGCGCTGGCTGGATCAGTACGTCGCCGGCAACCCTTCGGCCGGCGCCGACACCATTCCGGCCTTCCAGTGGTACGACCAGGCCGGCGCCTACCACAGCTCGGACCGCAGCCCCTTCGACCCGCTGTTCAACAAGCCGGCCCCGCTGGGCTACACCGGCGCCGGCGGTCCCCTCCTCCTGGTCCCGCTGCTCGGCGGGTCGGGTCCCTCCCAGGCGGCAGTCCCGCCGGCGAAACCGACGTTGTTCAGCACCGCCTTCGCGCTCGCCAGCGGCAGCAAGGCACGGAACGCGCTGAACCTCGAGGTCGATCCACCGGTCGGGACGGTCATCGCGGGGGCGCCGACCCTGAGCTTCGGCTACAGCGGGATCGGCACCAGCCGCGCCGTCTACGCCCAGCTGGTGGACGAGGCCACCGGACAGGTGGTGGGTAACATCGTCACGCCTGTCCCGGTCACCCTCGACGGCCGGGAGCGCACGGTGTCGGTTCCGATGGCCGACATCGCCTACACCGTCGGAAATCCCGCCGACTCGATGACACTTCAGATCACCAGCTCGGCCCTGCCGTACGCCAACGCCTTCGCCTGGGGCTTCATCAACGTCGGCGACGTCGAGCTTGAAGTGCCGACGGTAGCCTGAGCTAACCTTCCAGCTTGTAACCAAGCCCCCGCACGGTGAGGAGCCGCATCGGGTTGGCCGGGTCTTCCTCGATCTTGGACCGCAGCCGCTTGACGTGGACGTCCAGGGTCTTGGTGTCCCCGACGTAGTCCGAACCCCATACCCGGTCGATGAGCTGCCCGCGGGTGAGCACCCGGCCCTTGTTGCGCATCAGGAACTCGAGGAGGTCGAACTCCTTGAGCGGCAGGGATATCTGCTCGCCACCGACACTGACGGTGTGCCGCTCGATGTCCATGCGCACCGGACCGGCCTCCAGCACCGTGTCGCCGACATCGTCTCCTTCGCTCCCGCGGCGCAGCACCGCGCGAATACGCGCGATCAGTTCTCGTGCCGAGTAGGGCTTGGTGACGTAGTCGTCGGCGCCGAGTTCCAGGCCGACCACCTTGTCAATTTCACTGTCGCGGGCGGTCACCATGATGACCGGGACGCTGGAACGGGCCCGCAACTGCTTGCACACCTCGGTGCCGCTCATCCCGGGCAGCATCAGGTCCAGCAGGACGATGTCGGCTCCGGTCCGGTCGAACTCGGCCAGGGCGGCGGCACCATCCTGGACGACGGTGGTCTCGAAACCCTCCTTGCGCAGCAGAAAGGCAAGCGGGTCGGCCAGCGACTCCTCGTCCTCAACCACCAGCACCCGAATCACTGCGCCTCCTGCGTCTCATAGGCCGGGATGGACAACGTGAAGGTCGAACCGGTGCCGCGCCTGCTCCACAACCGGATGCTGCCGTTGTGGTTGGCCGCGACGTGCTTGACGATGGCAAGCCCGAGGCCGGTGCCGCCGGTCTCCCGGGACCTCGCCTTGTCCACCCTGAAGAACCGCTCGAAGACCCGCTCCTGGTCGGCCTGGGCAATTCCGATACCGCGGTCGGTGACCGCGATCTCCACCATGTCACCGCGGCGGCGCCGGCTGATCGACACCGTCGAGCCGTCGGGCGAGTACGCGATCGCGTTGGAGACGAGGTTGGAGACTGCGGTGACCAGCAGGGTCTCGTCACCGAGAACTTTGAAACCGGAGGGCTCGTCGGTCGTGATCAGGATGTTCGCATTCTCAGCCGCAACCTTGTAGCGCGAAATCGCCTCCTGCACAACGGTGTCCACGTCCACCGCGACCAGATCAGGCAGCGGTTCGGCGCCCTGCAGCCGGGACAGCTCGATCAGTTCGCCGACCATGTTGCCCAGCCGCCGAGCCTCGGTGTTGAGCCTGCGCCCGAACCGCTCGGTGGTCGCTGGATCGTTGATCGACTCCAGCAGCGCCTCGGAGAGGACCGACATCGCCGCGACCGGTGTCTTGAGCTCATGGCTGACATTGGCGACGAAGTCGCGGCGGGTGGCCTCCATCCGGGCCTGCTCGGACTGGTCGTCGAGGTAGATGACCGCCAGCCGGGGCGACTGGCGGTCCAACTGCCTGATCCTGGCGTGAACGGCGATCCCGGCGCGCCGGCCGGCCAGCCCGCGCGGCGCCGACAGGTCCACCTCGACGTCGGCGCCGGTGCTCAACGTTCGCTGGGTGGCGGCCCAGAGGCGCTCGTCCAGGCCGGTCTCCCGGATCATGCCCATGTCCGCGGCGCGCTCGTTGCTGACCAGCACGTCCCGGCCGGAGTCGACTACAAGCACACCGATCGGGGCGTTGGCGACCGCGCGCTGCAGAAGTTCGGAGGCGGTCATGGTGCCTTGGGTGGCGGTTGGCCGGCCCCGCCGGGACCGGGCCGCCAGAAGCGAGGCGGCCGAGGACCCGAGTACACAGCCCCCCAGGCCCGCGACGACCGCGAGCGCCACCGCGCTGAAACTCACCCTCGAAGCGTACGCAGTGCCGGAGTACCTGGGGAACCCGGCATGACCGCCGAAATGCTAGTTCAGCGGTCGTTTACCGAATGTTCTATTTCGAACCCTGGCTGGCGACCGCCGCCGCGCCGGCGGCGGCGGCCTCGGGGTCGAGGTAGGTCCCACCGGCCACCTTCGGCTTGAGGTTGGCGTCGAGGTCGTAGCGCAGCGGAATCCCGGTCGGGATGTTCAATGCCACCACCGCCTCGTCGGACATGCCGTCGAGATACTTCACCAGCGCCCGCAGCGAGTTGCCGTGCGCGGCGATCAGCACCGTCTTGCCCGCGCGCAGATCCGGGGCGATGGTGTTCTCGAAGTACGGAACGAACCGGGCCACGACGTCGGCGAGGCATTCAGTCAGCGGGCCTCCGTCGATGTCGGCGTAGCGCGGGTCGGCGTCCTGGCTGAACTTGCTGCCCCGCTCGATCGGCGGCGGCGGGGTGTCGTAGCTGCGCCGCCAGGCCATGAACTGTTCCTCGCCGTACTTGGCCTTCGTCTCGGCCTTGTCCAGTCCCTGCAGCGCCCCGTAGTGCCGCTCGTTGAGCCGCCAGTTGCGGTGCACCGGAATCCAGTGCCGGTCCGCCTTGTCCAGCGCCAGGTTCGCGGTGTTGATCGCGCGGCGCAGCAGCGAGGTGTACACCACGTCGGGCAGCTCGTCGAGAGCTCCGATCAGTTCACCGGCGCGTGCCGCCTCGGCGCGGCCCTTGTCGGTCAGGTCCACGTCCACCCAGCCGGTGAACAGGTTGAGTGCGTTCCACTGGCTCTCGCCGTGGCGGAGCAGGATCAGAGTGCAGTCACCGTCAGCCATAGCCGAAGTGTCTCACGCTGGCGCTCAGCGTTTGCCGTCTTCGCCTCGGTTGCCGTGCTCGCCGGGATCCTCGTCGATGAGATGTTTGAAGGCCCTCAGGTTCTTGAGCGATTCGCCGCGAGCCACCCGCCAGGCCCATTCCTTGCGGATCGAGGATGCGAATCCGAGTTCGAGCAGGGTGTTGAAGTCGTTGTTGACCGCCTCGAGCACCTGCCCGAGCACCCGGTCGATCTCGGCCGGGCTGACGATGTCCAGAGCCATCCGGCCGACCAGGTAGATGTCGCCGATGTTGTCCAGGGTGTAGGCCACCCCGTAGAGCCGTCGATTACGTCTGAGCAGGAAGTGGTAGACGTTCGCGTGGTTCTCGTCGGGCCGGCGGCAGACGAAGGCCTCCACCCTGACCGAGTGGTCACCGACCGTCAGCAGGGTGTTGGTCACCAGTTTGCGCTCGCCGGGCAGTTCGACGATCAGTCCGGGAGCGCCGACGTGGGCGCCTTCGTAGCGGGTGTAGTTCAGACCGTGCTCGGCGAGTGTCTGCTCGATCTCCCGGCAGATCCGTTCCTCGGTGCTCATGCGCGCACACCTCTCCGCATCGTCCACCGACGCCCGGGACGGCGGGCGGTGAGGCCCCTGTGGTGGGTGCGGCCGTAGTCGACGATGGCCCGGCCGTAGCCGGCCAGCAACCCGTCCACCGTGTGGTCCCAGGAGAATCCGCGGGCATGCGCGCGTGCAGCCGCGCTCAGGGCGGCGGTGTCGGAGTCGAGCACCGCGCTGATCGCCTCGGCCCACCGATGCGGCTGGTGGCCGTCGACCAGGGCGCCGCTGCGGCCGTCGGCGACGGCCACCGGCAGACCGCCGACCGCCGCCGCGATAACGGGGGTCCCGCAGGCCTGTGCCTCCACCGCGACCAGGCCGAAGGACTCCGAGTAGCTGGGCACCGCAACCAGGTCGGCGGCCCGGTAGAGGTCGACCAATCGCTCACGCGGCTGGGGCGGCAGGAACGTCACCCGATCGGCGATGCCGAGGCCGACGGCCAGCCTGGCCAGGCCGTCCGGCGCGGCCAGCCCCGTTCCCGACGCCCCGCCGGCGATGACCACCCGGACGTCCCGGTCAGGGGGCAGCAGTGCCGCCGCGCGCAACAGCACGTCGGGCGCCTTCAGCGGCTGGATGCGGCCGACGAAGGCCACGATCGGCTGGTCGGCCGGGAGTCCGAGCGCGGCCCGGGCCGCAGCCCGATCCCCCGGGCTGAACATCTGCAGGTCCACCCCGGGGTGCACCACGTCGATCCTTGACGGGTCGGCGTTGTGCAACGAAACCAGCTGGTGCGCTTCGGATTCGGTGTTGACGATCAGTCTGTCGGCCTCGTCGACCACCTGCTGCTCGCCGACCGAGCGCAAGGGAGGTTCCGGTGAGTCTCCGTCGGCCAGCGCGGCGTTCTTCACCGCGGCCAGGGTGTGGGCGGTGTGAACCAGCGGGACCGCCCACCGTTCCCGGGCAAGCCAGCCCACCTGACCGGAGAGCCAGTAGTGCGAATGCACGATGTCGTAGTGGCCGGGGTCGTGGGTGGCCTCGGCCCGCAGCACCCCGGCGGTGAACGCACACAGCTGGGTGGGCAGGTCGTACTTGTCGAGGCCCTCGAACGGGCCGGCCACCACGTTGCGCACCTGCACCCCGGGCGCCACCCGGACCACCGGCGGGTCGGCCGAGGAGGTCGCCCGGGTGAAGATCTCGACGTCCACACCCCGTGCCGCCATGTGCAGTGCGGTCTGCAGCACGTAGACATTCATGCCCCCGGCGTCGCCGGTACCGGGCTGGGCCAGCGGCGAGGTGTGCACCGACAGCACCGCAACGCGCTGAGGCAGCAAACCGTCGGTCAGATCCCGCAGTTGCCGCACCAGACCATCATGCACGAAAGCCGGACAGGGTGGTCAGGCGGTGAGCGCGGCCACAGCCGGACCGGCCTGCCCGGCTGGATAGAGTCGAGCCGATGACAGCACATCCCAGCGCGCACACGCCGGTCGCCGTGGTGACCGGCGCCAGCTCGGGCATCGGGGAGGCGACCGCGCGCACCCTCGCCGCCCTCGGCTACCACGTCGTCGCGGTGGCCCGCCGCGCCGATCGCCTTGCCCGCCTGGCCGGGGAGATCGGCGGCACGGCGGTGGCCGCCGACGTCACCGACGACGCCGCCGTCCGGTCGCTGGCCGATCGGCTGGATCGGGTCGACGTTCTCGTCAACAACGCCGGCGGAGCCCGGGGCCTGCAGCCGGTGGCCGAAGCGGATTTCGACGACTGGCGCTGGATGTGGGAGACCAACGTGATGGGAACGCTGCGGGTCACCCGGGCGCTGCTTCCCGCCCTGATCGCCTCCGGTGACGGTCTGATCGTCACCGTCACCTCGATCGCCGCACTGGAGGTCTACGACGGCGGCGCCGGATACACCGCGGCCAAGCACGCCCAGGGTGCGCTGCACCGCACCCTGCGCGGCGAGCTGCTGGGAAAGCCGGTGCGGCTCACCGAGATAGCACCCGGGGCCGTGCAGACGGAGTTCTCCCTGGTTCGCTTCGGCGGCGACGCGCAGCGCGCCGAGGCCGTCTACGCCGGAATCACGCCGTTGACCGCCGAGGACGTAGCCGGGGTGATCGGATTCGTCGCCTCCCGGCCGTCACACGTCAACATCGACCAGGTCGTGATCCGCCCGCGCGACCAGGCCAGCGCCAGCCGGTTCAACCGACGGCTCTAGCCCGGCGCAGACCGGATCACAGCGTGCAGCCCACCAGTACCGGCTCGGGAACAAGGGTCACGCCGAAAGCCTCACGAACCCCGTCCCGCACAGTGCGGGCCAGTTGCAGCACGTCGGCACTGGCCGACCCGCCCCGGTTGGTCAGCGCGAGCGCGTGCTTGGTGGACAGCCGGCAAGGACCAGTGCCCGGGTAACCCTTGCCGAAGCCGGCCTGCTCGACCAGCCAGCCCGCCGCGAGCTTGACACCGCCGTCCGCCGGGTAGTGCGGAACAGGCACCCGGGAGACCTCCCGCAGCCGCTCATAGAGCCCGACCGGAACCACCGGATTGGTGAAAAACGAACCGACACTCCAGGTGTCGTGGTCGCCGGCGTCCAGAACCATCCCCTTGGCCGCGCGCAGCGCCAGCACCGCCGAACGCACCCGCGCCGGATCCGTCCGCTCCCCCGCCGCGATGCCGAGGGCCGCGGCCAGTTCGGCGTAGCGCACCGGCGCCGAACGCCCGGCCGGGTCGAGTGCGAACTCGACCTCGAGGACGATGGCCGCTGTGGAGTTCTTGAGCACGCTGTGCCGGTAGCCGAACCCCAGTTCCGCGGCGGGAACCCAGTTCACCTCGCCGGTGCGGCGATCCAACAGCCGGACCCGGGTCAGGACGTCGGACACCTCGACACCGTAGGCGCCGACGTTCTGGACCGGGGTGGCCCCGGCCGAGCCGGGTATTCCCGAAAGACATTCCAGCCCACCGAGACCGGCCCCCACCGCCGCCGCGACCACTGAGTCCCAGTCCGCGCCCGCCTCGGCCCGCATCAGCGGCGCTTCGACGGTGATCGCGGCACTGGCCAGTCGAACGACGGTGAGATCGGTCAACTCATCCGCGACGACCACGTTGGAACCACCGCCGAGCACCAGAACGGGATCATCGGCCGGGGTGAGCGCGCGCAGGGTGGCCACGATCTGGCCGGTGCCGGCACACGTGATCATCCGGCGCACGACCGGACCGACCCGCAGGGTGGTGAGCGACGCCAAAGGCACGTTCTCGGTGACCTGCGCTCCCCCGTAGTCCTGGGCTGTGTGCATTTCGCGAGTCGCTCCGCTCCGCCCTGTGGCCGTATCCCGAGACGCTTCGGCTTTCGCCCGCTAACGGTAGCCTCACCAGCTATGCCGCGTTCGTTCGACATGGCCACCGACTACGCCGGCACGGTGCAGCAGGTGCATGACGCTCTCCGCGACAAGCAGTACTGGCTGGCCCGGCTGGCCGCCTCGGGCGCCGACGAATGGACGCTGGACGATTTCCAGGCCGGGCACGACGGCGGTGTGGACGTTGTGACCACCCAGGTGCTGCGGGCCGAGCGTCTGCCCGGCATCATCCATCAGTTCCACCACGGCGATCTGGAGATCCGGCGGGCCGAGACCTGGACCGCGCTGTTCGACGGAGCCGCGGAGGCCGCGGTCGCCAGTTCGATCGTGCGGGCCCCGGTCGCCCTGGACGGTCAGGCCCGGCTCACCGGCGAGGGCAGCGGGTCCCGGCTGGCCTTCAGCGCCACCGTCGACGTCCGCATCCCGCTGGTGGGCGGCAAGATGGAGAAGTTCATCGCCAATCAGTTGATCCACCTGCTCAACGACGAGCAGAGGTTCACCTCCGAGTGGATCACCGGCACGCGCCGGTAGTTTGGACCCGTGCCCCGCAGCATGGTGTTCGACATCGACGTCGACGTGGCCGCAGCCGACATGTATCGCGACTTCACCACCATCAGCTATTGGGAGGATCTGGTCGTCTTCTACCGAGAGCACATGGGGTCGCGTACCGAGATCGCCCACTTCTCCACAGACGCCGACGGCACCGACGTCTCCTTCTCTCACATCCTGTCCGCCAAGGACTTCCCGGCCATCGTCGGCAAGGTGGTGCCGGGCACCTTCGTCGTCACCCGGGAACAGCACTTCGAGCCGTTCGACGCCGGCGCCAACCAGGTGACCGGCCGTTACCGCGCGCTCGTACCGGCGCCGGTCGAGGTGACCGGTGATTACCTTTTGCACGACACCGACCGCGGCAGCCGGATGAGGCTGCAAAGCACCTGCCGCGCCCGGGTTCCGCTGCTCGGCGGGCAGATCGAGCAGCTGATGGTCAGCGGGCTGAAGGTGCTGTTCACCGAGGAGGGCAAGTTCACCGCCGAATGGCTCAACCGCCATTAGGCCGTCACGACCGGTCGGCATGCCGACCCGGGGAACCACCGGCGCAGCCGGTTGGCGCCGGGCCGACCGCTGGCTCACACGCTCTCCGCGGGTTCTGGCTGCGCTGAGCGCGGCTGATGCGCCGGTCGCCGTCGACCTCGGCTACGGTCGCTCGCCGGTCACGACGGTGGAGTTGGCATCCAGGCTGCGCACGGTGTGTCCCGGCGTCCGGGTGGTCGGTGTGGAGATCGACCCGGAACGGGTCGCCACCGGCCGGGCCACCGCCGGCGATGTGGAATTCCGCATCGGCGGGTTCGAACTCGCGGGCCTGCGCCCCAATCTGGTCCGCGCCTTCAACGTGCTTCGCCAGTATCCCGAGGACGCCGTCGCGGCCGCGTGGCACGACATGCGGTCCAGACTGGCTCCCGGCGGCGTGCTGATAGAAGGCACCTGCGACGAACTAGGCCGGCACTGCTGCTGGGTTCTGCTGAACCGCGACGGACCGGTGAGCCTGACTCTGGCGTGTGATGCCCGGGCAATCGAGCGGCCTTCGGATCTGGCCGAGCGCCTGCCGAAAGCGCTTATCCACCAGAATGTTCCGGGCCAGCCGATTCACGCCCTGCTCGACGCGGCCGACCGTGCCTGGGCGGCGGCGGCCGGGCAGTCGGTGTTCGGTCCGAGAGCGCGATGGCGGGCGATGCTGGCCGGGTTGCGCTCCGCCGGGGTGCCTATCGAGGCCCAGCGGCGCAACCCCCGCGACGCGGTGCTGACCGTCCCCTGGCAGACGGTGGCTCCGCGGTCCGACTCCACGGGTGCACCGCTACCCTGACGCCATGCGGATCGCTCTGGCGCAGATCCTGTCCGACACCGACCCGGCCGCCAATCTGGCGACCGTCGCCGATTACACCCGGCGAGCCGCCGAGTCCGGCGCGCGACTGGTGGTGTTCCCGGAGGCGACCATGTGCCGGTTCGGCGTTCCGCTCGCCCCGATCGCCGAGCCGATCGACGGACCGTGGGCCGACGCGGTGCGCAGGATCGCCGCCGACGCCGGAATCTCGGTGATCGCCGGGATGTTCACCCCCGCCCCGGACGGGCGGGTGACCAACACGCTGTTGGCCACCGGCGCCGGCGTAGAGGCCCGCTACGACAAGATCCACCTCTACGACGCGTTCGGCTTCACCGAATCGGAGACCATCGCACCCGGCGACGAACCGGTGGTCGTCGAGGTCGACGGCGTCGGCGTGGGGCTGACGCTGTGCTACGACATCCGCTTTCCCTATCTCTACGCCGAACTGGCCGACCGCGGCGCGGCGGTGATCGCCGTCGGTGCGTCCTGGGGCGCCGGTCCCGGCAAGCTGGACCAGTGGACCCTGCTGGCCCGGGCCCGGGCCCTGGACTCGGGATGCTTCGTCGCGGCGACCGGTCAGGCCTACCCGGGCCCCGACCCGGCCGCGGCCAACGCCCCCACCGGCGTCGGCGGCAGCCTGGTGGCCTCCCCGCTGGGCGAGGTGCTGGCCGACGCGGGGCCCGATCCACGACTGGTGGTCTGCGACATCGACGTCGGCAGCGTCGCGGCGATCCGCGACACCGTCGGGGTCCTGCGGAATCGCGTTAGGGTCCGCACCGACCGGTAGGGCACAATCGCCGGGTGACGCTCCCCCCACCGGCTCCGCCGCCCGGCGCCGGCCCACCTCCGGGCCCGCCCGGCGGCGGTCCGGACCCGTGGCCCACCGATCCGCCCACCCGGCAT
>NZ_JBJTJF010000078.1:0-13841 GCF_046095365.1 Mycobacterium sp.
CCGCCGGGGGGACCCTCACCGGGTCCGGGTTTCTTGTTGACCGCCTCGACCGGGATCGGCTGGCCGATCACCGGGCGGACGTACAGCCGTGCGGTCTGGCCGAGGTTGCGGGCCTCGTTGCCGTCGTTACCGGGGACGGTGATGACGAGGTTGTCTCCGTCGATGACGACCTCGCTGCCCGACACGCCCAGGCCGTTGACACGGGCGCTGATGATCTCCTGAGCCTGGTTCAGCGCGTCGCGGGTGGGTTTCGAGCCGTCCGGGGTGCGCGCGGTCAGGGTCACCCTGGTGCCGCCCTGCAGGTCGATGCCCAGCTTCGGCTTGGCCTGCCTGTTGCCGGTCAGGAATATCAGCAGGTAGACGCCGACCAGCATGACCAGGAACAGCGCCAGGTAGCGGTACGGATGCACCGGCGCCGGTGACGATGCCACGTGTCGATTCTCCTATGGGTGTATTCGCCTAGGTGTATTCGCCCTGGGCCGCCCAGCGGCCGCTTGCGCTTCCCCGCAAAGAGTACGGGGGCGGGGTTCAGTCCCGGGTGAGGCGGTCCGCGTCGCCCTCGGTCAGGTCGGCGGCCGCCCCGTCCCGGGAAGCGCCGTCGACGGCGGGGACCTCCGGTTCGATCCGGTCGCGGATGGCCAGCTTCATCCAGCGGGTCACCACGCCGGGGGCGATTTCGAGGTCCACCGTGTCGTCGGTGATCCCGGCGATGGTGGCCTGCAACCCGGAGGTGGTGTGCACCCGGTCGCCGACCCGCAAAGATTCGTGCAGGTCGATGGTGGCCTGCAGGGCTTTGCGCTGCCGGCGCGAGGCGAAGAACATGAACGCCCCCATGATGATGATCAGGGGCAGGAGGCTCAGCAGGTCCATCTGGTCGTCGTCCTTCGGTCTCGGGTAGTCGTGACGAGACCACACGGCCCCGTTTCCCGAACAGTCTGCCATCGAGGCGCTCTTTGGTTTCCGGTTGCGGGGCGGTGCTGTGGGGCTAGGCTCGATTCCACCCGCATCGATCCGCCTGCCCCGCACCGGGCACTGTGGAGGAGAACAGCCGTGAACACTGTCGAGCAGACCAGAAAAATCGTCACCGCCATCCCGGGTCCGAACTCCACCGAACTGTCGAAACGCAAGGTCGCGGCGGTTTCGCGCGGGGTCGGCTCCACCATGCCGGTGTTCGTCGCCCGGGCCGGGGGCGGCATCCTCGAGGACGTCGACGGCAACCGGTTCATCGACCTCGGCTCGGGCATCGCCGTCACCACGATCGGCAACTCCTCGCCCCGGGTCGTGGAGGCGGTGCGGGATCAGGTCGGCGAATTCACCCACACCTGCTTCATGGTCACCCCCTACGAGGAGTACGTGGCCGTCGCCGAGCACCTCAACCGGCTCACCCCCGGCTCCTACGAGAAGCGCACCGCCCTGTTCAACTCCGGCGCCGAGGCGGTGGAGAACGCGGTGAAGATCGCCCGGATGTACACCCGCCGCACCGCGGTGGTCGCCTTCGACCACGCCTACCACGGCCGCACCAACCTGACGATGGGCCTGACCGCCAAGTCGATGCCCTACAAGAGCGGCATGGGCCCGTTCGCCCCGGAGATCTACCGGGCGCCGATGTCCTACCCCTACCGCGACGGGCTGATGGACAAGGAGTGGGCCACCAACGGTGAGCTGGCCGCAGAGCGGGCGCTGACCGTCATCGACAAGCAGATCGGTGCGGCGAACCTGGCTGCGGTGATCATCGAGCCGGTCCAGGGCGAAGGCGGCTTCATCGTGCCCGCGCCCGGGTTCCTGCCGGCCCTGCGGGCATGGTGCTCGGAGAACGACGTGGTCTTCATCGCCGACGAGGTGCAGAGCGGGTTCGCCCGGACCGGTCAGATGTTCGCCTGCGAGGACGAGGGCATCGAGCCGGACCTGATCGTCACCGCCAAGGGCATCGCCGACGGGCTGCCGCTGTCCGGCGTCACCGGGCGCGCCGAGATCATGGACGCCGCCCACGTCGGCGCGGTGGGCGGAACCTACGGCGGCAACCCGCTGGCCTGCGCGGCGGCGCTGGCCACGATCGAGACCATCGAACTCGACGGCCTGCTCGGCCGCGCCAAGGAGATCGAGCGGCTGATGAAGGACCGGCTGGGCCGGTTGCAGGCCGACGACGACCGCATCGGCGACGTGCGCGGGCGCGGCGCCATGATCGCGGTGGAGCTGGTCAAATCCGGTACGGCGGAACCGGATCCGGAACTGACCAAGGCGCTGTGCGGCGCCGCCCACGCCCAGGGTCTCATCGTCCTGAGCTGCGGCACGTTCGGAAACGTGCTGCGATTCCTGCCGCCGCTGACCATCAGCGACGAGTTGCTCAACGAGGGCCTCGACGTCCTCGCCGGGATACTCGCCGGCCTCTGACCCGCCAGCCCTGACAAGGAGAGCGCCCATGAACACATACGCAGTAGTCAATCCCGCGACCGGCACGGTGGAGCGCGAGTATCCGACCGCGACCGACGCCGACATCGAGCAGGCGCTGGCCGCCGCCGACAAGGCCTACCGGGAGTGGTCGAAGAACTCCACGGTGGCCCAGCGGGCGGCGCTGATCAAGAAGGTGGGCCAGTTGCACACCGAGCGCCGGGAGAAGCTCGCCGAGATCATCAACCGCGAGATGGGCAAGCCGGTCGAGCAGTCCCTCGGCGAGGTCGACTTCAGCGCCGCGATCTACGACTACTACGCCGACCACGCCGAGAAGTTCCTCGCCGACGAGCCGATCGACCTGCTCGACGGACAGGGCAGCGCGGTGATCAAGCGCGGCCCGGTCGGGGTGCTGCTGGGCATCATGCCGTGGAACTACCCCTACTACCAGGTGGCGAGGTTCGCCGGCCCCAACCTCGTGCTGGGCAACACCATCGTGCTCAAGCACGCCCCGCAGTGCCCGGAGTCGGCGGCGGCCATCCAGCAGATCTTCGACGACGCCGGGTTCCCCGAGGGCGCCTACGTCAACGTCTATGCGACCAACGAGCAGATCGCCGAGGCGATCGCCGACCCGCGGGTGCAGGGTGTGTCGCTCACCGGTTCCGAGCGCGCCGGCGCCGCGGTGGCCGAGATCGCCGGCCGCAACCTCAAGAAGGTGGTGCTCGAACTCGGCGGATCCGATCCGTTCATCGTGCTCAGCACCGACGATCTGGACGCCACCGTGGAGGCGGCAGTCGCCGGCCGGTTCGAGAACACCGGCCAGGCCTGCAACGCCGCCAAGCGCTTCATCGTGGCCGCCGACCTCTACGACGACTTCGTCGACCGGTTCACCAAGAAGGTGCTCGAGATCGCCGACGGCCTGGCTCCGCTGTCCTCGGCGGCCGCCGCCGAACGGCTCGCCGAGCAGGTCGATCAGGCCGTCGCCGACGGTGCCCGACTGGCCTCGGCGGGTGAGCGCAAGGGCGCCTACTTCCCGCCCGGGGTGCTGACCGGCGTCTCACCGGCGTCGCCCTCCTACCGCGAGGAGCTGTTCGGCCCGGTGGCCACGGTGTACAAGGCCGGCTCGGAGGACGAGGCGGTGCAGATCGCCAACGACACCCCGTTCGGGCTGGGCTCGTATGTGTTCACCACCGACGCCGAGCAGGCCAAGCGGGTGGCCGACAAGATCGACGCCGGCATGGTGTTCATCAACGCGGTCGGAGCCGAGGGCGTCGAGTTGCCGTTCGGCGGGATCAAGCGCTCCGGCTTCGGACGCGAGCTTGGCCGGTTCGGCATCGATGAGTTCGTCAACAAGAAACTCATCCGCACCGTCTCCTGACGGGCCCCTGACTCACTCGCCGTCGATGTCCATCACCGGTGTCGGCCGGCGGAATCCCCGGGTCACCACAAGCAGCCAGCCGAATCCGGCCGCCAGCCAGACGATGCCGACCTTGAGGGTCAGCCCGGAGAGGCTGGTCCACAGCCACACCGTCAGCACGAAACCGATCAGCGGCAGAATCAGGTTGCGCGCCACCGACCGGCCCGAACGCTCGCCCAGGTCGATGAAATAGTGCTTCGCGACCGAGAGGTTGACCGCTGAGAATGCCACCAGCGCACCGAAACTCACGATCGAGGCCAGTGTCGCGAGGTCGATGACGACCGCCAGCAGCGACACCAGACTCACCAGCACGATCGCATAGACCGGCGTGCTGAACCGCGGCGAGACATGCCCGAAGAACGGTCGCGGCAGGATCCGGTCGCGCCCCATCGCGAACAGGATCCGGGCCACCGAGGCCTGCGAGGTCAGGGCCGACCCGAGCGCGCCGGCGACGTAGGCCGCGGTGAAGAAGGTGTCCAGGAACCTCCCCCCGGCCGCGCGCATCACGTCCAGCGAGCCGGAGTCGACGTCGGCGAATTTGGTCGAGGGGAACACCAGATGCGCAACATAGGACAGCACGACGAACAGCGTCCCGGAGGCGACCGTGGCGAAGATGATCGCCCGCGGCACGCTGCGGGTGGGGTCTTTGGCCTCCTCGGACAGGGTGGAGACGGCGTCGAAACCCAGAAACGACAGGCACAGCACGGCCGCCCCCGCGACGATCGCGCCCATTCCCGGTGCGCTGCCGTCACCGCGCAGCGGAGCGGTGAGGCTGACGTCGCCCCTGCCCGAGATCGCGGCGAAGGCCATCGCCAGGAAAGTGACGATGAAGATGGTCTGCATCGCGATGATCAGGAAGTTGGCCCGGGCCACCGAGACGATTCCGACGACGTTGAGCACCGTGACGACGGCGATCGCCGTGACGATGAAGACCCAGGCGGGCACCGAGGGGAAGGCGGCCTCCAGATAGATGCCGATGACGAGGTAGTTCAGCATCGGCAGGAACAGATAGTCCAGCAGCAGCGACCAGCCCGTCAGGAAACCCAGCGGCGCGCCGAAGGTCTTCTGGGTGTAGGTGTAGGCCGACCCGGCGACCGGGAACGCCTCCGCCATCCGCGCGTAGGACAGCGCGGTGAAGAACATCGCGACCAGGGTGACCGAATAGGCGACCGGAAGGCGGCCGCCGGTCATCTCGGTGACGATCCCGTAGGTGGTGAAAACGGTCAGCGGGACGATGTAGACCATGCCGAACAGCACCAGCGAGGGCAGGCCCAGCGCGCGTTTGAGTTGTCCCGCTTCACGGGTGCGGACGGTCATGGCGCGGCCTTTCTAATCGACGGCCCGGTAGGCCGGTTGCCCGTTGAGATAGGTGGCGCGCACCGTGATCCCGGGCAGATCCAGCGCAGGGGTGGTTCGCGGATCCCGATCCAGCCAGACCAGGTCGGCGGCGGATCCCCCGGTGATACCGCCCCACTCCCCGTCGGCGAACGCCTGGTAGGCCACCCCGGAGGTGTAGGCCCGCAACGCGGTCTCCACGGGCAGGATCTCCTGCGGCGTCCATCCCCCGGGCGGCTCGCCGCCGGAGGTGCGGCGGGAGACGGCCACCGCGATCCCGTCCAGGGGCCGCCCGGAGGACACCGGCCAGTCCGAACCGTGTGCCAGCGGCGCACCGGAGTCGGCCAGGGTCGCCATCCGGTACTGCCGGTCGGCGCGCTCGCGGCCGAGTCGCGGGACGGTCAGCACCGTCATCAGGGCGTCCATCTGCGCCCACAGCGGCTGCATGGTCGGGATCACGCCCAGTTGGGCGAACCGCGCGAGATCGGCGTCGTCGGCCAGTTGGACGTGGGCGATCACCGGCCGGCGGTCGCGGGGCCCGTTGCTGCGGATCACGTGTTCGATCGCGTCCAGCGCCTGACGGACCGCGGCGTCGCCGATCGCGTGGATGTGGATCTGCAGGCCGAGTTCGTCGACGCGGCGGGCGGCGTCGGCAAGCGAGTCGCCCTCCCAGTTGCGCTGCCCGTGGCTGTGCAGCCCGGAGCAGTACGGCTCGAGCAGAGCCCCGGTCTCGTTCTCCACCACACCGTCGGCGAAGAACTTGACGGTGTGCGCGGTCAGCAGATCCGATCCGGATTCCCGCACCCGGCGGCGCGATTCGGCGTACCGCCCGACCTGGCTGTCGAAGTGGCGCGGATCGGCGTAGAGGGCGAGGTTGAACCGCATCCGCAGGGCGCCCTGCCGGGCCGCGGCCAGATAGGTCTCGACGTCGGCGGGCTCGACCCAGGCGTCCTGCACCCAGGTCACACCGGCGGCCAGCAGATAGTCGGCGGCGGTGCCCAGCGCCGCCACCCGCACCGACTCGTCCTGCGGCGGCACTGCATTCATGACGAGATCGACCGCGCCCCACTCGCGCAGCGTCCCGAGCACCGACCCGTCCTCGCGATGCGGGATCTCACCGAGCACCGGGTCGGGGGTGTCGGCGGTGATGCCGGCACGGCGCAGGGCCTCGGAGTTGCACCACACGGTGTGGTAGTCCCACGCGCGCAGCACAACCGGCCGGTCCGGCACGGCCGCGTCCAGCCATCTCGCGTCGAACAGTCCGCCGGGGGCCAGGCTCCCGTCGTAGGAGGCGCCGACGATCCACTCCCGCTCCGGGTGCCGCCCGGCGAATCGGGCTACCGCAGAGACGATTTCGTCCACCGAGCGGCACGGCCTGATCTCAGGACCGGCAGCCTCCAGCCCGCCGTAAAGCGGATGGGCATGGCCGTCGCCGAACGAGGGCATCAGGAATCCGCCGTCGAGGTCGACGGTGCGGGCGTCGGCGCCGGACTGCTGCCGGGCCTGTTCCCCGACCGCGCGGACCCGCCCGCCGGAGATCAACAGGGCGTCGGAATCGCTCCGGCCGGTCCACACGGTTCCCCCGACGAATAACGTCGCGTCCGACACGCAGACAAACATAGCCGCTCAGTCGAAAAGCGGAGGCTGTCCGAGCCCACCCGCCGCCGGCGGCGGCGTCATCCCCAGATGCGTCCACGCCAGCGGGGTCGCGACCCGGCCGCGCGGTGTGCGCGCGATCATCCCGGCGCGCACAAGGAACGGCTCGCAGACCTCCTCGACCGTGGTTGCCTCCTCCCCGACCGCCACCGCCAGCGTCGACACCCCGACGGGGCCGCCGCCGAAGCTTTTGGTCAGCGCCGACAGCACCGCCCGGTCGAGCCGGTCCAGGCCCAGTTCGTCGACGTCGTAGACCTCCAGCGCGGCCTTGGCGACATCGCGGGTGATGATCCCGTCGGCGCGCACCTCGGCGTAGTCGCGGACCCGGCGCAGCAGCCGGTTGGCGATGCGCGGGGTGCCGCGAGACCGCAGCGCGATCTCGGCACCGGCCTCCGAACCAAGCTCGATCCCCAGGATTCCCGCCGAGCGGCCCAGCACCTGCTCCAGCTCGGCGGGTTCGTAGAAGTCCATGTGGGCGGTGAACCCGAACCGGTCGCGCAGCGGGCCGGTCAGCGCACCGGACCGGGTGGTCGCACCGACCAGGGTGAAGGGCGCAACATCGAGCGGGATCGACGTCGCCCCGGGGCCTTTGCCCACCACCACGTCGACCCGGAAGTCCTCCATCGCCAGATAGAGCATCTCCTCGGCTGGCCTGGCGATGCGGTGGATCTCGTCGATGAACAGCACGTCACCCTCGACGAGGTTGGACAGCATGGCGGCCAGGTCCCCGGCCCGTTCCAGGGCCGGCCCGGAGGTGACCCGCAGCGCCGAGCCCAGCTCATGGGCGATGATCATTGCCAGCGAGGTCTTGCCGAGACCCGGCGGGCCCGACAACAGGATGTGGTCCGGTGTGCCGCCGCGGTTCTTGGCGCCCTCGATGACGAGTTGCAGTTGCTCGCGGACCCGCGGCTGGCCGATGAATTCACCCAGCGAACGGGGCCGCAGGCTGGCGTCGATGTCGCCTTCCCCGACCGTCAGGGCAGCCGAGACCTCCCGCTCCGGCTCCTCGCCGCCGTCCTCGAACCTGCCCATCATTTCTTCCCCAGCAGCGACAGTGCGGCACGCAGCGCGCCCGAGGTGCCGGCCTCCGGATCACCGGCGAGCACCTTGTCGGTGGCCTCCTCGGCCTGCTTGACCGGGAAGCCGAGGCCGACAAGGGCTTCGATCACCGGAGCGCGGACGGCGTGGCCGGTGGCCGCCATACCCGGCGCACCGCCGGGAACCGATCCGATCTTGTCGCGAAGCTCGAGCACCATCCGCTCGGCGCCCCGCTTGCCGATACCGGGCACCCGGGTCAGCGCGGAGACGTCCCCGTCGGCCAGCGCCCGGCGCAGCGCGGTCGCGTCGTAGACCGCGAGGGTGGCCAGCGCGATCTTCGGGCCCACCCCGGATACCCCGAGCAGCATCAGGAACAGGTCGCGGGCCTCGCCGTCGTCGAACCCGTAGAGCGTCATCGAGTCCTCACGCACGATCATCGCGGTCACCAGCCGCGCCTCGGCGCCGCGGCGCAGGGTGGCCAGCGTGGCGGGGGTCGCCATCACCTTGTAGCCGACCCCGGCGGCCTCGACGACGGCGTGGTCCAGGGCGACGTCGAGCACCTCCCCGCGCACCGCGGCGATCACGGCGAACCTCCCGAGACCGCCTTGATCCGGGCCTGGTAGGCGCGGCGCTGCTCGGCGGCCATCGCCTCGGCCTTGGCCATCCGGGCGATCATCGGCGCCCGCCAGCTGTGGCAGATCGCCAGGGCCAGCGCGTCGGCGGCGTCGGCGGGCGTCGGTTTCTGTTGCAGTGCAAGGATTTTGGTGACCATGGCCGTGACCTGATCTTTGTCCGCCCGCCCGTTGCCGGTGACGGCGGCCTTGACTTCGGTCGGCGTATGGAAGTGCACATCGATCTCCCGCCGCGCGGCGGCCAGTGCGATCACCCCGCCGGCCTGCGCCGTGCCCATCACGGTCGAGACGTTCAGCTGCGAGAAGACCCGCTCGACGGCGACCACATCGGGCAGATGGGTGTCCAGCCAGTGCTCGACGGTGTCGCTGATGGCCAGCAGGCGCTTGGCCAGCGGATCCGAGGACGAGGTGCGGACCACGTCGACGTCCAGGGCGATGACCTGGCGGCCGCCGCGGCTGTCGACCACCGCGAGGCCGCACCGGGTCAACCCCGGGTCGACGCCCATAACCCGCACCGCTGCACCTCTCGACTGCGAACAACTGTTCGATAGCCTAGCGGCCCGCACGGACAGCAGCCCGCAGCGACATACCGGGCCGTGTTCAGTCCTCGTCGAGCAGCGCCGCCACGTCGTCGGGGATGTCGATGTTGGTGTAGACGTCCTGCACGTCGTCGCAGTCCTCCAGGGCATCGACCAGCTTGAGCACCTTGCGGGCGGCCTCCAGGTCCACCGGCACGGTGACCGAGGGCTGGAAGGCGGCGTCGGCGGCGTCGTAGTCGATACCGGCGTCCTTCAGGGCGGTGCGCACCGCGACCAGGTCGGTCGGCTCGCAGATGACCTCCCAGCTGTCGTCGAGGTCGTTGACCTCCTCGGCGCCGGCCTCCAGCACAGCCAGCAGGACGTCGTCCTCGCTCAGGCCGTTCTTCTCCAGCGTGACAACGCCCTTGCGGGAGAACAGGTAGGCGACCGAACCCGGGTCGGCCATGTTGCCGCCGTTGCGGGTCATCGCCACCCGGACCTCGCCGGCCGCCCGGTTGCGGTTGTCGGTCAGGCACTCGATGAGCACCGCCACCCCGTTGGGCCCGTAGCCCTCGTAGGTGATGTTCTGCCAGTCCGCGCCCCCGGCCTCCTCACCGGCGCCGCGCTTGCGGGCGCGCTCGATGTTGTCGTTGGGGACCGAGGACTTCTTGGCCTTGGCGATGGCGTCCCACAGGGTGGGGTTTCCGTCCGGGTCACCGCCGCCGGTCCGCGCGGCCACCTCGATGTTCTTGATCAACTTCGCGAACAACTTGCCGCGCTTGGCGTCGATGACGGCCTTCTTGTGCTTGGTGGTAGCCCACTTGGAATGGCCGCTCATGTGCTGTAGTCCTCGTTCGTGCCGGTCGGTGCGCCGCTGAGTCTACTGCGGGGCGGGAACGGCTCTCACCCGGTGACGATGTCGACGAACAACCTGTGCACCCGGCGATCGCCGGTGATCTCGGGGTGGAAGGCGGTGGCCAGCACCCGGCCCTGGCGAACTGCGACGATGTGATCACCGGCCCGGGCCAGCACCTCCACGTCCGGCCCGATCCGTTCCACCCAGGGGGCCCGGATGAACACGGCGTGGGCCGGGCCGTCGAGCCCGCGGAACTCGATGTCGTCCTCGAAGGAGTCGACCTGGCGTCCGAAGGCGTTGCGCCGCACCGTCATGTCGATCCCGCCGAGCGGCAGGGCCTCGCGCCCCGGCACCCCGGCGTCGAGGATCTCGCTGGCCAGCAGGATCATCCCGGCGCAGGACCCGTAGGCGGGCATGCCCCGGGCGAGCCGCTCCCGCAGCGGCTCCAGCAGGCCCGTCTCGCGCAGCAGCAGGCTCATGGTGGTGGACTCCCCGCCCGGGATGACCAACGCGTCCACCGATTCGAGCTCGCTCCGCCGCCGCACCGTGCAGGCCTCGGCCCCGGCCTGGCGAAGCGCAGCCAGGTGCTCGCGGGTGTCGCCCTGCAGCGCCAGCACCCCGACCGCGGGGCCGCTCACCCTGAGCCCGGCGTGTACCCCCGCACGTAGCGGGTCAGGCCCTCCTGAACGACGGCGGCGACCATCTGCCCGGCCCGGTTGAAGATCTGGCCCTGGGTCAGCGCCCGGCCGCCCGAGGCCGACGGCGAGGACTGGTCGTAGAGCAGCCAGTCGTCGGCGCGGAAGGGGCGCATGAACCACATGGCGTGGTCCAGCGATGCGATCATCAGGTTCGGGCGCTCGGCGGAGTGGGTGGAGTGCGCCGAGGCCAGCAGGGTCAGGTCACTCATGTAGGCCAGCGCGCAGATGTGCAGCAGCGGATCGTCGGGCATCGGATCCTTGTGTTTGAACCACACCTGCTGCTGGCACACCTTCCCGGGCACGGCGGTCAGATCCCCCGGAGGCACCCGGCGGATGTCCCACTCGGCGAACTGGGCGATCCGGCCCCGGCTGAATCCGTATTCCGGGGAATGGAAGTCGGGCAGAGCCTCGGGCGGAGGGGTGACGGGCATGGCGTCCTGGTGCTCGATGCCCACCTGTTCGGTCTGGAACGACGCGCCCATCGAGAAGATCACCTCGCCGTTCTGCACGGCGTTGACCCGCCGGGTGCAGAACGAGCCCCCGTCGCGCGGACGGTCCACGAGGTAGACCGCCGGTTTGGTGGCGTCGCCCGGTCGCAGGAAGTAGCCGTGCAGCGAGTGCACGCGGTAGGCCGGGTCCACGGTGCGCACAGCGGATACCAGCGCCTGCCCGGCGATGTGACCGCCGAAAGTCCTTTGCAGAAAGCCTTCCTCTGGGTTGAACACCGCACCGCGGTAGATGTTGACCTCGAGCTGCTCGAGTCCGAGGATGCGTTCGATGGACATCGCCCGCGGTTGTCCGGCCGCCTACCAGCCGCGCTGGGCCAGCCGGTGCGGCTCGGGGATGTCGTCGACGTTGATTCCCACCATCGCCTCGCCCAGGCCGCGGGAGACCTTGGCCAGCACGTCGGGATCGTCGTAGAAGGTGGTGGCCTTCACGATCGCCGCACCCCGCTGCTCGGGATCCCCGGACTTGAAGATCCCCGAGCCGACGAAGACGCCCTCGGCACCGAGCTGCATCATCATCGCGGCATCCGCCGGGGTGGCGATGCCGCCGGCGGTGAACAGCGTGACCGGCAGCTTGCCGGCCCGGGCCACCTCGACGACGAGGTCGTAGGGCGCCTGCAGTTCCTTGGCGGCGACGAACAGCTCGTCCTCGCTCAGCGAGGTCAGCCGGCGGATCTCGCCGGCGATGGCACGCATGTGGGTGGTCGCGTTCGACACGTCGCCGGTACCGGCCTCGCCCTTGGAACGGATCATCGCGGCCCCCTCGGTGATGCGGCGCAGCGCCTCCCCCAGATTGGTCGCCCCGCACACGAAGGGCACCGTGAACCGCCACTTGTCGATGTGGTGGGTGTAGTCGGCCGGTGTGAGCACCTCGGACTCGTCGATGTAGTCCACCCCCAGGCTCTGCAGGATCTGGGCTTCCACGAAGTGCCCGATGCGCACCTTGGCCATCACCGGGATGGTGACCGCGGAGATGATGCCCTCGATCAGGTCGGGGTCGCTCATCCGGGCCACCCCGCCCTGGGCGCGGATGTCGGCGGGCACCCGTTCCAGCGCCATCACCGCAACGGCCCCGGCGGCCTCGGCGATCCGCGCCTGCTCGGGGGTGACGACGTCCATGATGACGCCGCCCTTGAGCATCTCGGCCATGCCGCGCTTGACTCGAGCCGTACCGGTTGCTGCGCTGTCCACTGTTGGCTCCTTCGCTTGGTGCGCACCCAGTCTAATCAGCGAATTGCCCACGGTTTCGCGGGCGGCTCGTCCAACCGGCCCGCTTCGGCGAGCACGTCACCGAGTTGTAACGGGTACACCGTCTGGCCGGAGTCCCGGAGCCGGGCGATCGCCGCGGCGTCGCACCAGTCGTGGCCGTGGATGTAGCGCCGTTCCAGGGCGGTGCGCCCGCTCGGCGACGGCTCGAAGCGGCGGGTGCGGTGGACGAAGAAGAACTCCTCGCTGTGCATCACCTCGCGGTTGAACCGGATCACCGCCTCGCGCCGCCAGACCGGGCCGAGCAGGTCTCCGGCGTCGACCACCAGACCGGTCTCCTCGGCGAGCTCGCGTACGGCGGCGCCGGCCAGCGGCTCCCCCGGCCGCACCCTTCCCCCGACGGTGAACCACCACCGCGGCGCGGACCCGTCGGCGATGGCCGGATCCGAGCCGCACAGCAGCAGCACCGCGCCGTCCTGGTCGAGCAGGACGACCCGTGCCGAGGTCCGGCTCAGCACCGAGCGGTTTCCGCGACCATCACCGCTGCGCCGGCTCGGCGATCTCGAAATAGCTTGGCAGCGCGGCATGTCCGCCCAAACGCAACCACCGCACCGGGCGCCGCTCACGCAGCGCCAGGGTGTCGCGCACGGCGTCGTTGTGGAAACGCCTGGCCAGCAGCACCCGGGTCTCGGCCTCGGCCAGTTCGGCCGCCAGCCCGGGCGGAACCGTGTCCGGGTCGACCTGGCTCAGCGCGGTGGACAACGCGTTCTCGCGGACCTCCCGGGCCGGGCGGGGCGCCCGCTCCGCGGCGTCGGCCAGTTCGGCCAGTCGCCGCCCGTCGTCGGCGCCGCCGTAGGCCTGTGCGGCGATCGCCCTGGCCACCACCGCGCGGCGGGCCAGCGCCGAGTCGAGGGCCTGCCAGGACAGGTCGTACCGAACGTGCAGACGGTCCAGCCGGTTGGCGGTCCGCAGCGCCCACACCGCGATAGCGGCCAGGACGAGGACCAGTGCCCCGGTGAGTGTCCAGTACAGGCCGGGCGCCATCAGGCGGACCCGGATCTGGCCGTCCCGGCGACCGACACCTTCATCCCGGATGCCGCCACGGTCTCGTAGACCCGCATGATCTCGTCGGCCACCACCGACCAGTCGTAGCGCTGCACGGCCGCGGTGGCCGCCTTGATGTAGCGCCGCCGCAGTCTGGCGTCACCCAGCACCGCGATCAGCGCCTCGGCCAGCGCCGCGGAATCCTCGACAGGCACCAGCCGCCCGGCCCTGCCGTCCTCGAGCACCCGCCGGAAGGCGTCGAGGTTGCTGGCGACCACCGGGGTACCGGCCGCCATCGCCTCGACCAGAACGATGCCGAAGCTCTCCCCGCCGGTGTTGGGTGCGCAGTAGACGTCTGCGCTGCGCAGCGCCGAGGCTTTCTCGGCGTCGTCGACCTGCCCGAGAAACCTCAGGTGCCCGACCAACTCCCCGGCCTTCTCGCGCAGCTCGTCCTCGTCACCGCGGCCCACCACGAGGATCTGCACGTCGGCGAATCGTGCGACCAGAGCAGGCAGCGTCTGTGCCGCCTGCTGCACGGTGTTGACAA
>NZ_JBJTJF010000079.1:0-17089 GCF_046095365.1 Mycobacterium sp.
CGGAGAGCACCACAACGTCCGCTGCAACGGCCCCGCCGGGGGGAACGGCAAGCGCCGTGCCCGGGCGCAGCTGGTCGCGCAGCGACACCGCGGCCACCCCGCTGCCCGTTCCACTGACCAGCGGCCCGACCCCCTACGTGACCCCGCTGGTGCGAAAGCTGGCTACCGAGAACGGGATCGACCTGGCCGCCGTCAAGGGAACCGGCGTCGGCGGGCGCATCCGCAAGCAGGATGTGCTGGCAGCCGCCGAGGGGAAGAAGGCCCCTGCCGCCGCGTCGACGTCGCCGGCGGCCCCGTCGGCGAAGGCCGGCGCTCCGGCCGCCCAGCCCTCCCCGCTGGCACACCTTCGCGGCACCACTCAGAAGGCCAACCGGATCCGGCAGATCACCGCCCGCAAGACCCGCGAGTCGCTGCAGACCACCGCCCAGCTCACCCAGACCCACGAAGTCGACATGACAAAGATCGTGGCGCTGCGGGCGCGGGCCAAGAAGGACTTCGCCGAACGCGAGGGCGTCAACCTGACCTATCTGCCGTTCATCGCCCGGGCCGTCATCGACGCGCTCAAGGCGCATCCGAACATCAACGCCAGTTACAACGAGGAGACCGGCGAGATCACCTACTACGACGCCGAGCATCTGGGTTTCGCGGTCGACACCGAGCAGGGTCTGCTCTCGCCGGTGGTACACAACGCCGGCGACCTGTCACTGGCCGGCCTGGCCCGGGCGATCAACGACATCGCCGCCCGGGCCCGTTCGGGCAATCTGAAGCCCGACGAGCTCTCCGGGGGCACCTTCACCATCACCAACATCGGCAGCCAGGGCGCGCTGTTCGACACCCCGATCCTGGTTCCCCCGCAGGCCGCGATGCTGGGCACCGGGGCGATCGTCAAGCGTCCCCGGGTGATCGCCGACGAGCTCGGCAACGAGTCGATCGGCGTGCGCTCGGTGTGCTACCTGCCGATGACCTACGACCACCGGCTCGTTGACGGAGCCGATGCCGGACGGTTCCTGAGCACGGTTCGCAAACGGCTCGAGGAAGGCGCCTTCGAAGCCGAGCTCGGGCTTTGACGCTGACGGTCGCCGTCGCCGGCTCGTCCGGCCTCATCGGCACGGCGCTGGTGGCTGCGCTGCGTTCGGCGGACCACCGGGTGGTGCGGATCGTGCGGCGCGCCGCGGCCGGGCGCGACGAGTTGTACTGGAACCCGGACAGCGGCGACTTCGACCCGGCCGGGCTTGAGAGGATCGACGCGGTCGTCAACCTCTGCGGCGTCGGCGTCGGCGACAAGCGGTGGTCGGGGGCGTTCAAGCAGAGCCTGCGCGACAGCCGCATCGACCCCACCGAGGTGATCTGCGCGGCGGTGGTTCAGGCCGGCGTTCCAACCCTCGTCAACGCCAGTGCCGTCGGCTACTACGGGGACACCGGCAGCCGCATCACCGACGAATCCGGCCCCGCCGGAACGGGATTCCTGGCTCAGCTGTGCGTCGACTGGGAGGCCGCCACCGCACCCGCGCGGGAGTCCGGGGTGCGAGTGGTGCTGGCGCGCACCGGCCTGGTCCTCTCCCCCACCGGTGGCCTGCTGAGCAAGCTCAAACCGCTGTTCGCCCTCGGGCTGGGCGGGCGGCTGGCGGGCGGCCGCCAGTACATGCCCTGGATCAGCCTGGAAGACGAGGTCCGGGCGCTGCTGTTCGCGATCCGCGAGCCCGGCCTGTCCGGGCCGGTGAACTTCACCGGCCCCGCGCCGGTGACCAACGCCGAGTTCACCACCGCGCTGGCCCGCGCACTGAACCGGCCGGCGCCGTGGCTGGTTCCCGGTATCGCGCTGAAGACCCTCCTCGGCGAGTTCGCCGAAGAAGGCCTACTGGGCGGCCAGCGCGCCATCCCGGCCGCGCTGGAACGTGCCGGTTTCACCTTTCACCACAACACCATCGGGGAAGCGCTCGCCTACGCCACCGGGTCCACCCGCGGGTAGTACCGTCGGTCGGGTGCGGCAATCCATCCGCTCCAGCGGCGAACCCGTGCGGATCCGGCAACTCGGACTGCTGGACTACGCGCAGGCCTGGGAACTCCAACGGGCGATCGCCGACGACCGGGTGGCCGGCGGTCCGGACACCCTGTTGCTGCTCGAACACCCCGCTGTCTACACCGCCGGCAAACGCACCGAGGCCCACGAGCGCCCGGTGGACGGCACACCCGTCGTCGACACCGACCGCGGCGGCAAGATCACCTGGCATGGGCCGGGACAGCTGGTCGGCTATCCGATCATCGGCCTGGCCGAACCGCTTGACGTGGTGAATTTCGTTCGGCGCCTTGAAGAGTCGCTGATCAGCGTATGCGGCGGCTTCGGCCTCGAGGCGGGCCGGGTGGCAGGCCGCTCGGGGGTATGGCTGCCCGCCGGCGACGGCCGTCCCGCACGCAAGATCGCCGCGATCGGCATCCGGGTGGCCCGGGGCACGACGATGCACGGCTTCGCCCTGAACTGCGACTGCGACCTGGGCGGGTTCGCGGCGATCGTTCCGTGCGGCATCGCCGACGCCGGCGTCACCTCACTGACGGCCGAACTGGGCCGGCGAGTGGCGGTCGCCGAGGTCCGGGACCGGGTGACCGAAGCGGTGTGCGCCGCTCTCGACGGGCGTCTGGCGGTGTCCCGCTAGACCAGGGTTCCGGTCGCTACCGGCGACCGACACCGACCGGACCGACCGGACCCAGAACCGGATCGACGCCGACCGGGCCGACGACCCCACCCACACCCACCGGACCGACCGGACCGAGAACCGGATCCACGACCGGGACGGGATCGACGACGACGGGAGCGCAGACCATGTTCACCGTGTCCCAGTAGAAGCCGACGGCACAGTCGGCCCGGTAGGCCGTCTCTGCCGGGGACGTCGCCAGCAGTGCCGCCGGAAGCGCCCCCGCCATCAGCGCAAATGCGGCGACGGCCGCGCCGCGCCGAGATGAAGAAGTCGATGCCGCCATCGCGGGTCTCCTTGATGTTCGTGGGGTTTTCCCGGGCCGGGCCTTCCCGGGCGGGCGCTTGCTATTTACTTGTTTGGGAAAATAGCACGCAATTGTTCCCCGGGGACAGCCGTCGACCTCGCCCGACGGCCGCCTGCCCGTACCATCGCAACCATGAGTGCGGTGGATCCGGCCGGTCGCAAGTTGTTGCGGCTCGAGGTGCGCAACGCCGAGACCCCGATCGAGCGCAAGCCGCCGTGGATCAAAACCCGCGCCCGAATGGGCCCGGAGTACACCGCACTGAAGGGTCTGGTCCGCCGCGAGGGTCTGCACACCGTCTGCGAGGAAGCCGGCTGCCCGAACATCTTCGAATGCTGGGAGGACCGCGAGGCCACCTTCCTGATCGGCGGCGAACAGTGCACCCGCCGCTGCGACTTCTGCCAGATCGACACCGGTAAACCGGCCGAGTTGGACCGCGACGAGCCGCGCCGGGTGGCCGAGAGCGTGGCCGCGATGGGCCTGAAGTACGCCACCGTCACCGGGGTGGCACGCGACGACCTGCCCGACGGCGGGGCCTGGCTCTACGCAGAGACGGTCCGGGCCATCAAGGGGCTCAACCCGTCGACCGGCGTGGAGTTGCTGGCGCCGGACTTCAACGGCGAGGCGCATCTGCTGCGGGAGGTGTTCGGTTCCCGTCCGGAGGTACTGGCCCACAACCTCGAGACCGTGCCCAGGATCTTCAAACGGATCCGGCCGGCCTTCCGCTACCAGCGCAGCCTCGACGCACTCACCGCGGCCCGGGAGTTCGGCCTGGTCACCAAGAGCAATCTGATCCTGGGCCTCGGCGAGACGATCGACGAGGTGCGCACCGCGCTGGCCGACCTGCACTGCGCCGGCTGCGACATCGTCACGATCACCCAGTACCTGCGCCCCTCGCCGCGTCACCACCCGGTCGAGCGCTGGGTGCATCCCGAGGAGTTCGCCGACCTGGCCGGCTACGCCGAGGGGCTCGGCTTCGCCGGCGTGCTGGCCGGCCCACTGGTGCGTTCGTCCTACCGGGCGGGCCGCCTCTACGCCAAGGCCGCCACGGCCCGGCGCGGCGCTACGTATCCTTGACAGCTATGGCGAAATCCCGCACCCCCGCCGAATTGAAGGCAGCGAAAGAAGCGGCGAAAGCCGCCCGCAAGACCGAATCCCGACAGCGCCGGACCCAGTTGTGGCAGGCCTTCGGAATGCAGCGCAGGGAGGACAGCCGGCTGCTGCCCTACATGGCGGCCGGGTTCACGGCCGCCGTGGCGGCGTCGGTGGGCTTCGGCCTGCTGATCGGCGGCGTCACCAAGTGGATGTTCATCGTGCTGGGCGTCGTGCTCGGCGTCCTGGTGGCCTTCATCATCTTCGGCCGGCGCGCCCAGAAGTCGGCCTACCGCAAGGCCGAGGGACAGGCCGGCGCGGCGGGATGGGCGCTGGAGAACATGCGTGGCAACTGGCGGGTCAAGACGGGTGTGGCGGGCAACGGCCACTTCGACGTCGTGCACCGGGTCATCGGCCGGCCCGGGGTGATCTTCGTGGGCGAGGGCTCGGCGAACCGGGTCAAACCTTTGCTGGCTCAGGAGAAGAAGCGCACCGCGCGGCTGATCGGCGACATCCCGATCTACGACGTCGTCATCGGCAATGAGGAGGGCGAGGTGCCGCTGTCCAAGCTGGAGCGCCACCTGACCAAACTGCCGGCCAACATCAACGTCAAGAAGATGGACTCACTGGAGTCCAAGCTCGCCGCGCTCGGCAGCAGGCTCGGCCCGGCGGCGATGCCCAAAGGACCGCTGCCGCCCCAGGCCAAGATGCGCGGGGTGCAGCGCACCGTCCGCCGCCGCTAGGCCCGTCGCCTCGCCGGGCTTCAGCGTTTCAGGACCGCCGTGGCGGTCAGCCGGTCCTGCAGGCCGCGGCCGTCGATGTCGGTCAGCAGGGCAGGTATCACCAGTGCGATGAGCAGACCGCGCGCCACCGCCCGACCGGTGCCGACATGCAGGCGGTTGTCGACGGAGGCGACCCGCAGGCCCAAGACGTACTGGCCGGGGGTGAACCCGAACAACCGAACCGACACCACGCCCAGGACGAACCAGACGAGCAGCACGGCCGTCGCCAGGAAAGCGCTTCCGAACAGGCCGGACGCCAGCCCCAGACCGGCTAGTCCGTAGCAGATCAGCCAGTCGGCCAAGAGGGCCACGGATCGTCGTCCGACCCGGGCAAGCGATCCAGGCCCCTCGGCCGGCAGGCCCAGCCGCTCTCCGGGATACCCGTCCCCGGAGCCCAACGACTGCGGACCGGACAGCCAGGACCCGATCTCACGCGCCATACCGCCAGCGTAGCCGTTGGATCGCCCTGTCGAGGCCCCGGACCAGCACCGACGACACGCGTAACGTCCACGCAACATTCGGTTGATGGACGTGCAACATCGGCTCCCTACCGTCAGCCGCGGGTCGGGGAAGCCTCCCGACAGATCATGCGGCTGCATCTCAAAGGAGTTAAGTACGTGGCGAAACACCATTCGGCCGACGACATCTTCAAGCTGGTCAAGGACGAGAAGGTCGAGTACGTCGACATTCGGTTCTGCGACCTGCCCGGTGTGGTCCAGCACTTCTCGATCCCGGCCTCGGCGTTCGACGAGAGCGTCTTCGAGGACGGGCTTGCCTTCGACGGCTCGTCGGTCCGGGGTTTCCAGTCCATCCATGAGTCGGACATGATGCTGCTGCCCGACCCAGAGACCGCGCGCATCGACCCGTTCCGAGCCGCCAAGACGCTGAACCTGAACTTTTTCGTGCACGACCCGTTCACCCGCGAGCCCTACTCGCGCGATCCGCGCAACGTCGCCCGCAAAGCAGAGAACTACCTGACCTCCACCGGTATCGCCGACACCGCCTACTTCGGCGCCGAAGCCGAGTTCTACATCTTCGACTCGGTGGCCTTCGACTCGAAGATGAACGGCACCTTCTACGAAGTCGACTCGGAGTCGGGCTGGTGGAACTCCGGAGAGCCCTTCGAAGCCGACGGCAGCGCCAACCGGGGCTACAAGGTTCGCCCCAAAGGCGGGTACTTCCCGGTCGCGCCCTACGACCACTATGTCGACCTGCGCGACGAGATGTCGACCAACCTGATCAACGCCGGGTTCACCCTCGAGCGCGGTCACCACGAGGTCGGCACCGCCGGGCAGGCCGAGATCAACTACAAGTTCAACACCATGCTGCATGCGGCCGACGACGTGATGCTTTTCAAGTACATCATCAAGAACACCGCCTGGCAGAACGGCAAGACCGTCACCTTCATGCCCAAGCCGCTGTTCGGCGACAACGGGTCCGGTATGCACGTGCACCAGTCGCTGTGGAAGGACGGCAAGCCGCTCTTCCACGACGAGTCCGGCTACGCCGGGCTCTCGGACACCGCGCGGCACTACATCGGCGGCATCCTGCACCACGCGCCGTCACTGCTGGCGTTCACCAACCCGACGGTGAACTCCTACAAGCGCCTGGTGCCGGGCTACGAGGCGCCGATCAACCTGGTGTACAGCCAGCGCAACCGCTCGGCGTGTGTGCGCATCCCGATCACCGGCAACAACCCCAAGGCCAAACGCCTGGAGTTCCGTTGCCCGGACAGCTCGGGCAACCCGTACCTGGCGTTCGCGGCCATGCTGATGGCCGGGATCGACGGAATCAAGAAGAAGATCGAGCCGATGGCCCCCATCGACAAAGACCTCTACGAGCTGCCGCCGGATGAGGCCGCCAACAGTCCGCAGGCGCCCACCTCCTTGTCGGCGGTCATCGACCGGCTCGAGCAGGACCACGACTACCTCACCGAGGGTGGTGTTTTCACCTCCGACCTGATCGAGACCTGGATCTCCTACAAGCGGGAGAACGAGATCCTGCCGGTGCAGATTCGTCCGCACCCGTACGAGTTCGCGCTGTACTACGACGTGTAAGCAGCACGTAGGCGGCAGTTCCACCAGACGAGTCCGCTCGGACCGCGATCGTCCCCCGATCGCGGTGCGGGCGGGCTCGTCCGCGTCGGGCCAAAGATGCCCGCAGGTATACCAGCGTCGCGGTCGCTCATGCGTGCCGAGGCCAGCGCCCTCTCCGGGTCACGCGTCGGGCCTCGAACCCGTTGACCCGGACAGGCCGTGTAGGCGCATTCGTTTCGCGCTGCTGAAGCTGCGGATGAGCGGTAAGTTGGGATCGACAGCCATCGAGGAGGTTGCGGTGAGACGGACTGTGACCGTAGTTGTCGGCAGCGCGGCGGTCCTGGCGATAGTGGTGGGCTCGGGGGTCGCGGGCGCGGTAGACGAGTTCAAGGGTCAGACTTACGAGCAGGCAGTCGGGGTCATCGGTAAAGGTAGGGCCGTGGTCGCAAGCCGTATCGGCGAGTATCTCCCCACTGAACAGTGCATCGTGAGTGGCTCGCGGACGGACATGACATCAGGCAAGGTGTACCTGAACCTGAATTGCAACGCCGCCAGCGCCTTGGACGGCCGACCGGGGAATTCGGTCATGACGCCTGAGGGCAAGCAAGTTCAGCAGATGCGCGAGACGGCTAAAAATCTCAGCGACGACTTCGCCGCCGCGACTGCGCAGGACACCCCGTCCTACTGCGAGCAAAACACCGCCGCCTGCGCCAACTTCTGCGAGCAGGACGGCGCGGGATGTTCGCCGGAGCTCATGGAGTTCCTGGGCCTGTAGTGAGGGCGGTTCGACTGATCCGAGGCTCAACTCCCAGCATCCGAACACCAGCAGCCTTAACATCCCCGACATGGACCGCACCTCCGGCGACGACGATCCACGCCTTGCGGGCGAACCCGCCGGCGACGACGTGGGCACCATCTGAAAAGTCGGTGCCCGCACTCCACTGTCGGGGCCACCGTATGCTGCCAGACGGCACGTCCGGGCCTGAGGGGAAGAAACGCCATGACCGCACTAGGGCTGGTGGGACGCGCCAGCGGCGTCGCGGCGGCACTGGGAGTCGGGGCCCTGATCAGTCTGGCCACCTCGGCACCGGGTGTGGCGGCTCCCCAGGACTCCCCCGCGCGCCCGGACAACGGTAAGACCGTCTCGAAAACGAAATCGAAACCGAGGCCGGCTCTCCGGGTTTCCGGCGCGGCACCACGGCCGGCGACGACCCGCCCGTCCCGGCCCGCGACCCGCGCCGTCCGTCCTGCGGCGGACGTGGCCGAACCGTTCGTCTCGCCGACCGGGCCCGCGCCCGCACGGGCTGCGGCGCCGGACCGGGTGCCCTCGCAGAGCCGGGCCCGGACCGGCCCACCAATCCCCACACCGAAGGCGAGCCTCTGTGACCCCCGCGGCCGGCGGCTCACCATTCTCAAAGGCACGCATCTGGCGATCCCGAGCAGATCGTCTCTGTGGCTCACCAGGACGTCCGGCGACGCGACATTCGTCCCCGATTCGGCCTACGACCTCAAAGACGAGGACCAGTACGACTGGAACAAGCTGGCGGGCATCACGTTTACGCCGTGGCGGCCGGAGCGCAACGCCGCCATGGTCGTCTGGCGCTACAACCTGAGCACCAAGGAGTACGAAGTCGGCCCATTCTTCGACAACGATTTCGCCTACGTCTTTCCGTCGGATGCGGAGGTTATCTCCGTGCCGGTCGACCAGACCTTCCGGTGGTCGGTCGACTACACCGGCATCACCGTCTCCTACGGCGACACGACGGTGTTCAAGCCGTACCCGCCGGGCCTGACTCCCAGGCTGTGGACAAGCGCCAAAGTCACCGGGTGGTTCGGTGGCAGCGAAGCCGCCCCGCGAACACTGTCCTACTTCGTCCACATGCGATAGGTCATGCGTCGGCACCGACTCGCCACCGTCTTGTGGTTCGCCCTGCTCTGTTGGGCCGCGGCCGTCCTGTGGCTGTCCTTGCTCGGCCCGGAGGAGTTGCCCGAGGCGGCGTCGTTGTTCTGGGACAAGATCAACCACTTCGCCGCCTTCACGGTCGGCGGGTGGCTGGCGGCTCGGGCGCTGCTCGTCTCGCGGCCCCGCGCCCGGCATGCCCGGGTGGCCGTCGCGGCCGTCATCATGATCGCGGCATTCGGCGCCTTCGACGAGGCGGTACAGTCCCTGATCCCGGGCCGCACCGGCGCCGACCTCCACGACTGGACCGCCGACGTCCTCGGCGCGGTGACCGGTGCGCTGCTGAGCCTGCAGACCTACCGCATCCTCCGGACACGGCGGCGCGCGGCAGCGCCCGGATCGCCCTCGAGTCGCTAGGCTCGGGCGTTGATCTGCGTTCCACTCTCCCGAGGAGTCTGATGAAACCGATCGTGATCGCGCTGGCCGGCGCCGCACTCGCCGGCGGAACCGGCGTCACAGCCGTCCCCGCGGGGGCCGTGGAACCGGACAGCGCCGGCACCTACACGTTCTCGGCCGAGGACGGCCAGAGCGCGACCTGGACCCTGACCCCCTGCCCCGATGACGCCGACATGTGTATGAGGGTGTCGGAGACAGGAAACGCCAAGAGGGCGCCCTGGAGCGGCGACGCGCACTACGCGGTCGGGTCGTGGATCCTCTTCGTCCAGCAGCCCGACGCGATCCTCTGCCCCGACGGAAGCACCGTGCCGGGTCTGAACACCTACTCCTGGGAGGCCGTGGGCCTTTCCGGCAGTGTCAGCATCAACAGCAAGGGTGCCTGCGGCGCCGAGCCCGGAAGCCTGTCGATCCCGTTCACCCTCAACAGGATCGGGCCGCCACCCATCGCCCCGCCCGCCCCGCCACCTGAGGTGCCGGCCGTGCCGCCACCCGATCCGCCACCCGATCCGGTGACACCGCCCGCGACCGCCGACGCACCTCTCGCCCCGCCGCCGGCCGACGCGCCTGCCGGACCCGAGGCAGCCGGTGGGCCGCTTTCCGCGGAATCCCCGGTCGAGCCCCCCGCACCGGCGCCGGCGCAGCCACCGGCGCCGCCGAACTGATTCAGACGCACTCCAGCAGGGTGCCGTCCACCTCCCCGACAGCCCCGACCGTGGCGTGCACCGTGATTCTGCTGCCGGTGGAATCGGCTGTGGCGCAAACGATCGCGCACCGGCCCGCATCCACCTTCCGCGCGATCACCGGCGAGCGCTCCAGTACGGCCAGCCCGGTCTCGGCGATGTGCGCCGCGGTCACCTCCGCGATGGAGCCACCGCCGACTCCGCGGTGAACGATCGATCCGATCGCGTGCTCGACCACCGCACGGGTGGCACCATCGGGCATCACGGCGTCGGTCCAGGCGCGCATGGCCGCGGCCATCGCCGGACACTCTGGGTGGCCGAGCACCACGATCAGTGGAACCTCAAGTGTCTCGACGGCGTATTCGAGAGCGCCCATCACTCCGCTGTCGACGACGTGCCCCCAGGTGCTGACATCGATCAGGGATCCGCTGCTCTGCCCGAAGACCGTCTCGCTGGGCACCCCGGTGTCCGCGCACCGGAACACCGCGGCGATGGGGCGGTCGGTGTTCGCCCGGATGTCGCCGGCGGGCAGGGGATTTCGCGCCGTACCCGAACGCAGGCGCTGCCAGGCGATCAGGGGGTCGGGGGCTCCGATAGGGGTGGTGATGGGCGAGGGTGTGATCGACACCGTGGTATTCCTCTCTCTTCTCAGCTGAAGTAATCAGGCCGGCTGACGAACGTCTCAGTCACGAACATGACCCCCGAGGAGGCGTCGAGCAGTGGCCGCAGCCCGGCCAGCAGTGCCTCCGCCTTTCCTTCGGGGACCACGGTGATGATCAACTCCAGGGTCGCCTGCTGGTTGAACAGCAGCCGGCCCTGGTGGTAGCCGTGATGGCCGAGTCCGGAGACCCCCGACAGGCTGGTGTAGCCGGTGGCGCCGACGCTCTGGATGAGCTCGCGCACCGCCGGTGCGTCGCTTCCCGAGACGACGACCTCGATCTTGGTCATCTTGGTCAGCGTCGGTAGTGATGTGGGTGCAGTCATGAAACCATCTCCTCGTTGAATGTGTCTGCCGTGGTTGATGTTTGGGCCCAGTTCCTCCATCCGGCACGGGTCCAGCGCCGCCAGGGCTGCTGGGGACTCTCCCGGGCCACCAGGCCGACCCAGTCATTGCCGAACAGTTGCTGCAGCACCGGATTGCGAGCGACGATCATGTCGATCCGATCCAGTGGCGCCTGGACCACCGCCAGCAGCCGCAAGGGCTCGTGCAGCAGGCGCCGGCCGTCGGAGACCGACTGCCACGGAAGGCCGAGTTGCAGGTCGCCGTTGTGGCCGGCCAGTACGCCGACCCCGCCCACCACGTTGTGGACGGTTTTGGTCCCCGCGCCGAACACCTGCGGCGCGACCGTCGAGAAGTAGTACTGGCAGTTGATCCACTGCGCGACGACCAGTGGAGCGGTGAGGATCGTCTCCAGCGCCGAGCCGTCGGTGTCGACCTCGGCTTCGTAGGAGTGCAGGAACGTACGCCGGTCCAGGTCGATTCCGCGGGTCACCGCCCGCGGGCCGACGATGAAGGCGGCGTTGCCCGCCAGCCCCCACTCCGGGTAGACCTGCGCCCAGTCCGCCGAGCGGTTGGCGACGTGGCGCGCCGCGCCGTCGGGCGTGGCGGTTCGGGCCGCACCGGGCAGGGCCGGGCACCGCTCGGCGGCCAGGGCCGCGCCGGCGCGCCGGAGATCCTCGTCGAGTCGGTCGAGATCGGCCTGGTACCGGCCGGGAATCAGGTGCCGGTCCAGCAGGGTCACCCGGTCCAGCGCGGTGTCGTGCTGGGCGGCGAGGAACCAGGTCTCGTCGGGGATGTCGATGCCCAGGCTGCGCAACCCCGCACGGACCGGCGGCCGGTTGAGGATCGCCACCGCGGTGCGCGCATTGGGTGCGCCGGCCTGTCCCCCGCAGGCGCCGCAGTCCAGGGAGGCCTGGTAGGGGTTGTTCTCGGTGCTGCTGCCGTGCGCGCACAGGACCACCAGCCGCCCGAATCCGCGGGTCAGGCCCATCGTGGTGAGCGCAACCTGCGCGAAGAGCACCTGCTCGTCGTCCGGCATCGCGGCGAGGTCGATCACCGTCGGTGCCGGGGGCGCCGCCGCGTCCCGCAGCCGCCGCCGAAGCCCGGCGGTGAACGCCGGCGCCAGTGTCTTGGCCGCAGCCAGCGGCGCGGCCGCCCAGCCCGCCGCCTCGGCCAGTGCGAACGGCGCGGCGAAGGCCTCTTTGGCGGCGTGGAAAGCCGACTCCGCCCCGGCCAGGCCGGTGGCTCCGGCGACCTCGCGTTCAGCGGCGCGCCCGGCATCGGGGGCCGGTTGCTCGGTGATCTCGTGGCTGGGCGAGATCAGCACCGGGCAGAGGTCCACCGGATCTCCGCCGAGGATGTCGGTATAGCGAATCGCCACCGCGAAGAAACCGGCGAATCCGAGGGTCTCGTACCCGCCGAGGGACTCCAGATGCCGCCGCAGCCCCTCTGAGCGGGTGTCGATGCAGCTGACCAGCTGGGTGTGCACCGCTCCGGGAAAGTCGAGCCGGCCCGGCGATGCCAGCCGGCTCAGCAACGAGTCCCGGTAGTGGGTCTCGAAGGCGTTCTGCCACAGCAGTTCCCGTGCGGTGACCGGTAGCGCGGTCAGAACCCGCGCGGCGGCGGCGACCTCGGATTCGGTCGCCGCCGGCAACCCGAGCACCGCAGTCAGGTGTACGGCCCGTTGGCGAGCGGAGGGGATGCCTTCGGCGCGGGTTTCACCCGCCGGCGCCTCGGCCCGGCGGTGCGCGGCCATCAGGATCGCTTCATAGCTCAGCCGCATGGCCAGGTAGTCGACGGTGTCGATGCCCTCGCCCCGGCCGGCGCACCACTGGATGTGTGCGGCCCAGCCCGGCATCCGGGTCAGGTGCGCCTGCAGGTAGGCCGCTCGCTCCTCGTCCGCGACACCGAGTCGCTGCAGTGCAGACAGGACGGCGTCATCGGCGCGTTCGGGCAAGCGGCGCAGTTCTTTTCGAACCTGGCGGGCCACGCTGCGATCGGCGTGGGCAAGTCCCCGCCAGGCCGGGTAGAAGCCGTGCTCCCTCCCCGGCATCGGCCAGGACCCTCCCCCGAAGAATGCCGCGCACCATTTCGAGGTTTGCGCATCAACGGCGTCGGCGACTGGTTTAGCCAGCACCTCGGATCGGGTTGTGAAGCGCCGCTTGGGTTTCGGCCCTTCAGCGCCGTACAGCATGTCAGCCCGCAGCAGGGCCAGCGGACTTAGGTACCGGCCGCCGATCCGCAACTCAGACTCTTCCGACAGCTTCGGGTAGCGCCAGGTGAGTGCGCGGTCCAGGTCGGCGTCGGTGATACGTCCCTCATCGTAGAGCCGTCGGAACGCGGGCTCCCCCAGCGTCCCCGGCATCCCGTAGAGGTCCCCGGCCCGCCGCAACGCCTGTTCGAAGGGCATGCCCTCCAGTCCGGCCAGCGGGTTGACCGCGATGAAGGTCTCCAGCGGGTAGTGGGTGGGCACCACCCGGCCGGCGATGTTGACGTCGGCCCGCAGCCGGGCGCGCCGGGTGTCGATCTCGGTGGAGGCGATGGTCGTCACAGACGGACTCCTGTCGTTAGGACGGGCGAGGTGAACTGCGCCGGGACATGCCCGGCGGCGAGGGCGTTGGCGTAGAGGGTCCGGCGCAGCCGTTCCGCTCCGGGTGCCCGGCGGATCACCGCGAGGACTCCCAGCGCGAGGGCTGCCGCGGCGGTGATGCCCCAGACCATGGCCGCCGAGAGCGTCTCCGGCGGCAGCGCGGGAGCAAGGAATCCGCTCAGGGTGTTGACGAGCGCGACATAGGCGACAGCGGCCGGGGTCAGGACCGCAGCGCCCGCGATCAATCCACCGGCGCCGGGGCGGCGCCGGAGCCAGCCCCAGGTGACCGCCATGCCGGTGACCCAGGCGAAGATCAGCAGCGCCTGCTCGGCCGCGTGCCCGCCCGGGGCCGGCGGAACCAGCGTCACCGCCGCGGCCAGCGCGGCTCCCGGCAGCGCTACCGCGGCCACGGCGTTGACCAGGCGTGCCGCCCGGGTCGGCCGCTGCTCCGGGGGCAGCGACTCGTGCCGCCGGCGGGCGGCGATCGCCGAACCCGAGGAGAGGAAAAGGGTTGACTTGTAGAAGCCGTGCGCGAAGAGGTGGATGACCGCCGCGGCCCACAGCCCCAGCCCGCAAGTGAGGATCATGAAGCCCATCTGTGCGGTGGTGGAGTGCGCCAGTGCGCCCTTGATGTCGGGCTTGACCAGCATGACGACGGCTCCGTAGGCCATGGTGGCGGCACCCGCGCCGATGGTGAGGACCCGGGCCAGTTCGTCGGAGGTCAGCGGCGCGAGGCGGATCAGCAGGATGCCGCCGGCGTTGACCACCCCGGCGTGCAACAGCGCCGAGACCGGCGTCGGGGCGGCCAGCGTGGCGGGCAGCCAGCGGTGGAAGGGCATCTGGGCCGACCGGGACAGCGCGGCGAAAACCACCAGCACCCCGATGACGGCCAGCAGCGGGCCGGCGACTTCGTCTCCGGACGCCCCGGCCCCCAGTTCGATCGGTCCCCAGGCCGCTGTTGCCGCGGCGACCGCGGCCCACAGGGCCAGATCGCCGACCAGGAACGCAGCGGCGGTGCGACGAACCCCGTCCCGCGCGGCCGGCAGTTGCCAGTAGGTCGCCAGCAGCAGGCACAGGGACACTCCCGCCAGCGTCCAGCAGATCGCCAGGGCGATCAGGGTGGAGGCCGTGGTGAGGCCCGCCGAGGCTGCGGTCAGCAGGCCCGCGCCTCCCGCGAACCACGCCCCGCGGGGGTCACCGGCCAGGTAGCGCACCGCGAAGGTCTGGACTATCGCGCTCACCCCGAAGACCAGCAGCAGGAGCACCGCCGCCAACCGATCGGCCCTGAACTCGGCGCCGAGCACGGTCCAGGACACCTCGTGCCCCCGGCCGGAGATGATCGCCAGTAGAACGGCGCCGAGGAAGCCGGCGCCGGCGGTGATCGCCCCCAACTGGCCGAACCTGCGCGGAGACTGCCGACCGAACAGGAACGCCGCTCCGGCTACCAGAACAGGAACACCCAGCATTGCCGCCGCCAGTGCACTCTCGTTACCTAACATGCGATCTAGATTACGTATGTTGTTATACGTAAGTCAAGCTTCTTGAATCAGGATTCTGATTTTAAAAGGTGCGAGGGGAGAGACCGGTAAAAGTAGACTTATGGTATGAGCGAGGGCCAGTGGACGTTTCTGACCAACCACGCCCACGCGTTGGTGTGCATCGCCCGCGATCCCGGTCTACGGCTGCGCGACGTGGCCGAACGGGTGGGTGTCACCGAGCGTGCGGCCCAGCGCATCGTCAGCGATCTCGTCGAATCCGGCTATCTCGAGCGCCGGCGCGACGGCCGCCGCAACTTTTACCGCGTCCAGCCCGACCGCCCGCTGCGCCATCCGGTGGAGCACGGCCATGACATCGGGGCGATCCTCGAAGTCCTCGACGGGCGCCACACCAAGCCCTGACCGAGCCCGCCACCGCGGGCTGCCAAGCCCTGACCGATCCCGCTACCGGGGTCTGCGGATCGCCGTCGGTACCCGGCACGGCAAAGAGCACCAGTTCGCCCCGGCGTTCCGCGACGTGCTGGGAGCCGAACTCGTGACACCGCCCGATCTCGACACCGACCGCTTCGGCACCTTCACCGGTGAGGCGCCGCGCCGGGGTCCGGCCGTCGGGGCGGCGCGCGCCAAAGCACGCCTCGCGATGGCCGCAACCGGTCTGGTCCGAGGGCTGGCCAGCGAGGCCAGCTACGGCCCGCTCCCGGGCGGCTGGCTCGGGCACGAGGAGATTCTGCTGTTCTGCGACGACGAACTCGGCATCGAAGTCCTCGAAGGACACCGCGGCACGTCAGTGCCCGGACTCGCGCACCGGGTCTCCCCGGACGCCTGTCCCCCGGACGCCCTACTGGCGGCCCTTCCCGAACAAGCGCTGATCGTCAGGCCGTCCGAACCGACCGGCGGCGCCGTCATCGTCAAGGGGATCACCGCACTCCCGGCGCTGCGTTCGGCGGTCGCCGCGGCAGCGGCGTCATCGCGCGACGGGCTGGCCTTGGTGGAGCCGGACCTGCGGGCGCAACACAACCCGAGCAGGCGCCTGGTCCTCGCCCGGTTGGCGGCCACTCTGGCCCGGCGCCTGGCCACCGACTGCCCGGCCTGTGCAGCTCCGGGATTCGGCCGGGTGGATGCCGAACCGGGGCTTCCCTGCCGGATGTGTCATGCCCCGACACCGTTGCTGCGCAACGTGATTCACGGCTGCGCCGTCTGTCCACACCGCGCCGTCCGGGCCGTCGCACAGGGCGCCGATCCGGCGGCCTGCCCGCGCTGCAACCCGTGAGTGCTCAGCGGTCCAGCTGCAGGTCGGCACGGAATCGGCGCATGCCGTCGATCTTCTCGGCGAGTGTGGCGGTGGGACCGGAGTAGAACATCCAGGGCATGGTCAGCACGGCGGTGATCCCGGCCGCGGCGGCGCGTTCGTAGTGCTCGGGAAGATAGGCGTCGACGAGCGGGGTGATGACGGTGAAACCCTCCATCCCCAGCCCCTTCTCGGCCCGCAGCTCCCGGATGCGCGCCACCGAGGAGACGGCCTGGTCCATTCCGATCAGGTCCCCGATCCAGCCGTCGTTGCGTGCCGCCCGGCGCAGGGCGATGTCGGACAGGCCGCCGGCGTAGATCGGGATCCGCGGCGGCGTCGGGGTCATCTCCAGGCGCGGAGTTCGGTAGAACTCGCCGTCGAATTCGGTCCAGCCCGGCCGCCAGAGCGCCTTCATCAGCTCGAGCATCTCGTCGGTGCGCCGTCCTCGGCGGGCGAAGCGCTGTCCGAGCAGGTCGAACTCCTCCTCGCACCAGCCCACGCCCACCCCGAGTTCGACCCGACCGCCGGACAGGCAGGCGGCGGTGCCGACGGCTTTGGCCGCCGAGTACGGGTCGCGCATGGCCGGGATGTAGACGGTCGTGACGAACTTCAGCCGCGAGGTGGCCTGCGAGAGCGCGCCGACGAGTACCCACGGGTCGGGCCAGTCGGTGAACGGCTGCCAGCGGCGCTGCCCGTCGGGGGTGTACGGATACGGGGTCGCCAGCGTCTCCAGGTTCACCACGTGGTCGGGAATCGCCATGCCCTCGTATCCGAG
>NZ_JBJTJF010000080.1:0-84409 GCF_046095365.1 Mycobacterium sp.
CACACCGAGTCCCCCCCCCCCCCCCCCACCGGTACCGGTCACGGTCCCGGCAACGCCCGCACCCCCCGGTCCCCCCCCCGGTGCGCCCCGGCCCCCAGCCGCCGGGCGGGGGCCCTTCTCGAACCGGCGGGGCTACCGGGAGTAGCTGCCGTTCCCGTTCCCGTTGGGCTCGTGGTCCTGGTACTCCTTGAGCGCCGTCAGGGCCCGCTGCTCGGAGGCGTGTGCGGCCTCGTTGAGTGCGGCGTCCTCGACCGCCGGGTCGGCGGTCAGGAAGCTGCCACGGCCAGGCTTTCCGGCCATGCCCAGCTTGTTCATCCGCTTGGGCAACGCTGCGCCCTCGTACTCCAGCGGAATCGGGTGGCCGTGATCGTCGACCGGCCCCAGCGGCTGGTGCAACTCGATGTAGGCGCCATGCGGCAGACGCTTGATGATGCCGGTCTCGACGCCGTGCTCGAGCACGTCGCGATCACTGCGCTGCAGTCCGACCGCCCAGCGGTAGGCGATGAAGAAGGCCAGCGGCGGAATCACCAGCATCCCGATCCGGCCGATCCAGGTGGTCGCGTTCAGCGAGATGTGGAACTTGTAGGCGATGATGTCGTTCATCGCGCTGAAGGTCAGCACGGTGTAGAACGCGATCGCCATGGCCCCGATCCCGGTGCGAACCGGGACGTCACGCGGACGCTGCAGCAGGTTGTGGTGGGCGTCGTCCCCGGTGAAGATCTTCTCCAGGAACGGGTAGATGATCATCAGCAGGAACACCACGCCCATGATCACCGCAACCCAGACGGCGGCCGGGATGGTGTGGTTGCCGATGTAGATCTCCCACGGCGGGAACAGCCGGATCAGGCCGTCGGTCCAGAGCATGTAAAAGTCCGGCTGCGAGCCGGCCGACACCTGGGAGGGCTTGTAGGGACCCAGCACCCAGATCGGATTGATCTGCAGCAACCCGCCCATCAGACCGAGGATGCCGATGACCATCGCGAAGAAGGCGCCGGACTTCACGGCGAACACCGGCAGTACCCGCACCCCGACGACGTTGGTCTCGGTGCGGCCCGGGCCGGGGAACTGGGTGTGCTTCTGGAACCACACCAGGGCCAGGTGAGCTCCGATCAGAGCGAGCATGATCCCGGGGAAGATCAGGATGTGCACGGCGTAGAGCCGCGGCATGATGATGTTGCCGGGGAAGTCACCGCCGAAGATGGCCCAGTGCATCCAGGTGCCGACCAGGGGCAGGCCCAGGGTGATCGACGACAGCGCCGCCCGGATCCCGGTGCCGGAGAGCAGGTCGTCGGGCAGCGAGTAGCCGAAGAAGCCCTCGAACATCGCCAGGATCAGCAGCAGCGCGCCGATCATCCAGTTGACCTCGCGGGGCCGGCGGAACGCGCCGGTGAAGAACACCCGGGCCATGTGCACCATGATCGAGGCAGCGAAGAGCAGCGCCGCCCAGTGGTGCACCTGACGGACGAACAGACCGCCCCGCACCTCGAAGCTGATGTTCAGCGCCGTCTCGTAGGCCCGGGACATCTGGATGCCGCGCAGCGGCTGGTAGACGCCCTCGTAGGTGACCTCGGCCATCGACGGGTCGAAGAACAGCGTCAGATACACCCCGGTCAGCAGCAGGATGATGAAGCTGTACAGCGCCACCTCACCGAGCAGGAACGACCAGTGGGTGGGGAACACCTTGTTCAGCTGCCTTCGCAGGGCAGCCGCCGGGTGATACCGCGAATCGATGTTGTCGGCAGCCTGCTCCAGGCGGTCGGCGACGCTTGTGCTCATGATCTGCGCTCCCAGAATGCCGGTCCGACGGGCTCGATGAAGTCGCCGTTGGCGACCAGATACCCGTCTTCATCGATAGTAATGGGCAACTGCGCCAAGGCGCGAGCGGCCGGTCCGAAAATCGGCCGTGCGAAGTGCAGTGCATCGAACTGCGACTGGTGGCACGGGCACAGGATCCGGGAGGTCTGCTGCTCGTAGAGCGAGGACGGGCAGCCCAGGTGCGAGCACACCTTCGTGTAGGCGAAAAGCTCGCCGAAGTTGAAGCTCTCCTGGCCCTGGCGTTTGACCACCCGTGCCATGTCGACCGGCTTGATGCGGATCAGCATGACCGGATTGCGCACGCCCATCGAGATGTGGGTGAGCCGCTCGTGCGACTCGACCGTCGTCCCGTCGCCGTCCTCCTCGCGCCAGGGGAACACCGTCTCCATGCCGCCGGCGTCGATGTCCTCGGGCCGGATCTTGGTGAACGGCGATTCCCCCGGCAGGCCGGTGGCACGGCCCAGGTAGATGGTTTCGCCGGTGTAGCGCGGAGTCCAGTCCGAGGTCCACAGCACGGCCTTGAGGCCGTCGGCGGTCTGGACCACAGGCTTCCAGGGGTTCTTGATGAGGCCGCCGACGAACGCCACCAGGGCGCTGAGGCCGAAGGCACCGACGCTGATGCCCGCCGCGGCGCCGATGATCTTGCGGCGCTTGATAGTCGAGGTCTCGAAGGCGTTTACCAGGGTTGCCGCGGTGGCCTTTCGCTCCACCTCCGCGGAGGCGCCGTCGTGGCGGTCCTGGATGGAGATCTCCTCCGGGATAAAGCGCTTCTGGAAGAGCACCGCACCGATACCGATGGCCATGATCGACAGCCCGAAGGTAATGCCGTACATGGGAGTCGTCCAGGAGTAAAGCAGGTTGCCCTTGACGCCGTAGGGCTTGTACTGCCATGGCCAGAACAGGAAGACCAGCAGCAGCGCCAGGCCCATGAAACCGCCGAACAGCAGCCAGCCCGCGACCAGCCGCTCCGAGCGTTTCTCCGCACGGGTTCCCGGGACCGGCCAGCGGTCCTCTTTCAACACCGTCTCGACGCCGTCCAGCCGAGCGCCCAGTGCGGTCAGCTCCTCGTTGGACATCCGCGAGAGGTCCTCGCCCTGGTGCTCGCTCATGACCGTGCCCCGATCCACATCGCGACCGCGATCGCGGCCGCCATTCCGACGACGAAGATTGTGACGCCCTCAGATGCCGGGCCGAATCCGCCGAGACCGTAGCCGCCCTGGTTCATCGTCTGCGAGGACGAGCGAACGTAGGCGACGATGTCCTTCTTCTCCTCCGGGGAGAGCTGGCGGTCGGAGAACTTCGGCATGTTCTGCGGGCCGGTCAGCATGGCCGTGTAGATCTGCGCCGGGGTGGCAGGATCCAGGCCCGGCGCGTACTTGCCCGAGGAGAGCGCGCCGCCGCGGCCGGTGAAGTTGTGGCAGGACGCGCAGTTCAGCCGGTACAGGTAGCCGCCGCGGGCCACGTCGTTGCCGATCAGCGACTCGTTGGCGATCTGGCCGTTGGCATCGCGCGGGACCAGCGGGCCGCCGCCCATGCTCTGCACGTAGGCGGCCATCGCGTCGGTCTGGGCCAGGTCGAAGATCGGGTCCTTGCGGGGGGCTTGCGCCTCCCCGCGCATTGCCGGCATCCGGCCCGTGTTGACCTGGAAGAAGACCGCAGCCTCGCCGACGCCGACCAGGCTCGGCCCGCGGCCCTCGACGCCCTGCAGGTTGGCGCCGTGGCAGGTGATGCAGGCCGTCTCGTACAGCTGCTGGCCGGTGCGCAACAGCGCCGACTGCGATTCGTCGGCAACGGCCACCTGGGGCTTGGGCGTCAGGGTGGCGGCCAGCACGCCGGCCAGGGCGAGGCCGAAGAGCAACAGGACGGCGCCGGTCAGCCGGCGATGCAACCGCCGGCGCGACTTGCCGCTCATGCCCGATCCGATCGTGAGCATCGAACCCCTTTTCATCAGCGGATGAAGTAGATCGTCGCGAACAGGGCGATCCAGACGATGTCGACGAAGTGCCAGTAGTAGGACACCACGATCGCCGCCGTCGCCTGGGCTGGAGTGAACTTGCTCATCTTGGTGCGGAGCAGCAGCAGGACGAAGGCGACCAGGCCGCCCACCACGTGCAGGCCGTGGAAGCCGGTGGCCATGTAGAACACGCTGCCGTAGGCACTGGAGGCGATGGTCGTCCCGTGGGTGACCAGGTGGTGGTACTCGTAGGCCTGGCCGAGGACGAAGAAAAATCCCATCAGGAAGGTGATCACGTACCAGCGGCGCAGCCCGAAGACGTCCCCGCGTTCGGCGGCGAAGACGCCCATCTGGCAGGTGAAGGACGACGCGATCAGCACCAAAGTCACCGGAACTGCCTGGTAGAGGTTCAACTCCGTGGGCGGCGGCGGCCAGGCCCCGCCCGACTGGGAGCGCGCGGTGAAGTACATCGCGAACAGTCCAGCAAAGAACATCAGTTCACTGGAAAGCCAGACGATGGTGCCGACACTGACCATGTTCGGCCGGTTCAGCGAATGCACGCGCGAGGTAATTGCAGTTCCGGAGGTGCCCACAGCGCTCGTCACAAAGAGAAGTATGACGCTTTGTAGTTGTCGAGGTATAGGCAGGGGCGGAATTAGTCCGAACAAGTTTTCCGCCGCCCCCTCTCGGCGTTGGTGGCAGATGCCCCACGTGGGACGATCGGACCGTGACAACCCTGTCCTCAGACCCGGCCGGTGGCCCGCCGGCTTCGACATGGCCGCAGGTCCTGGGCCGATTGACGACGGGCTCGGAGCTGGTGCCCGGTCAGGCGGCCTGGGCGATGGACCAGATCATGTCGGGGTCGGCGACCCCGGCGCAGATCGCGGCTTTCGGCGTGTCGATGAAGATGAAGTGCCCCTCGGCCGCGGAGGTCCGTGAGCTGGCCGACACCATGCTCGGCTACGCGCTTCGGGTTCCCACCGACGTCATCGGCACCGACACCGTTGACGTGGTGGGCACCGGCGGTGACGGATCCAACACCGTCAACCTGTCCACCATGGCCGCGATCGTGGTGGCCGCCTCCGGGGTGCCGGTGGTCAAGCACGGGAACCGCGCCGCCTCGTCGCGCAGCGGCGGGGCCGACATGCTCGAGGCGCTCGGAGTCCGCATCGACCTGGGGCCCGAACAGGTCGCACGGTGCGTCGCCGAGATCGGGATCGGGTTCTGCTTCGCGCCGGTGTTCCACCCGTCGTACAAGTACGCGGGCCCGCCCCGTCGTGAGATCGGCGTCCCGACGGTGTTCAATATCCTTGGGCCGCTTACGAATCCGGCCGTGCCGCGGGCCGGCCTGATCGGCTGCGCGTTCGGCGAGCTGGCCGAGGTGATGGCCGGGGTGTTCGCGTCACGGCGGGCCAGCGTGCTGGTGGTGCACGGTGACGACGGCCTCGACGAACTCACAACCTCCACGACCAGCACCATCTGGCGGGTCCAGGCGGGCACCATCGACAAGATCACCTTCGATCCGCTCGGGTTCGGATTCCCGCGTGCCCGGGTGTCTGACCTGGTAGGCGGTGATGCCGAGGCCAACGCCGAGGAGGCCCGCGCGGTGTTCGGCGGGGCAACCGGCGCGGTGCGCGACGCGGTGGTCCTCAACGCGGCGGGAGCCATGGTCGCCCACGCCGGCCTATCCAGCCATGCCGAATGGCTGCCCTCCTGGGAGACCGGTCTGAGCCGGGCCGCCGAGGCGATCGACTCCGGCGCGGCGGGGCGACTCCTCGACCTCTGGGTGGAATTCACCCAGCGACTGTGAGGGGTGGAATTCACCCAGCGACTGTGAGGCCGCGCACTTTGCCGAGTTAGCCCTTTTCGCCCAGTCCTTCCATCGCCCGGCGGAATAGCGTGGTGTTGCGAAACCCTCTGTGGCGCAAACGATCCTGACTCCAGGCTGGGCGATCCAGCGGGCGATGAGCGAGGTCTCCTCGACCAGTGCGCCACCCAGCGGCGCCGGCTGTGGCAGCACCACCTGGGCCGCGCTGCGCAGCGCCTCGACAACCGGCATCGGCGGGACGCCCCGGCGCGCGCGCCCCGCCGCGGCGAGCTGACCGTGCCGAACCACCGCCAGCTGCCAGCCGCCCCGGCCGTCGGGCGCGGCCGCGACCAACTCCGAGACGCCGGCCAGGGCGCGCAACCGCTGGCCTCGCCACAGCACGTCGACGGCCACCGCGGTGAGGTCACGAAGCCGTGCGGCGTTCTCGTAGCGGGCGCGGGCGGCAAGCTCGCCGACCTTCTCGACCGCGGCGGCCAGGGGGGCGTCGTCCAGCCCGTCGATCAGGTCGGCGGCGCGCCGCGGGGCCGGCGCGTACCCCGCGGCCGTCAGGCCCCGCCGGGCCGGGCACGGCGCGACCTCGCGGTCCGGACAGTTGGGCCCGTGCTCGGCGGTGCGGCCGAGTCGGCCGGTGCAGGTCCGGACTGAGGTGAACCGGGCGATCAGGCCGGCGGTGTCGGCGGCGTCCGCACGCGATCGAAACGGGCCCAGGGCGCGCTGCTGCTGCGGCCCGCGGACCACGGACAGCCGCGGGAACGGCTCGTCGGTGAGTACCACCCACCACCACCGGTGCGGAAAGCGCGAGCGGCGGTTGTAGGGCGGGGCGTGGGCCGCAAGCAGACGCAGTTCGCGCACCCCGGCCTCCAGCGCGTGCGCGCATTCGACGTGGTCCACGGCGGTCGCCAGTGCCACCATCTCCTTGATCCGGCCGCGCGGATCGGCGCCGGTGAAGTACTGGCCGACACGACGGCGCAGGTCGCTCGCGGTGCCGACGTAGAGCACCTCATCGCGGGGGCCGCGGAACAGGTAAACGCCGGGCTGGTGCGGAAGATGCTGTGCCAGAGTTCTTTTGGCGCGCTGAGCGGTCGTCACGGCGGGTAGGTAAGAGCGCAACTCGCGATAGCTTCCGACACCCTGATTGCCCACTCGCTCGATGAGTGCGTGGAGCACGTCGACAGTGGCGCGGGCGTCGTCGAGCGCCCGGTGGGTGGGTTCGGTGGCGGATCCGACCAGCCGGGCCAGCGCGGCGAGCCGGACGCTGGGCGCCTCCTCGCGGGTCAGCACCCGCCGGGCCAGCCGCACGGTGCACAGCACCGGTGGCCGCGGCCAGTCGATCCCGCACTGCTCGGCGGCCGACCGCAGGAATCCGACGTCGAAGCCCGCGTTGTGCGCCACCAGAACGGCCCCGCGGGCGAACTCCAGGAACATCGGCAACACCGCGGAGATGGTCGGTGCGTCGCAGATCATCGCGGTGGTGATCCCGGTGAGCTCGACGATCTTCGGCGGAATGCTGCGCTGCGGGTCGACCAGGGTGGCGAACTCGCCGATCACCTCACCGCCGCGCACTTTGACCGCCCCGATCTCGGTGATCGCGTCGTGCGCGCCGTGGCCGGCGGACTTGGCCCGGGGGCCGGTGGTCTCCAGGTCGACGACCACGAAGGTGGTCTCGCGCAGGGGAGCATCGGCGGCGCCGGGCTGAAATCCCTCGGCGTCGCCGAAGCTCAACTGGGCGGGGGAGTGCGATCCGGCCACGGTCTGGACCGTAGGTGGGGATACCGACAAGGCCCCGGCGCGACACTCTGAGAATCTGTCGGAGGGTCGCCATATGGTTCACGGCAGTTCAGTCACCGACCACCGCCTGATGAGGAGACCGAAGATGGCGCAGCACACACCGGAGCCGGATGAGCCGGTTGTCATCGACTGCGACGAGTGCGCGGTGCGTGGCCCGGGTTGTCGGGACTGCGTGGTCAGCGTGTTGCTGGGAACGCCGGAGACTTTGCTGGAAGACGAGCGGGCAGCCTTGGAGGTGCTCGCCGAAGCGGGTCTAGCCCCTCGGTTGCGGCTGGTCCCCATCCGCCGGGACACCGGGTCAGGTCTGGCCGGCTAGCTCGGGTGCCGTGGGGCTGTTGTGATCGATGTGGCACCGGTTCTACGGGAATTCTCAGCGGTCCCGATGGACAAAGCCGATGCCGTTTCGTAACCTATCTGAGACCTAAAGCACACGGACCGGCGGCTCGACGTGTTGAGTCGACTGCAGTCGTAAGGATGCGAAGTCTTGAAGCTGGAGCCATTTTTCGTGAGGAAACACGCCGTGCGCAAGCCGGCGGCGGCAGCTGTCGCGGGAGTTTTGGCGCTCTCTGCCGTATGGGCAGGCGCGGCGGCCGCCGACCCGGCCGAGGACGCGCTGGCCAAGCTCAACGAACTCTCCCGTCAGGCCGAGCAGCTCACCGAGACCATGCACACGGCGCAGCTGGACCTCGACAAGAAGGTCGCGCTGCAGAACGAGGCTGACAAGAAGCACGCCGACGATCTGGCCGCCCTCGACGCCGCCAGGGCGCACCTGGAGACCTACCAGACCGCCGTGAACAAATTAGCTGCCGCCGTATACATGGGCGGGCGCACCGACGGCCTCAACGCGATCCTGACCGCCACCTCACCGCAGAACCTCATCGACAAGATGGCCGTGCAACGGGTGATGGGCATCGAGATGGCCGAACAGATGCAGGGCTACCGTCAGGTCAGCGAAGAAGCGGTCACCGTCGAGGCCGCCTCGGCACAGTCCGCCGCCGAAGCCAAGGCCGCCGCCGATGAGGCCGCCGCCGTGCGGGCCGAACTTCAGCGCAAGCAGTCCGAGTTGCAGGTCCAGATCGCCGCGGTCAAAGCCCGCTACGCCATGCTCACCCCCCTCCAGCAGGCAGTCCTGGCAGCCCCGGCGGCTCCGCCGCCGTCGGTCCTCGCCGCCGCCGCACCCGAGCCCGCGCCCGAGGCCGCCGCGCTGGGCGATGTCGCCTCGCTGGCCGCCCTTCCGATCCCGGGCCCGGGCAGCGGAGCGGGATCCACCGCTGTGCAGGCCGCGCTGACCCGGCTGGGTGACCCCTACGTCTGGGCGGCCGCGGGCCCCGACGCCTTCGACTGCTCCGGCCTGGTCATGTGGTCCTTCCAGCAGGCCGGAGTGTTCCTGCCGCATTCCAGTCAGGCGCTGGCCGCGGGCGGTCAGCCGGTGTCGATGGAACAGATGCAGCCGGGGGATGTGATCACCTACTACTCGGATGCCTCCCACGTCGGCATGTACGTCGGCGACGGCATGATGGTGCACGCCTCGACCTACGGAATCCCGGTGGCCGTCGTTCCGGTGAACAACGCCCCGATCTACAACGTGCGCCGGTACGGGTAACAACGTCCGCCGGTCCGCCCTGGCCGGGGTGCTGGCCGCCCAGTTGATGGCTGCGTCGGCCTTCCTGGCCGTCCAGTCCGCCGACGGCGTGACGGGCCGGCAGCCGCCCGGGACCGCCGCATCGTCGCAGACTCATCGGAGCGTCCGCGCGGTAAGCCTTGGAGGCGCCCGAACCGATCTCCTGCTCAACAGGGTCCGCGCTGAGATCGGCGGTGCCGTCACGGACGTCGAGCGGTTCTGGGGTACCGACTGGACGTCAGAGATCGTGGTGGTCGCCACCGACACCGAACGGAGCTTCGTCACCGAGGCGCGCCTGGACCCGGCCCGCCGCTGGAACGACATCGCGGCGGTCGCGGTGGCCGACCGGGCCGACCCGGTCCGCGGGCAGGCGGACGGACAGCGAATCGTGCTCGCGCCAGGTGCCTCCGACATGTCCGACACCGCGCTGCGACTCGTGTTGACCCACGAGCTTTTTCATCTGGCCGCCCGTGCCGAGACTGCGCTGGACGCGCCGCGGTGGCTGACCGAGGGTGTCGCGGACTTCGTCGCCCGGCCGGCTACGCCGATACCGCCGAATGCTGCCGACAACACCGCGTTGCCCGCCGACGCCGACCTCGACCGGGCCGGCCCGGGCCGATCAGCGGGCTACGACCGGGCGTGGTGGTTCGCCCGGTTCGTCGCCGATGATTTCGGCACTGACGGCCTGCGCCGGCTGTATGCCGCTGCCTGCGGACCCGGCCACGGCGACCTGCCTGCCGCGGCCCGTCAGGCGCTCGGGGTCGACATGGCCGAGTTGCAGGCCCGCTGGGCCCGTTGGCTGACCCGATAGCCTCATAACTCCGATGACACGGATCCTGCTGGTCACCAATGACTTTCCGCCGCGCCGCGGCGGTATTCAGTCCTACCTCGAGCAGTTCGCCAACCGGCTTGCCCGCACCGGCGAGCATCAGCTCACCGTCTACGCCCCGCAGTGGAAGGACGCCGACGCCTACGACCGCGCGGCTCCGTTCCCGATCGTCCGGCATCCGGGCACCGTGATGATTCCCGAGCCGGGCGTGGACCGCCGGATGCGCCGTCTGATCGGCGAACACGGCATCGAGACCGTGTGGTTCGGGGCGGCCGCGCCGCTGGCGTTGCTGGCGCACAGGGCACGCGGCGCCGGCGCGCAGCGGGTGCTTGCCTGCACGCACGGGCACGAGGTGGGCTGGTCCATGCTGCCCGGCGCCCGATCGGCGCTGCGTCGCATCGGCGACGGCGCTGACGTCATCACCTACGTCAGCCGCTACACCCGCGGCCGGTTCGCCTCGGCGTTCGGCCCCCGGGCCCGCCTCGAGCACCTGCCCCCGGGAGTGGACACCGCCCGGTTCCGGCCGGATCCGCAGGCCAGGGCCGAACTACGGGCCCGCTACCGGCTGGGCGAGCGGCCGGTGGTGGTGTGCATCTCGCGGTTGGTGCCGCGGAAGGGCCAGGACATGCTGGTCAAGGCGTGGCCGGATATCCGCCGGCGGATCCCCGGCGCCGCCCTGGTGATCGTCGGCGGAGGCCCGTACGCGGAGACCCTGCATCGACTGGCCGCCGATAGCGGAGTCGGAACCGAGGTGGTGTTCACCGGCGGGGTACCGGGCGCCGAACTGCCGGCCCACTACGCGATGGCCGACGTGTTCGCGATGCCGTGCCGGACCCGCGGTGCCGGTCTGGACGTCGAGGGACTCGGCATCGTGTTTCTGGAAGCCTCGGCCACCGGTGTCGCCGTGGTGGCCGGAGACTCGGGCGGCGCCCCGGAGACCGTGCTCGACGGCCGGACCGGCCGGGTCGTCGACGGGCGCTCCCGCGACCAGGTCGTGGGCGTCATCGCCGATCTACTGGCCGACCCGGCGACCGCCCGGCGGATGGGGGAGGCCGGCCGGCGCTGGATCGGCACCGATTGGGACTGGGACACCCATACCGCGCGTCTGGGCGAACTGCTGCGGGTCGGCCCGGCTCGGCCCTGACCCCGTCGGCGGCCGACGGGCCGGCCTGTGTAAAGCTCTGGCGATGAGCAGCATCCAGGTCGCCGACGAGACATTCGTCGCGGCCGGCTCCGAGGCGGTCGGCCGGGCGGTGGGCGACCGCGGCAACTGGCGGCGGTGGTTTCCGGACCTTCGGCTCGCCGTCGTCGAGGACCGCGCCGGCAAGGGCGTCAGATGGACAGTGGCCGGCCCCCTGACCGGAACCATGGAAATCTGGCTGGAGCCGGTGCTGGACGGGGTGATCCTGCACTACTTCCTGCACGCCGAGCCGACCGGTGCGCCGACAGCCCAGCGCGAGACAGCCGCCATGACGCACCGGCGGCGGGTGGCCGGTAAACGGATGGCCTTCGAGGTCAAGAATGACCTGGAGGCCGGACGCCCGGTAGGTGTGGCACCGACGGCGTAACGGCCTCCGAGGGTACGGTTTGGAACGGGACCGGTCGTGGGTCCCGCAGGGTGACGGGGTGAGCGGTAATCAGGTGGCTGACAAGACGGCGCAAACGATCCATATCGATGCGGATCCCCGCACCGTTATGGCCGTCATCGCCGACATCGGCTCCTACCCGGAATGGGTGTCGGAGTACACCGAGACCGAGGTTGTCGAGAGCGATGCCGAGGGCTACCCGAAGGTCGCCAGACTGGTACTGGACGCCGCGGTGCTCAGCGACACCATGGTGCTCGAATACGACTGGCCGCCGGATCGGGCCTCGGTGCGGTGGTCGTTGGTGTCCAGCACCCTGCTGAGGGCCCTCGACGGCGCCTACACGCTGACCCCGAGCGGACGCGGGACCGAGGTCACCTACGAGTTATCGGTGGACCTGACAGTGCCGATGATCGGTCTGCTCAAGCGCAAGGCGGAGCGCCGGCTGACCGAGACCGCGCTCAAGGACCTCAAGAAGCGGGTCGAGGGCTGAGCGTGAACAGAAGCGGGATCGGAGAAGCGGGAACGGTGGATGACGTGAGCCGACCGACCGGGGTCCGGATCGGTTTCTTCGTCGGCAAGGGCGGGGTCGGCAAGTCGACGCTGGCCTCGGCAACAGCGGTGCAGGCGGCACTCAGCGGTCAGGCGGTACTCGTGGTGTCTACCGACCAGGCGCATTCGCTCGGTGACGTCCTCGGCGTCGCCGTGCAGCCCGGCTGCGGCGCGGAGCCGGTACGGATCCTGACCGAGGAACAGGGGGGCGAGACCGGCGGCGGTCACCTCGACGCGCTGGAACTGGACACCTTGAAACTGCTGGAGTCGTTCTGGCGCCACGCCGCTCCGGTTCTGGCATCTCGCCTTCCGGAGTCCGACCTGGAACGCATTGCCCCCGAGGAACTTTCGGCGATCCCTGGGATCCAGGAGGTGCTGGGACTGAGCGCGGTCGCCGAACTGGCGGCCTCGGGCCGGTGGGACTACGTCGTGGTGGACTGTGCGTCCACCGCGGACGCACTGCGGATGCTCACCCTGCCGGCGTCGCTTTCGCTCTACCTCGAACGCGGCTGGCCCCGGCATCGGCGACTGTCGGCGAACACCGAGGATCCCAGGACCGCGGCACTGGTCGCCATGGTCGAGGCCGCATACGGCAGCGTCGAAGCCCTGACGGCACTGCTGACCGATCAACGGGTGGGCGCACACCTGGTGCTGACCCCGGAACGGGTGGTCGCCGCCGAGACCGTCCGAGCGCTGGGTTCGCTCGCTGTCATGGGCGTCCGGGTCAACGAGTTGATCGTCAATCAGGTTTTGTTCCAAGATGATTCGTTCGAATACCGAAACCTGCCCGAGCACCCCGCCTTCGACTGGTACTCGGCCCGGATCTCCGAACAGCAGGCGGTGCTCGACGAACTGGTATCCGCGGTCGGCGAGGTTCGGTTGCTGCTCACCCCGCACCTGGCCGGCGAGCCGATCGGACCCAAGGCGCTGGCTCAGCTGCTTGACGAGGCCCGCCGCCGCGACGGCTCGACCCCGCCCGGGCCGCTTCGCCCCGTTGTCGACCGGGAGTCCGGCGAGGGTCTCGATGCGGTGTACCGGATGCGGCTAGAGTTACCCCCGCTCGACTCGAGCCGGCTGAGCCTGGGCCGGGCCGGCGACGACCTGATCATCAGCGTCGGCGGCCTTCGCCGGCGGGTCCGGCTTGCATCCGTACTGCGGCGCTGCGTCGTCGCCGGTGCGGCTCTGCGCGGCAACGAGTTGACCGTTCGGTTCCGACCCGACCCGGAGGTGTGGCCCAGATGAGCCAGGAGGCGCATCGCGCATGAGCGAAGCCGGCCACCCCGAACTCGGGCCCGAATTGCGGCAGCTGGCCCGTGCCATCCTCGAGCGTCTGGACCCCGCGGTCCGGGCGGCCGCAACCATGGCGACCGAGGCGCTGCGCGGACCGGGCCGTTGCCAGCAGGTGTGGTGTCCGGTGTGTGCACTGGCGGCGCTGGCCAGCGGCGAGCAACATCCCTTGCTGGGTGTGATCGCCGAGCACAGCGTCGCGCTGATGTCGGTGGTGCGAACGATGGCGGCCGACCCGCAGGGCCGCGCCGAGGATTCCCGGCCGGCGGAGGACCCCCTTCCGGAGCCCTCCGGCGAGGCCGCCCCGCGGTCGTCGAACGGGAGTTACCACCACATCCCGATCGTCATCGAAACGGTCGGCGCCGACGACTGAGCAGCCTGTGGATTGGCCGTGAACCGGATCTTCCCGGTGGTTCGGCCAGTGGGTGGATGGGTACAGTGAGACACATCAACCAGGCCGCCGCGCATGAGAGGGAGGGATCATGTGGTACTGGCTTTTCAAGTACATCTTCATGGGTCCTCTGCTGTCGTTCCTCGGGCGCCCGAAAGTCGAAGGCCTGGAACACGTTCCGCCGTCCGGGCCGGCCATCCTGGCCAGTAACCACCTCGCGGTGGCCGACAGCTTCTTCCTGCCCCTCGTGGTGCGCCGCCGGATCACCTTCCTGGCCAAGTCCGAGTACTTCACCGGGAAAGGAATCAAGGGCGCTTTCAACCGGTGGTTCTACACGGTGGCCGGCCAGGTGCCGATCGACCGGACCAACGCCGACGCGGCTCAGGCCGCGCTTGAGACCGCCCAGCGGATCCTGGCCGACGGCAAGCTGCTCGGCATGTACCCGGAAGGAACCCGCTCGCCGGACGGCCGGCTCTACAAGGGCAAGAGCGGGCTGGCCAGGCTCGCGCTGGAAACCGGAGTCCCGGTGATTCCGGTCGCGATGATCGGCACCGACGTCGTCAACCCGCCGGGGTCCAGGATGTGGCGCTTCGGCCAGGTGACCGTCCGGTTCGGCAAGCCGATGGACTTCTCCCGATTCGACGGGATGGAGGGCAATCGCTTCATCGAGCGGGCGGTGATCGACGAGGTGATGTACGAGTTGATGGAACTGTCCGGCCAGGAGTACGTCGACGTCTACGCCGCGACGCTCAAGCAGGCCGGTGTCAAGACGGCTAAGCCGGCCGGACCAGGTCAGCCGTCCGCGCGGATCCCCCAGACTGCCGCAGGCTAGCCGCCGGCGGCGCGGACCGCAGTCCCGCGACCGCGATCAGCGCCAGCGCCCACCACACGTAGGACATGCCGAGCAGTTGGCGCCACCAGGAAGCGTCGGCTTCGTGGTGCTCGGGCATCAGGCCGATCGGTGACCAGACCGTCAGCGCAACCCCGGCCGCGCAGATCAGTCCCAGCACGGCATCGCGGCGCCGGGCAGCCGATACGGCGGTCACCACGATCGCCGGCAGCGTCCACACCCAGTGGTGCGACCAGGACACCGGCGAGACCACCAGGCCGAACAGGGCAACGCAGACCAGCGCCAGGGTGGGCTCGCCGGTGGCCAACACCCGGCGCACCGCCCACACCGTCAGCCCCAGCACTGCCAGGCAGGCTGCGGTCCACACCGCGAAATGAGTGCTGCCGTCCAGGCCGAGCCGGGCCAGCGCCCCGGCCGCGTTCTGATTGGTGTTGAGGGTCGGGGTGCCGATCCGCTGGGTGTCGTGCACGGTGACGGTCCAGTACTGCACCGAGTCGCGCCACGCCAGGGCGAAGCCGACCGCCGTCGCGGCCACGAACGAGAGCAGCGCGGTCAGCGCGGCGCGGAAGTCGCGGCGGAGCGCGAGGTAGAGCAGGAAAACCGCCGGGGTGAGCTTGAGTGCGATCGCCAGGCCGAGCAGCAGTCCGCGCGGCCAGGGCGTGCGCCGGGGGACGCAGTCGGCAATCACCAGGGTCATCAGGATGACGTTGATCTGGCCGAAGGAGAAGTTCGCCCCGATGGGCTCGAGCCACCAGACCGCCAGCGCCACCGTTCCAGCCGCCAGCCAGCTCCGGCGCAGCCAGGGCGGCCCCGTGTGGCCGGGCCAGTTCTCGGCCACACCCAGCCGGGTGAGCACGATCCAGGTCGACACCATCAGCAGCAACCAGGTGATCGCGGTGGTCGCCACACTGGCCGCCGGCAGCGAGACCAGCGCGAACGGGGCGAAGATGATCGCCGCCAGCGGGGGATAGGTGAACGGCAGGTCCAGGCCGCCCTGGGTGTGGAATATCGCCCCGTCGGCGTACAGCGGGCGGCCCTGCAGCCAGGCCTGCCCACCCATGCGGTAGACGTCGGTGTCAATGCGGTAGGGGATGTGGCCGAAGAGCATCCAGCCGGCATGCGCGACCGCGACGGCGATGAGCACCTGGGCCAGACGCCAGAGAATCGGCCGGCGCCCGGATCGGCTCCGCCCTACGGCACTGCCCGAGTCGGGCGATTCCAGCCTGCTCATCTCCGCACAAGAGTATCCGGCAGCAACCCCCGGAAGCCCGCAGGCGTATTTTCTAGCCGTGCCGTCAGCCGCGCTACCCGCCCTTTTCGCCGGCCTCCACTTCGACGTCGTCGCCCCTGGTCGACGGCCGTTGATGTGGTGTCTGATCGCGTTCATCGTGACCTTCTTCGTGACCAGGACCATCACCCGCTATATCCGCGCCACGGCCGACCGGACCGGCCCGCGCAAATGGTGGCAGCCGCACAACATCTCGGTCTCATCGTCCGGCGGTTCAGGCGGCGGTCTGCACATCCACCACGCGGTATTCGGCGTGATATTCGTGCTGATCGCGGGAGTGGCCATGGTGACCATGTCTACCGAGGGCACCGCTGATCAGTTCACGGCCACGGCAATCCTTTTCGGCATCGGCGCCGCCCTGGTGCTCGATGAATTCGCGCTGATCCTGCACCTCGAGGACGTGTACTGGACCGAGGACGGCCGGACGTCGGTAGACGCGGTCTTCGTCGCCGCGGCGGTGGCGGGGCTGCTGGTGCTCGGCTTCAACCCGCTGGCCATCTTCAACACCGGAGGCTGGCTGAACGCTGATTCGCTGCTCGCCAGGATCATGGTGGTCGCGGTGGTGCTGGTCAACCTGGGGCTGGCGGTGGTGGTGCTGCTCAAGGGCAAGCTGTGGACGGGGTTGCTGGGCATGTTCTTCACCCCGCTGCTTCTGGTCGGTGCCATCCGGCTGGCCCGTCCGCACTCGCCGTGGTCCCGCTGGCACTACCAGGACAAGCCCCGCAAGATGCGCCATTCGCTGGCCAGGGAGCGATACCTGCGCCGGCCGTTCGTACAGGCTGATCTGTGGCTGCAGCACGTCATCGCCGGTGAGCCCCGTTTCCCCAGCGACAACGAGGTCAACGCCGAACTCGACCGGCGGGTGCATGCCGCCCCCGCCCCCGGCCACCCCGCGGCCGAACCGGCCGCTGTCGCGTCGTAGGCGGGGACGCGTGCGTTTCTTCTACGACACCGAGTTCATCGACAACGGTCGCGTTATCGACCTCATCTCGATCGGCGTCGCCGCCGAGGACGGCCGCGAGTTCTATGCGGTGTCCACCGAGTTCGACCCGGAGTCCGCCGGCCGGTGGGTCCGCAGCCACGTGCTGCCGAAGCTGCCGCCGCCGGCGTCGGCGTTGTGGCGCTCGCGCCGGGAGATCCGCGAGGGCCTGGAGAGTTTCCTCGGGGTCGACGGCGACGAGCCCATCGAACTGTGGGCGTGGGTGGGCGCCTACGACCATGTGGCCCTGTGCCAGCTGTGGGGGCCGATGACCAGCCTGCCGCCGCAGATTCCCCGATTCACCCGCGAACTGCGCCAGCTGTGGGAAGACCTCGGGTGTCCCCGGATGCCGCCCAGGCCGTCGGACACCCACGACGCGCTGGTCGATGCGCGGCACAACCTTCGCCGCTATCAGCTCATGACGGGGGAGGCGTCCTGACGCGATATCGCAGAGGAGACGGCCCGCGCGGACCCCGCTTCGAGGATCGCTTTGACGCTTCGCAGGCAACGGCCGCAGTCCAGGCCCGCACCGCAGGCGATGGCAACCTGCTTGCAGGTCGACGCGCCGCAGGCCACGGCTTCGGCAACCGTCGTGCTGGTGACCCCGCTGCAGAGGCAGACGTACATCGAGAGCCTTTCATCGCGCAGGATCGGGTTAGTACAGGCTAATATAGCTTAGGCTACCCTATAACATTGGGCCATGAGAGGAGACGACGTGCGCGGCGACCCGGAGGTCCTGAATCTGCTCAACGAGCAGCTGACGAGTGAGCTCACCGCCATCAATCAGTACTTCCTGCACGCCAAGATGCAGGAAAGCTGGGGTTTCACCGAGATCGCCAAGCACACCCGCGCGGAATCCATGGAGGAGATGGTTCACGCCGAGCGGATCACCGACCGGATCCTGCTCCTCGACGGACTGCCCAACTACCAGAGGATCGGATCGCTGCGTATCGGCCAGACGCTCCGCGAGCAGTTCGAGAGTGACCTTGCGATCGAATACGAGGTGGTTGCTCGGCTCAAGCCTGGGGTCGTGATGTGCCGGGAGAAGCAGGACTCCACGTCGGCGGCCCTGCTCGAGGGCATCCTGGCCGACGAGGAACACCACATCGACTACCTGGAGACGCAGCTTCAGCTGATGGACAAGCTCGGCGAGGAGTTGTACAGCGCGCAGTGCGTATCGCGCCCGCCGGCTTGATTTCCCGGTGGTCTGCGCCGTTCCGGCGGCCGTGCCCGGCCCGGCTACGATGAGTCGGTGAACTGGACCGTCGACGTGCCCATCGACCAGCTGCCGGCCCTGCCGCCGCTGCCGACTGAGTTGCGCGCCCGGCTCGACGCGGCTCTGGCCAAGCCGGCCGCCCAACAGCCGAGCTGGGATCCCGACCAGGCCAGGGCGATGCGCACGGTGTTGGAAAGCGTTCCTCCGGTGACCGTCGCCTCGGAGATCGAGCGGTTGTCCGGCCAGCTCGCCGCGGTGGCTCGGGGCGAGGCCTTCCTGCTGCAGGGCGGGGACTGCGCGGAGACGTTCGCAGACAACACCGAGCCCCACATCCGGGCGAACATCCGCACCCTGCTGCAGATGGCGGTTGTGCTGACCTACGGCGCCAGCCTGCCGGTGGTGAAGGTAGCCCGCATCGCCGGCCAGTACGCCAAGCCACGCTCCTCCGACACCGACTCGCTGGGTCTGAAGTCCTACCGGGGCGACATGGTCAATGGTTTCGCGCCGGATCCCGCCGTCCGCGAGCACGACCCGTCCCGTCTGGTCCGGGCCTACGCCAACGCCAGTGCGGCGATGAACCTCGTCCGCGCCCTGACGTCGTCGGGACTGGCCTCGCTGCACCTGGTGCACGACTGGAATCGGGAGTTCGTGCGCACCTCCCCGGCCGGGGCCCGCTATGAGGCGCTGGCCGCCGAGATCGACCGCGGGCTGTCGTTCATGAGCGCTTGCGGAGTCAACGACCGCAACCTCGACACCGCCGAGATCTACGCCAGCCATGAGGCCCTGGTGCTCGACTACGAGCGCGCGATGCTCCGTCTCAGTGACGAGTTCGGCGAGCCTCGGCTCTACGACCTCTCGGCGCACTACATCTGGATCGGCGAGCGGACCCGGCAACTCGACGGCGCACACATCGCCTTCGCCGAAGTGATCGCCAACCCGATCGGGGTGAAGATCGGCCCCAGCATGACCCCGGAGTTGGCCGTCGAGTACGTCGAGCGGCTCGATCCGCACAACAAGCCGGGACGGCTGACGCTGGTCAGCAGGCTGGGCAACCACAAGGTGCGCGACTTGCTCCCGCCGATCATCGAGAAGGTGCAGGCGACCGGGCATCAGGTCATCTGGCAGTGCGACCCCATGCACGGCAACACCCACGAGTCCTCGACCGGCTACAAGACCCGGCACTTCGACCGGATCGTCGACGAGGTTCAGGGGTATTTCGAGGTACACCGGGCGCTGGGCACCCATCCCGGCGGCATCCACGTCGAGATCACCGGGGAGAATGTGACCGAATGCCTCGGCGGGGCGCAGGACATCTCCGACACCGATCTGTCCGGACGCTACGAGACCGCCTGCGATCCGCGGCTGAACACTCAGCAGAGCCTCGAACTGGCGTTTCTGGTCGCGGAGATGCTGCGCGACTGAGAGTCGGGCTGCAGGCTCCGCGGTTGGCGTGGGCGGAGATGCTGCGCGACTGAGAGCCGGGCTGCAGGCTATCGGCTGATCGAGCCGCCCAGATTCAGTCCCACCGACCACGCCGCCGCGGCCACGAGGCCGGTCAGAATCAGCACGGCGAGCACCCAGAACAGCATCGCCCGCCGTCCGCGCTGGCGGGCCCAGGCGAACTCCGCGATGTCGATGCCGGCGAATTGCCCTGGCGCCGAGGGATAGTCGCTGAAATCCCCGTCGTCTTCCGGCCGGCTGTCGAAGCCGTGGGCTGCCGGCCTTGGTTGGGGTTCGGGGGTGAACTGGCGGGTCCGGCTTGGCGGACCGGCATGGCGCGGTCCCAGCGGCGGCACGGGCCGGTTGCGCGGCGGGTCGGTTGCCGCGGCACGGCGGGCGGAGCGCTGGGCGGAGTTCCTCGGGGCGGGCACCCGGAAGGCCGGCAGTTCCAGTTCCCCGGCGATCGCTTCGAGTTCGGCGTCCATGGCGGCGGCGTCGGGAAACCGGTCCCGGGGGTTGCGGGAGGTAGCGTGCGCGATCAATTCGTCGAACTGCGGCGGCACGCCGGCGATGACGGTGCTGGGCGGGGGAACGTCGCGATCCAGTCGCTGGTGAGCGACGGTGAGCGCGGTATCCCCGCGGAAAGGTGTTGTTCCGGTGAGTAATTCGAAGGCCATGATGCCGGCCGAGTAGACGTCGCTCCGGGGCCCGGTCTCCAAGCCCTCGACCTGTTCCGGAGAGAGGTAACCGGCCGTGCCGAGGATGACGCTGGTCGCGGTGATCCCCGCATCGGCCATGGCCCGCACCAGTCCGAAATCGACCAGTTTGACCTCCCCATCGTCGGAGATCAGCACGTTCTCCGGCTTGATATCGCGGTGCACCAGACCGGCCCGATGTGCCACTCCCAGCCCGCCAAGCACCGGTCGGAGCACAGCCACCACCGCGTGCGGCGGCATCGGTCCGCGTTCGCGCAGCAACTCCCGCAGCGTTCCGCCCTCGATGAGTTCCATCACCAGAAACGGGTGGGTGACGTCGTTGCCCTGGTCGTAGATCGCAACCAGCCCGGGGTGTTTGAGCCGCGCGACCGCACGGGCCTCCCGCTGGAAACGAGCGAGAAACTGATGGTCGTCGGCGTAGCGGGAATCCATCACCTTCAGCGCGACGGGCCGGTCGAGCCGGGTGTCGAGTCCGCGGTAGACCGTCGACATTCCGCCGGTCGCTATTCGGGTCTCGACGCGATAGCGGCCGTCGAGCATGGCGCCGACGAGGGGGTCCGTCACCGGCCCATCCTAATTCGGGCGCACCCGGGGACCCGGCACGCCGAACTGTGCGCGACGGCGGCGTGTCCGGCCGCCCCGGGTATCTAGACTGGCGGTTGTGAGCAGCTTCCCGGTCGGTGAGGACGTACTGGATCCGGACGAGTCGGTGTACGACCTACCCACGGTTTCCGAATTGTTGCGGGTGCCGGTGACCAGGGTGCATCAGCATCTGCGCGAGGGTCACCTGGTGGCGGTGCGCCGCAACGGCATTCCCGTCGTACCGCAGGCGTTCTTCACCGGCGGCGATGCCGGTTCAGAGCAGGTGGTCAAGGCGCTGCCGGGTCTGTTGGCGGTCCTGCGCGACGGCGGCTACCGCGACTCGGAGATCCTGCGCTGGTTGTTCACCCCCGACCCGTCGCTCACCTTGACCCGCGACGGAGCGCGTGAGCCGAAGACCAACGCCCGACCGGTCGACGCGCTGCACTCCCATCAGGCGCGGGAGATCCTCCGGCGCGCCCAGGCCATGGCTTACTGAAGGATCCCGACTAGCCGGTGGGTTGCCGTTCGACCCGCCAGGCATCGGGGCGTTTGAGCGAATACCAGGCTGTCACGGCAATGGCGGTCGCGAGCAGCACATGCAGCCACGAGTACATACCGTGGGAGCCGTCGGGCTTGAAGATCACCATGATCCACGTCGAGAAGCCGGCGATGAGCGCGATTGCCGACCGCGACTGGGCCAGGGCCGACACGACGGCCAGCGGCCAGGTGTAATACCACGGCAGTGCGGCAGGCACGAACAGAACAACCACCAGCATCGCCCAGGCGATGCCTTGCAGCGCCTCCCGGTCGTCGTGCCGGAACCGCCACCACAGCAACGGAAGCGAGACCAGGATGATCCCGACTCCGATCAGTCGGGTGACGTCCAGAACGCCGTAGAAACTGACCGGTACGAACGAGCCGATGGTCGCATCGGTCAGGTTCGCCACGGCGGTGGGAATGGTGAGCCAATTGATGATCCGCACCGATCCCGCCAGCGCGGTCAGCCAGCCCAGTCCGACGCCGGCCAACCCCGACAGCGCCGCGAACACGGCGGCCAGTATGGCCAGCGAGCCCGCCGCCGCGGTGACGAAGGCCCGCACCGGCCTGCCGCCCAGATGGCGAACCCAGACCCACACCATGAAGGGCAACGCGAGTATCGCCGTGGCTTTCACCGCGACGGCCACCGCGATCATGGCGACGCCGACGGCGTGCCGGCCTGCGAAGGTCAGTGCGATGCCCGCCATCATCAGCCCGACCATCAGCATCTCGTTGTGCACACCGCCCATCAGGTGGATGATCACCAGCGGGTTAAGCACGCAGATCCACAGTGCGACCGCGCCGTTGGCGCCGACATGACGCGCCACCCGGGGCGCGGCCCAGATCAACAGCAGCAGGCCGGGCAGCATGCACAACCGGAGCAGCATGGTGCCCGCGACCACATTGTTGCCGACGATGGTCGTCACGAATCTGGCGATCAGGATGAAGGCCGGTCCGTAGGGGGCGGTTGTCGTCATCCAGACGGAACTGACGTTGTCCAGCAGCGAGTTCGGACTCTCGATGGGGCCGACGACATAGGGGTCGAAACCGTCCCGCAGCAAGGCTCCCTGCGCCAGGTAGGAGTAGGTGTCCCGGCTGAACAGCGGGACGCTGAGCAGCAGTGGCAGCAGCCAGAACCCGGTGGTGGCAATCATGGTGTACTCACTGGCCGATCTGCCGTCAACCAGCCTGCGGCCCAACCAGATCCACGCGGCGAGCATCACGATGACACCGCCCCACAACACCAGGGAAGACACCACCAGTCCGTGACCGAAACGCAGCCAGGACATGTGTGCGGACTCCAGGACCGGATCGTGCTGACGGGTGCTGCCGGCCCCCAGGCCGCCGACTGCGATTGCCAGCGCGCCGAGGAATCCCAGCCAGGCGGGTCGGCTCTCGTCGGAGCGTGCGAACCCGATCAGACGGGCGGTCGGCTTCAGGGCCGTTCCGGGTGCCATCGGAGCCTATGCCGTCCGGTTGGCGGCCAATCCGGCGAGCTCGGCCAGACCGGTCTTGGCCGGCGGGTTCACCGGCGAATCCTCGAGGAGTTGCAGTGCGTGGCGGGTCAGCGTGCCGATGCGGTCTTCAACCGCCGCCAGCGCGCCGACCGACTCGATGACCGAACACAGTTCGCGGACACCGTCCTCGCTCAGGTCCGTGCCGATCGAGGAGCGAAGCAGTTCCGCGGCCTCGGGGTCGCACCGCTCGGCCCGATCCACGGCCTCGGCCAGCAGCACCGTCCGCTTACCCGACCGCAGGTCGTCGCCGGAGGGTTTCCCGGTGACGGCGGGGTCGCCGAAGACGCCGAGCACGTCGTCGCGCAATTGGAAGGCGACTCCCAGGTCGTTGCCCAGGCTGTGGAACATGGCTTGCACCTCCGGGCGGTCGGCGGCGGCCGCCGCGCCCAACTGCAAGGGGCGCGAAACCGTGTAGGAAGCGGTCTTGTAGGTGTTGACGTTCATCGCGGTCTCGATCGAATGCGACCCGCTGGACTCGGCGACGATGTCGAGGTACTGCCCGCCGAGCACCTCGGTACGGATGTCCGACCAGACCCGCTGGACCCGGTTCTTGGCTTCCGCATCGAGGCTGACGTCGGCCACGATGTCGTCGGCCCACACCAGCGAGAGATCCCCGAGCAGGATCGCCGCCGAACGGCCGAACTGCTCGGCCGACCCGCGCCAGTTCCGAAGCCGGTGAAGCTCGGCGAAATGCTCGTGCGCGGTGGGCATTCCGCGCCGGGTGGCGGAGTCGTCGATCACATCGTCGTGGACCAGCGCGCATGCGTGCAGCAATTCCAGCGCCGAGAACAGTCGGAGGACCTCGTCGCCGACGGGATCCTCCGGACCTTCGGTGACAGCCCGGTAACCCCAGTAGGCGAAGGCCGGGCGGAGCCGCTTGCCGCCGCGCAGCACGAAGTCCTCCAGCACGGCGATGAGGTTGTCGTAGTCGGTTCCGATGTAGGCCGCCCCGGCGCGGCGGCCGGCCAGATAACCGCGGAGTTGGACGGTGACGGCGCCGGCAAGTTCGGCGGCCGACGGAGCAGCTGCGTGCACGCTCAGCGCGCGCCCCTTTCTCCCGGGCGGACCGGGTGCCTCCAGACTAGAGGTCGTCGTTCGGCTCGGCAGCCGCGAACCGGGGGGATGTGCGGTCGTGGTCACGCCAGGCCAGCGCCGCGATGACCCCGGCGACCAGGCCGGCCGCCAGCAGCAGCCAGAGCGCCGCGGCTGCGAACGAGCGGGTGCTGGGGTCGGTGTAGCGGGACTGCGCGCTCATGGTGGTGACCACACCCGGCTTGAGTTGCCACTCCACCGCGTTGGCGTCGATACGGTCGCCGTTGGTGGACGTCACCTCGCCCGGGAACGCGGCGCTGAACTTCACGTCGGCCTCCGGGTCGGTGACGTTGGTCAGATCGACCCGGCCTTCGAGGATCACCAGGTTCCCGGCCCGCCGCAGCGAGATGTCGACCCCCGTCGCGTCGCGGCTGAGGTTGGCCAGTTGCGGCACCTCGGCAAGGCTCAGCTGGTTGAAGGAGGCCCGTGAGCCCACGTAGCCGTCCGCCTTGTACGACGAGACCGATATCTTGTCGCTGAAGCCGACGTTATCGGCGAACTGCGGGCCCTGGTCCTTGTCGTCGCGGGGCTTGACCGCGGCGACGATCTCCCCGGACACCCGGTCATCGGATGAGACGGTGATCGAGGCGTGCACGCGCAGACAACCCGCCAGCAGCGGCGTGGCGAGAAGCAGCAGGACCGCCAGCACCCGCAGGTTGCTGCGGCGCGGGCGGTCACGCACGGGGGGACCCACGATGGGTATCGTGCCAGACGTCCTACAGCGGCAGGGCTCGACCCAGAATGGCGAACGCCCGCGGGTCTCCGGAGAAGTGATAGCCGCGGATGACGTCGGAGAAGCCCAGTCTGCGGTACAGCCGCCAGGCCCGGTTGGTCTCGCCGTTGATCTCCGGAGTGGAAAGCAGAACGTTCGACTCCGGGCGCTCGCTGAGCAGTCGGCGGGCCAATGCCTCGCCCAATCCGCGTCCCTGGGCGTCGGGATGGATGTGCAACTCGGTGAGTTCGAAGTAATCGCCCATCAGCCTGGTGATTTCGGCGTGCGGAAAACCGAAGTGGTGCAGCCCGCGCAGCACCTGCTGCTGCCACCACTGGTCGGGCGCGCCGCGATACCCGTACGCCACGCCGAGCAGGGGTGCGGCGGCCAGCTGCGCCGGCCCCGGCAGTCCGGTCCCGCCACCGTCGACCTCGACCTCGACCGCGGCCACCGCCCGCCAGCCGTTTCGCCGGCTGTGCTCCAACCACATCGGGGCGCGCTGGTTCTCGGTGCCGCGGGGATAGTGCATGGCATCGACGTAGACCGTCAGGGCGTCGTCCAGGCGAGCCTGCAGGTCATTGGGGGAAAGGTCGATCAGGAAGGTCCCCAACGTCTGCCTCCCCCTTCGCCGCCAACGAAGTGTTTCACCGTCATTATGGAGTCAGTCCGGCGTGCCGACGGACCCGGTTGCTGATGGACCCGGGGCCGGGGGAGCGAATTCCGGCCGACCAGAGCTAGACTTCGGCCACCACGGTCAAAATCCCGTGTTCAAACCGGGTGGTACAGGGCATCCTCACCTCGTATCATGTGGGTAGCCGCCGGGCTGTCGCCACGGCGGTCAACCCGTACACCGGCCGCATCGGCAAAGGAGGGACGAATGCCACTCTCCGAGCATGAGCAGCGGATGCTCGACCAGATCGAGAGCGCTCTCTACGCCGAAGACCCCAAGTTCGCGTCCAGCGTGCGTGGTGGCACGTTGCGGACGCCCTCGACCCGCCGGCGCCTTCAGGGCGCGGGGCTGTTCATCCTGGGTCTGGCGATGCTGGTGGCCGGAGTGGCGGTCAAGGCGACGATGGTCGCAGGCTTCCCGGCGCTGTCCGTGCTGGGCTTCGTGGTGATGTTCGCCGGCGTGGTCTTCGCCGTCACCGGCCCGACCGTTCCCGGAGCGCGTGATCGCGGGGGCGCCCCCGGCGCACCGCGTCAGCAACGCCGCGGCAAGGCGAGCGGATCGTTCTCCAGCCGCATGGAGGATCGCTTCCGGCGCCGTTTCGACGAGTAGAGGCAGCTCAGGGGCACAATGGCAGCCGATTCGGCTGCCGTTTTCCGGTTGCGCAGCCGATTCGGCCGTCCCTTCGGGTTTTCTCGCTGCGACCGGTTCGGCCGCCTGTACAGGCGTGGCGGCCCCACGCCGCCCCACCACCGTGATTTGACCGCTGATCTGCGGTTATCCAATCAGTAGCGGTAGGAAGCGGGCGCTGCCGCGGCGGGATTTGCCGACATCGGGGGTGATTCCGGGCGAAATCCACGACTTTTCGGGCCGTCAGTGGAGAAAAGTGGGGGATTGTGGGGTATCGTGGCGGCAGCGGAGTGACTCCCACTCCGGGGTGTTAGGAGGAGGTGCGGTGGATGTTCCTCGGCACCTACACACCCAAACTGGACGACAAGGGGCGGCTGACCCTGCCGGCCAAGTTCCGCGACGCACTGGCGGGTGGCCTGATGGTCACCAAGAGCCAGGACCACAGCCTCGCGGTCTATCCGCGGGCGCAGTTCGAGCAGTTGGCGCGGCGTGCGGCGGCGACCTCGCGCAGCAACCCGGAGGCGCGGGCGTTCCTGCGCAGCCTGGCGGCGGGAACCGATGAACAGCATCCCGATGCTCAGGGCCGGATCACCCTGTCGGTCGACCACCGGCGCTACGCGAACCTCACCAAGGACTGCGTGGTCACCGGAGCGGTCGACTTCCTGGAGATCTGGGACGCCGGATCCTGGCAGGACTATCAGCAGGCCCACGAAGAGAACTTCTCCGCAGCCAGCGATGAAGCCCTCAGCGACATTATCTAGCCCAGCAGTCCGAACCGCGGTGGCACCTGCATCGTGGTCTCTGCCCGAGCCGGCCCTGGCGTACTTCCCCGACGCCAGGTTCGCGATCTCGGACAGGGACCTCGGTGCAGGACCCCGGCGGGATCGGGCCGGAGCACATCGAGGCGGAGGGTGTGCCGCGGTGACAGACGACGACCACGGGCACGTCCCGGTGCTGCTGGAACGATGCGTCGAGCTGCTGGCCCCCGCGCTGGCCCGTACATCGCCCGATGGCGCCGGTGCGGTGCTTGTCGATGCCACTGTCGGCGCCGGAGGGCATGCCGAGCGATTCCTGGAACGCTTCGCCGGCCTGCGCCTGATCGGTCTGGACCGGGACCCCGACGCGCTGGCCATCGCCGGAGAGCGGCTGGCCCGCTTCGGGGACCGGGTCACCCTGGTGCGTACCCGCTACGACGGTCTTCCGGCGGCGCTGCTCGGAAGTGGTCTGGCCGCAACCGATTCGGTGGACGGCGTACTTTTCGACCTCGGTGTCTCGTCGATGCAGCTGGACCGGCCGGAACGAGGTTTCTCCTACGCCCAGGACGCGCCGCTGGATATGCGGATGGATCCCGACGCGGAACTGACCGCGGCCGAGATCCTCAACACCTGGGATCACGGGCGGATCGCCGACGTGCTGCGTCGCTTCGGCGAAGAGAAGTTCGCCGGCCGGATAGCCGGATTCATCGTGGAGCGGCGCGCGCGGCGGCCCTACATCCGGACCGGTGACCTGGTCGAGACGCTCTACGCTGCGATTCCCGCCGCCACCCGGCGCACCGGCGGGCACCCCGCCAAGCGCACCTTCCAGGCATTGCGAATCGCCGTCAACGCCGAGTTGGACGCGCTGAGCGCGGCACTGCCGGCCGCCCTGGCCGCGTTGCGTCCCGGCGGGCGCATCGCCGTGATGGCCTACCAGTCACTGGAGGACCGAATCGTCAAGACGTCCTTCGCGGCCGCTACAGCATCACGCACGCCCGAGGGTCTGCCGGTCGAATTACCCGGTTACGAACCGGAATTCGTGACGCTCACCAGAGGCGCTGAACGTCCTGACGCCACCGAGGTGCAGCGTAACCCGCGCAGCGCCCCGGTCCGGCTGCGAGCAATTGAACGCCGCGAAGAAAGAGGGATGTGAATGAAGGTCGGGCGTAAGCCGGGCACCCGCGCCGGAGCCGATGACGCCTCCAACCGAGTGGGCGCGCCGGCCCGTTCCCGCCGCGGTGAGAAGGGCTCGGCGCCCAGACGCCGCTCCGCCGACAGCCCGGGCCGTTCGCGAGCCGGTACCCGCACCCGTCCGCAGGAGGCGCGCAGCCCGCGGCAGGGACCGCAGAGCGCACCGGCCGCGCGACCGGCCGACCGCCCTGCGCGCCCGAAGAGCTCCAGTCAGGCCAAGGCCCGGGCCAAGGCACGTAAAGCGAAGGCTCCCAAAGCGATCCGGCCGCCACTTCGTGATCGGTTGCTGATCAAGCTTGCCGCCGTCGAATTGAGCCCGCGCGCCCTGATTGCCCGGATTCCATTCGTGGTTCTGGTGATCGCCGCACTGGCACTGGGGCTTGGTATCACGCTGTGGTTGTCGACCGATGCCGCCCAGCGCTCATATCAGCTGGGTAGTGCCCGCGCCCTCAACGATGCCCTGGTCCAGCAGAAGGAGGCCCTCGAGCGCGATGTGCTGGAAGCCGAGTCGGCACCGGCACTGGCTGACGCCGCTCGCAACCTGGGCATGATCCCGTCGCGCGACACCGCCCATCTGGTGCTCGATCCGGCCGGCAACTGGGTGGTCGTCGGGCAGCCGAAGCCGGCAGAGGGCGCGTCGCCGCCCCCGCTGAACACCAAATTGCCCGAGGAGAAGCCCCCGGCCCCGACTCCGGCCGGGCCGCCGGTCGCGCCAGCGGTCAAGCCTGCGCCCGGCGCCGAGATCCCGGCCCGGACCGTGCCCGCGGCCGCCGGCCCGGAGGTTCCGGTGCTGGTGCCCGTCACGCCGGCCCCACTCACCGCGCACAACCCCGCGGGGGCGCCTCCCGGGCAGGCGCCACTGCCCGGCCCGGCCCCCGGCCCGCTGCTCGCGGCTCCCGGTGTCCCCCCTGTCCCTGCCTTGACGACAGCCCCGGGGCCTATCGCCCCGGCCGTGCCGCCCGCCGCCGCGCCCCTGGTTCCCGCCGGACCGGGAGTCGTCCAGTGAGCAGGCCGGGAGCCAAGAGGCGGCCGCGCGTGCGTGCCACCACGACCGTGCCTGTCACCCAGGGCCGGGCCGCTAACTCCCGCCGGGTCAGAACGGTCGCCGAACCCTCCTCGGGCACATCGTCATTCGTCTACCGCTACCGGGTGGGCAATGCAGTCATCTTCCTGGCGTTGATCGTCGCGGCCGCCCAGTTGTTCAACCTGCAGGTCCCTCGTGCGGCGGGACTGCGGGCTGAGGCCGCCGGTCAGCTGAAGGTCACCGATGTCGAGAAGGCCGTTCGCGGCGCCATTGTCGATCGCAACTTCGACAAGCTGGCGTTCACCACCGAGGCCCGGGCGCTGACGTTCCAGCCCGCCAGGATTCGCAAGCAGCTGACCGAAGCTCGGCAGAAGTCCCCGACGGCGCCCGACCCCGACCAGCGACTGAGTGAGATCGCACGGGACGTCGCCGCCGCACTGAACAACAAGCCGGATGCCCCGACGCTGCTGAGGAAACTACGCAGCAACGAGACCTTCGTGTATCTGGCCCGTGCCGTCGACCCCGGCATCGCGGCCGGAATCACCAAGAAATTCCCCGAAGTCGGCGCCGAGCGTCAGGACCTGCGCCAGTATCCCGGCGGGTCGCTGGCGGCCAATGTCGTCGGCGGCATCGACTGGGACGGCCACGGACTGCTCGGCCTGGAGGACGCCATGGACTCGATGCTGGCCGGCGCCGACGGGTCGGTGACCTACGACCGCGGCTCTGACGGGGTTGTCATCCCGGGCAGTTACCGCAACCGGCACGAGGCCGTCAACGGCGCCACGGTGCAGCTCACTCTCGACGACGACATCCAGTTCTACATCCAGCAGCAGGTGCAGCAGGCCAAGGACGCCTCCGGTGCGCGCAACGTCTCGGCGGTGGTACTCGACGCCAAGACCGGCGAGGTGCTGGCGATGGCCAACGACAACACCTTCGACCCCAGCCAGGACATCGGCCGCCAGGGTGACCGCCAGATCGGCAACCTCCCGGTCACCTCGCCGTTCGAGCCGGGCTCGGTCAACAAGATCGTCACCGCCTCCTCGGCGATCGAGTTCGGCCTGACCAACCCCGACGAGGTCCTCTCGGTTCCCGGCTCGATCAACATGGGCGGGGTCAACGTCCGCGATGCCTGGGGACACGGTGTGATGCCCTACACCACGACCGGTGTGTTCGGTAAGTCGTCGAACGTCGGCACGCTGATGCTGGCCCAGCGGATCGGCCCGGAGCGCTACTACGAGATGCTGGGCAAGTTCGGACTGGGCCAGCGGACCAATGTGGGCCTGCCGGGCGAGAGCGCGGGCATCGTGCCGCCCATCGACCAATGGTCGGGCAGCACCTTTTCCAATCTGCCTATCGGGCAGGGTCTTTCGATGACCCTGCTGCAGATGACCGGCATGTACCAGGCGATCGCCAACGACGGAATGCGCATCCCGCCGCGCATCGTCAAAGCGACGATCGCCGCCGACGGCACCCGCACCGAGGAGAAGCGGCCCGACGGCATCCGGGTGGTCTCGTCCCAGACAGCGCGCACCGTGCGCAACATGCTGCGCGCCGTGGTCCAGCGCGACCCGATGGGCGATCAGCAGGGCACCGGCCCGGCCGCCGCCGTCGACGGCTACCAGATGGCCGGCAAGACCGGCACCGCCCAGCAGATCAACCCGGGGTGCGGCTGCTACTACGACGACGTGTACTGGATCACGTTCGCCGGTATGGCGCCAGCCGACGATCCCCGCTACGTGGTGGGAATCATGATGGACGCCCCGGCGCGCAACGCCGACGGCACGCCGGGGCACTCGGCGGCCCCGTTGTTCCACAACATCGCCGCCTGGCTGATGCAGCGCGAGAACGTCCCGCTCTCGCCGGATCCGGGTCCGCCGCTGACGCTGCAAGCCGCCTGAGGTGCGTGACCGCTCGGTAGGGTGGTGAGCCGGGCTGGATGGAGGTGAGGCGGCGGTGACCGGTGTCCTGCGGCCCCAGTCCACCCCGGGACTGTCGCTGACGCGTCTGTCGGCCGGGATCGGTGCGGTCCCCCTCGACGACCCGGCCCTGCCCGGTGTCCCCGTCAGCGGTGTCACCCTGCGAGCCCAGGACGCAGCCCCTGGCGATCTGTTCGCCGCCCTGCCCGGAGCCAGTGCGCACGGTGCGCAGTTCACCGGCGCGGCCGTGGATGCCGGTGCGGTCGCCGTTCTCACCGATCCCGACGGCGCGGCGATCATCCACCGACTGCTCGGCGACCCCGCCCCGCTGCCGGTGCTGGTGCATCCGGCCGCGCGCTCGGTGCTGGGCGGACTGGCCTCCGACGTCTACGGGCGTCCCTCCGATCGCGTGGTGGTGCTCGGCGTCACCGGAACCTCCGGGAAGACCACGGTGAGCCACCTGATCGAGGCGGGGTTGCGCTCGGCGGGCCGCACCGCCGGCCTGATCGGGACCGTCGGGGTCCGCATCGCCGGTCACGACGTCCCCAGCGCGCTGACCACGCCGGAGGCCCCGGCCCTGCAGGCCCTGCTCGCGGTGATGGCGGAGAGGGGTGTCGACACCGCAGTGATGGAGGTGTCCAGCCACGCCCTGGAACTCGGCCGGGTGGATGGAATCCGCTTCGCGGTAGGCGGTTTCACCAACCTCTCCCGCGACCACCTGGACTTCCACCCAAGCATGGAGGCCTACTTCGAGGCCAAAGCCAAGCTGTTCGAGCCGTCCAGCCCGCTGCATGCCGGCATTTCAGTGGTCTGCGTCGACGACGACGCCGGCCGGGCGATGGCGCGGCTCGCGGCGGAGGCAGTCACCGTCAGCGCCGAAGGCAATGCCGCTGACTGGACCGTCGAGGACGTCGTCGCACTCGGCAGCGGAGCGCAGGAGTTCACCGTCGTCGACCCGGCGAGGGTGCGTCACCGCCTGCGCATCGGGCTGCCCGGCCGTTACAACGTCGCCAACGCACTGCTGGCGGTGGCCATGCTGGACAGCATCGGGGTGTCTCCGGAGCAGGCGTCGCCGGGACTGCGCACCGCGACGGTGCCGGGCCGGCTTGAGCCGGTCGACCTGGGACAGGACTTCCTTGCCGTCGTGGACTACGCGCACAAACCGGGAGCGCTGCGCGCGGTCCTGGAAACACTGGGCGCCAAGCCCGCCGGCCGGCTCGCGGTGGTATTCGGCGCGGGCGGCAACCGCGATCCGGGCAAACGCGAGCCGATGGGCGAGGCTGCCGGCGACTTGGCCGACCTGGTGGTGATCACCGACGACAACCCCCGTGACGAGGACCCCGCGCTGATCCGGGCCGCCATCCTCGCCGGCGCCCGCCGCGCCGGGCGCGCCGAAGTGGTCGAGATCGCAGACCGCCGCGCCGCCATCGACCACGCGGTCGGCTGGGCCCGATCCGGAGACGTGGTGGTGATCGCGGGCAAGGGGCACGAGACCGGACAGACCGCCGGCGGCCGGACCCGGCCCTTCGACGACCGCGCGGAACTTGCCCGCGCGCTGCGGGGGAGGACCCGGTGATCGACCTGACCGTCGCTCAGATCGCCGACATCGTCGGCGGCCGGCTCTCCGGGATCACCCCCGCCGAGGCGGCCGTCACCCGCGTCACCGGAACCGTCGAGTTCGACTCCCGCGCGGTGGGCGAGGGCGGACTGTTCCTCGCGCTGCCGGGAGCCAGATCCGACGGGCACGACTTCGCCGCCGCCGCCGCCGCGGCCGGGGCCGCGGCGGTGCTCGCGGCCCGGCCGGTCGGAGTTCCGGCCATCGTGGTCCCGCCGGCCTCGGCGGCCGACGCCCACGCCGGTGTCCTCGAACACGACTCCGACGGCTCCGGTGCGGCGGTGCTGTCGGCGCTGGCCAGACTGGCCGCCGCGGTGGCCGCCGAACTGGTCGCCGGGGGCCTGCGCATCGTCGGCATCACCGGCTCCTCGGGCAAGACCTCCACCAAGGACCTCATTGCGGCGGTGCTGCGCCCGCTCGGCCAGGTGGTCGCCCCGCCCGGATCCTTCAACAACGAACTGGGCCATCCCTGGACGGTGCTGCGGGCTGACCGCGACACCGACTATCTGGTGCTGGAGATGTCGGCGCGGCACCCCGGCAACATCGCCGCCTTGGCCGCCATCGCCCCGCCGTCGGTCGCGGTCGTCCTCAACGTCGGAACCGCCCACCTGGGCGAGTTCGGCTCCCGCGAGGTGATCGCGCAGACCAAAGCCGAACTCGTGCAAGCGGTTCCGGATTCCGGCGTGGCGGTGCTCAATGCCGACGATCCGGTGGTCGCAGCGATGGCCGCCATGACCCCGGCCCGGGTGGTGATGGTGGGCCGCGCCGAGACGGCAGACGTCCGAGCCGACGGGGTGGAACTCGACGAGCTCGCCCGCCCGCGGTTCACCCTGCGCACCGCCGCCGGCTCGGTGGACGTCGCCCTGGCCGTGCACGGTGAGCATCAGGTCGGCAACGCCCTGTCCGCGGCGGCGGTCGCCCTGGAATGCGGCGCGAGCCTGCGGCAGGTGGCCGACTCGCTGGCCGCCGCGGCGCCGGCCTCCCGCCACCGGATGGAGGTGCGCACCCGCCCCGACGGGGTGACCGTGGTCAACGACGCCTACAACGCCAACCCGGATTCCGTGCGTGCGGGTCTGCAGGCGCTGGCGGTGATGGCCCGTCAGCCGGGCGGCCCGCGGCGCAGCTGGGCGGTTCTCGGCGAGATGGGCGAACTGGGGCAGGATTCGATAACCGAACACGATCGCATCGGCCGGCTGGCGGTGCGCTTAGATATCAGTCGGCTCGTCGTCGTCGGAACCGGGAGGCCTATGAGCGCCATGCACCACGGGGCGGTCATGGAGGGTTCCTGGGGGCCGGAATCGACGATGGTTCCCGACGCCGATGCCGCGCTGGAGTTGCTGCGTGCCGAACTCGCCCCCGGGGACGTGGTGCTGGTCAAGGCATCCAACGCCGCCGGGCTGGGCGCATTGGCCGAAGCGCTGCTGGCGGACGGTCGATGAGGCAGATCCTGATCGCGGTCGCGATCGCGCTGACCGTCTCGATACTGCTGACCCCCGCGTTGATCAGGCTGTTCACCCGACAGGGTTTCGGCCAGGAGATCCGCGAGGACGGTCCGCCGAGCCACCAGACGAAGCGCGGCACCCCGTCGATGGGCGGGGTGGCGATCGTGGCCGGTATCTGGTCCGGCTACTTCGGCACCCATCTGGTCGGCCTGGCCATGGACGGCGTGGGTCCGTCGGCCTCGGGTCTGCTGGTCCTCGGACTGGCCACCGCCCTGGGCGGCGTTGGCTTTCTCGACGACCTGATCAAGATCCGGCGGTCACGCAACCTGGGCCTGAACAAGACCGCCAAGACGGTGGGTCAGATCACCGCCGCGTTGCTGTTCGGAATTCTGGTGCTGCGCTTTCCCAACGCCGAGGGGCTGACCCCCGGATCGAACCAGCTGTCCTACGTACGCGAAATCTCCACTGTCGCACTGCCTCCGGCGTTGTTCGTGCTGTTCGTCGTCGTCGTCGTCAACGCGTGGGGCAACGCGGTGAACTTCACCGACGGGCTGGACGGGCTGGCTGCGGGCTGTATGGCGATGGTCAGTGCGGCCTACGTCCTGATCACCTTCTGGCAGTTCCGCAACGCCTGCGCGACGGCGCCCAACCTGGGCTGCTACAACGTCCGCGACCCGCTGGACCTGGCGATCATCGCGGCCGCCACCGCCGGGGCCTGTGTCGGGTTCCTCTGGTGGAACGCCGCGCCGGCCAAGATCTTCATGGGCGACACCGGTTCGCTGGCGCTGGGCGGCATCATCGCGGGGCTGTCTGTCACCAGCCGCACGGAGGTGCTGGCGGTCGTGCTGGGCGCCCTGTTCGTCGCCGAGGTGACCTCGGTGGTGGTTCAGATCGTGGCGTTCCGCTCGACCGGTCGCCGGGTGTTCCGGATGGCGCCGTTCCACCACCACTTCGAACTGCTCGGCTGGGCCGAGACCACGGTGATCATCCGGTTCTGGCTGCTGACGGCGATCGCCTGCGGGCTCGGGGTGTCGCTGTTCTACAGCGAGTGGCTCTCCGCAATCGGGGACTGATGCACGACGAGCTGTCGCTTCCGGCCCCGGGGGCGCGGGTGCTGGTGGCCGGAGCCCGGGTCACCGGCCGGGCTATCGTCTCGGCCCTGGCGGACTGGGACGTCCGGCTGTCGGTGTGCGACGACGACGTGTCCGCCGCCGACGCCCTCGACCGTGCCCACGCTCTCACCCCGGCCGAGGCGGCCGGCCGGGCCGGCGAGTTCGATCTCGTGGTGACCAGCCCCGGATTTCCGCCCACCGCACCGGTTTTGGCCGCCGCCGCCGCCGCGGGCGTGCCGATCTGGGGCGATGTCGAGCTGGCTTGGCGGCTGGACGCCGCCGGCCGGTTCGGACCGCCGCGACGCTGGCTGGTGGTCACCGGGACCAACGGCAAGACCACCACCACCTCGATGCTCTTCGACATGCTCGTCGCCGACGGGCGCTCGGCGGTGCTGTGCGGGAACATCGGCGAGCCGGTGCTCGACGTGCTGGACCGGCCCGCCGAGGTCCTTGCCGTCGAGGTCTCCAGCTTCCAGCTGCACTGGGCGCCGTCGCTGCGGCCCGATGCGGGTGTGGTGCTCAACGTCGCCGAGGACCATCTCGACTGGCATGGCAGCTTCCAGGCCTACGCGGCGGCGAAGGCCCGCGCGCTGGACGGCCGGGTGGCGGTGGTGGGTCTCGACGACCCGGCGGCCGCGGCGCTGCTGCCCGGGGCCGCAGCTCCGGTGAAGGCCGGTTTCCGGCTGGGTGAGCCTGGGCCCGGCGAACTGGGCGTGCGGGACGGCGCACTCGTCGACCGGGCCTTCGCCGCGGACCTGGTGCTGGCCCGGGCCGAGGCGATCCCGGTCGCGGGGCCGGTCGGGGTGCTCGACGCGCTGGCCGCGGCGGCGCTGGCCCGGGCGGTGGACGTTCCCGCCGCCGCGGTCGCCTCGGCACTGGCCGGTTTCCGGGTCGGCCGGCACCGCGCCGAGTTGGTCGGCGTGCTCGACGGGGTCCGGTACGTCGACGACTCGAAGGCCACCAACCCGCACGCCGCGCAGGCCTCGATCCTGGCCTATCCGCGGGTGGTATGGGTGGCCGGCGGGATGCTCAAGGGCGCCTCGGTGGACGCCGCGGTGGCCGCGGTGGCCCCCCGGCTGGCCGGTGCGGTGCTGATCGGCAGGGACCGGGCGGCGTTCGCCGGGGCATTATCGCGACACGCACCCGATGTCCCCGTCATCCAGGTTGTGACGGGGGAGGATGCTGTGATGCATGAGACCGATGAGTCGGATGTGACTAGTGGGACTCGCGTGGTTCACGCATCGGGGTCCGGCCTGGGCCGGTTGGTGATGACCCAGGTCGTCGCCGCGGCCGCCGGCCTGGCACGCTCCGGCGACACGGTCCTGCTGGCTCCGGCCGGTGCCTCCTTCGACCAGTTCAGCGGTTATGCCGCCCGCGGCGACGCGTTCGCCGAGGCCGTCCGGGCCGCGGGCGGGGCCAGGTAGCGCGATGGGCGCGCTGTGGTCCCGGTTGAGGCGCCGGGACGCCGGGCCGGCCGCCGTCGGCGGCCCGGCGACCGAACCCGCCGGGGCCGGGAAATCGCGGTTCGTGCCCAACGCCCGCTTCGGCGCCTGGCTGGGCCGGCCGATGACCTCGTTTCACCTGATGGTGTCGGTAGCCGCGCTGCTGACCGTCCTCGGGCTGACCATGGTCCTGTCCGCCTCGGGGGTGCACTCCTACGACGAGGACGGCTCACCCTGGTCGATCTTCATCCGCCAGCTGATGTGGGCCGGACTGGGCCTGTTCGCCTGCTGGTTCGCCCTGAGGCTGCCCGTCGCGTTCCTTCGCCACACCGCCTTCGCCGGGTTCGCGCTGACCGTCGCGATGCTGGTGGCCGTTCTGATCCCCGGGGTCGGTCACGTCTCCAACGGCACCCGGGGCTGGTTCGTGGTCGCCGGGCTGTCCATGCAGCCCTCGGAGCTGGCCAAGATCGCCTTCGTCGTCTGGGGATCGCATTTGCTGGCCGCCCGGCGCATGGAGCGGGCCAGCCTGCGGGAGATGCTGATCCCGCTGATCCCGGCCGCCGTGATCGCCCTGGCACTCATCGTGGCGCAGCCCGACCTGGGCCAGACCGTGTCGCTGGGCATCATCCTGCTGGCCCTGCTCTGGTTCGCCGGCCTGCCGCTGAAGGTCTTCGTCAGTTCCCTGCTGGCGACGATCTCCGCCGCCGCGGTGCTGGCGGTCTCCGCGGGCTACCGATCCGATCGGGTGCGGTCCTGGCTGGATCCCAACGCCGACGCGCAGGGCGCCGGCTACCAGGCCCGGCAGGCCAAGTTCGCGCTGGCCAACGGCGGCGTCTTCGGCGACGGTCTGGGCCAGGGAACCGCCAAGTGGAACTATCTGCCCAACGCCCACAACGACTTCATCTTCGCCATAATCGGCGAGGAGCTCGGCTTCATCGGGGCCTTCGGGCTGCTCTGCCTGTTCGGACTCTTCGCCTACACGGGTATGCGGATCGCCAAGCGATCGGTAGACCCGTTCCTGCGGCTGTTGTCCGCAACCGCCACCGCCTGGATCGTGGGGCAGGTCTTCATCAACGTCGGGTACGTGATCGGCCTGCTGCCGGTGACCGGAATCCAGCTTCCGCTTATATCGGCTGGCGGAACATCGACGGCGACAACACTTTTCATGATCGGGCTGCTGGCCAACGCGGCCCGTCACGAGCCGGACGCGGTGGCGGCGCTGCGAGCGGGCCGCGACGACCGGATGAACCGGCTGCTGCGGCTTCCCCTGCCCGAGTCCTACCTTCCGAGCCGAACCGAGGCATTGCGCGACCGGTTGCGGTCCCGTCCGGAGGCCGCCAGGCCGGCCGCCAAGACCGTCAAGACCGCCAAACCCGCCGCGCGTAAGGCGACTGCGGCGGCCGCGCCGGGCACCGCGCGCCGGTCCGGCCACAGCGCCGCTCCGTCGCGACGATCGGGGCATGGCGCAGGCGTCCCGCGCCGATCAGGGCATGATGGAGGCGCCTCGCAGAGGAGGGCCGTCGCGGCGAAGGGTCGCGTCCGGCAGGGAGCACTGGAAGGTCAGCGTCACGGGTGAGCGTCTCTGGAGTCGACGGCGGGATCGGCCGCCGCGACTCGGGCATCGACGGCGATGAGGCCCGTCGGGACGCCGGCCGGGCGGTGTCCGTCGTGCTGGCCGGCGGCGGCACGGCCGGTCACGTCGAGCCGGCACTGGCCGTCGCCGACGCGCTGCGGGCGCTGCGGCCCGACATCCGGATAACCGCCCTGGGAACGGCCCGCGGGCTGGAGACCAGGCTGGTGCCCGAACGCGGCTATGACCTGCGCCTGGTGACTCCGGTGCCGCTGCCGCGCACGCTCAACGCCGACCTGCTCCGGCTGCCCTGGCGGATCCGCCGGTCGGTTCGCGAGGCCAGGGCCGTGCTCGACGCCGTCCGCGCTGACGTCGTGGTGGGTTTCGGCGGATACGTGGCGGTTCCGGCCTACCTCGCCGCGCGCGGAAGCGGCGTGCCGGTGGTGGTGCACGAGGCCAACGCCCGGGCCGGGCTGGCCAACCGGCTGGGTGCCCGGATCGCCCGGCGGGTGCTGGCGGCGGTTCCCGACTGCGGACTGCCGCGCGCGGAGGTCGTCGGGATGCCGCTGCGAGCGTCGATCACCGGGCTGGACCGGGCCGCGCTGCGCGCCGAGGCGCGCGCACATTTCGGCTTCGCCGAAGAAGCCCGGGTGTTGCTGGTCTTCGGCGGCTCGCAGGGCGCGGCCTCGCTCAACCGCGTCGTCTCGGCGGCGGCCGGGGAGTTGGCCGCGGCCGGAGTCTCGGTACTGCACGCGCACGGGCCCAAGAACACCCTGGAGTTGCCCACGCCGCGGCCCGGCGACCCGCCATATGTCGCGGTGCCCTACCTCAACCGGATGGATCTGGCCTATGCGGCCGCCGATTTGGCGATCTGCCGGTCGGGCGCGATGACCGTCGCGGAGGTATCGGCGGTCGGCCTGCCCGCTGTCTACGTGCCGCTGCCGATCGGCAACGGCGAGCAGCGACTCAACGCGTTGCCGGTGGTCGGTGCCGGCGGCGGGCTGCTGATCGCCGACGCCGACCTGACGCCCGGCTACGTCGGCGCGGAGGTCGTGAGGCTGCTCTCCGACGGACCGCGGCTTGCCGCGATGACGGCCGCGGCGGCCGGCGTCGGCCACCGCGACGCGGCGCGACGCCTGGCTGACGTGGTGCTCGACGTGGCGCGCGCCGGCCGGGGGGTCCGCCGGTGAGCCGGGCACTGCCGCCTGAACTCGAACGGGTGCACATGGTCGGAATCGGGGGAGCCGGGATGTCCGGGATCGCCAGGATTCTGCTCGACCGGGGCGGGCTGGTGTCGGGCTCGGACGCCAAGGAATCGCGCGGGGTGGCTGCGCTGCGCGCCCGCGGCGCGCAGATCGCGATCGGCCACGACGCGGCCAATCTCGACCTGCTGCCGGGCGGCCCGACCGCCGTGATCACCACCCACGCCGCCATCCCCAAGACCAACCCCGAACTGGTGGAGGCCCGCCGCCGTGCGGTGCCGGTGATCCTGCGGCCGGCCGTCCTGGCCAGGCTGATGGCCGGCATGCGCACGTTGATGGTGACCGGCACGCACGGGAAGACGACCACCACCTCGATGCTGATCGTCGCGTTGCAGCACAGCGGGTTCGACCCGTCCTTCGCCGTCGGGGGTGATCTGGGGGAGGCCGGCACCAACGCCCATCACGGCAGCGGCGAGGTGTTCGTCGCCGAAGCCGACGAGAGTGACGGCTCGCTGCTGGAGTACACCCCAGACGTGGCCGTGGTCACCAATATCGAAGCCGACCATCTCGACTTCTTCGGCACCCGCGAGGCCTACACGGCGGTCTTCGACGAGTTCGTCGAACAACTGGCCCCCGGCGGAGCGCTGGTGGTGTGCGCCGACGATCCGGGAGCGGCGGCCCTGGCGGACCGCAGTGCGGCGATGGGGGTGCGGGTGCTGCGCTACGGCAGCGACCCCGGGGCCGACCTGGCCGCCCGCCTGGTCGGCTGGGAACAGCATGGAACCGGCGCGGTGGCCGAGATCCGGTTGGCCGGAGACACCCGGCCCCGGGCGATGCGGCTGGCAGTACCGGGCCGGCACATGGCTCTCAACGCATTGGCCGCGCTGCTGGCCGCCCGCGAGGCCGGCGCCCCGGTCGGAGAAGTCCTCGACGCGCTGGCCGGATTCGAGGGCGTGCGCCGGCGCTTCGAACTGGTCGGCGTCGCCAACGGGGTGCGTGTCTTCGACGACTACGCGCACCATCCGACCGAGGTCCGGGCCGCCCTGACCGCGCTGCGCGAGGTCGCCCGCCAGGACCCCAGCGGGCGTCCCGGTGCGGGAGGCCGGAGCATCGTGGTGTTCCAGCCGCATTTATATTCGCGCACAAAGGCTTTCGCCCGCGAGTTCGCATCGGCCCTGGACAGCGCGGACCAGGTTTTCGTCCTGGACGTGTACGCGGCCAGGGAGCAGCCGCTGACTGGAATCAGCGGCGCCACGATCGCCGAACACGTCAGCGTCCCGGTGCGCTATCTGCCGGACTTCTCCGCCGTCGCCGGCCAGGTGGCCGCCGTGGCCAGACCGGGCGACGTGGTGGTCACCATGGGGGCCGGGGATGTGACGATGCTGGCCCCGGAGATCGTCGGGGCGCTCAGCGCGCGGGGCGGCGCACCGGGGAGTTCGCGATGATCGGCGAGGCCGGGGATCGCCACGACCCCGAGGCCGAGACGGATTCCGACGCGCCCCGCGCCGACGCCGGGACCGGGATCGGGGAGCCCGTCACGGCCGACCTCGCGAGCGCCGACCCGGACAGCGCGGACGGAGCCGGCGCCGACCCGGACAGCCCGGACGGGGCCGCCGAGCAGGCGGCCGATCCGGAGGGTCCGCGGCGGCGCGCGCGCCGGGAGCGCGCTGAACGGCGCGCCGCCCAGCAGCGGGCTATCGCGATCGAGGAGGCCCGCCGCGAGGCCAAGCGACGGGTCCGCGGGCAGGGGTCCGGGGACTCGCCCCGCCCGACCGCCCGGACCGTCAAAGGGCTCCGGCTGCTGATCTGGTCGATCGTGCTCAGCGTGGTCGGAGTCGCGCTGGGACTGGTGCTGTACTTCACGCCCGTGATGTCGGCGCGTTCGGTCGTGGTCATCGGCACCGGGGCGGTCAGCCGCGAGGAGGTCGTCGAGGCCGCCGGGGTCAGGCTGGGAACGCCGTTGCTGCAGATCGACACCGACGAGGTCGCCGATCGGGTGGCCGGCATCCCGCGGGTGGCCAGCGCCCGGGTCCAGCGGGAATACCCGTCGGCCGTCCGGATTTCGATCGTCGAGCGAATCCCTCTGGTGGTCAAAGACTTTCCGGACGGTCCGCACCTGTTCGACCGGGACGGAGTGGACTTCGTCACCGCGCCGCCTCCTCCCGGCCTGCCCTATATCGACGTCGACAACCCGGGTCCGGCCGATCCGCCCACCATCGCCGCGCTGGAGGTGCTGACGGCGCTGCGACCAGAGGTGGCGGGACAGGTTGGCCGGGTCGCGGCGCCGTCGGTGGCGGCGATCACCCTGACCCTGATGGATGGCCGCATCGTGGTGTGGGGGACCACGGACCGCACCGACGAGAAGGCCGAGAAGCTGACGGCGCTGCTGACCCAGCCGGGTCGGGTCTACGACGTGTCGAGCCCGGATCTGCCCACCGTCAAGTAGTCCGGGGGCGGCGCGACTCTGGGAGACCGCGGCCCGAAATTCCTCCGGCGACACGCGGGCGCGCCTCCCCGATCGCGTGGCCGGCCGGTCATACGGTGCTGAAGACACGAACAACTTGACATAACTCTAAGCCTGAGGTTGAGGTTGAGGGTTTATCAGGGAAGTCGCGCCAGCCCAGGCTCACAGCAGGTCCACACCGGAGGAAGACCACCGATGACCCCACCGCATAACTATCTCGCCGTCATCAAGGTTGTTGGCATCGGCGGCGGCGGCGTCAACGCCGTCAACCGGATGATCGAACAGGGACTCAAGGGAGTCGAGTTCATCGCCATCAACACCGACGCGCAGGCGCTGCTGATGAGCGACGCCGACGTCAAGCTCGACGTCGGCCGGGACTCCACCCGCGGCCTGGGCGCCGGGGCCGATCCCGATGTGGGGCGCAAGGCCGCCGAGGACGCCAAGGACGAGATCGAGGAACTGCTCCGCGGCGCGGACATGGTTTTCGTGACGGCCGGCGAAGGCGGCGGCACCGGGACCGGGGGCGCGCCCGTGGTGGCCAACATCGCCCGCAAGCTCGGCGCGCTGACCGTCGGCGTGGTTACCCGGCCGTTCTCCTTCGAGGGCAAGCGCCGCTCGAACCAGGCCGAGACCGGCATCAACTCGCTGCGCGAGAGCTGCGACACCCTGATCGTCATTCCCAACGACCGGCTGCTTCAGATGGGCGACGCGGGCGTCTCGCTGATGGACGCCTTCCGCAGTGCCGACGAGGTGCTGCTCAACGGGGTCCAGGGAATCACCGATCTGATCACCACGCCGGGCCTGATCAATGTCGACTTCGCCGACGTCAAGGGCATCATGAGCGGAGCGGGCACCGCCCTGATGGGGATCGGTTCGGCCCGTGGCGAGGGCCGCGCGCTCAAGGCCGCCGAGATGGCCATCAACTCCCCGCTGCTGGAGGCGTCGATGGAAGGCGCCCAGGGCGTGCTGATGTCGATCGCCGGCGGAAGCGATCTCGGCCTGTTCGAGATCAACGAGGCGGCCTCGCTGGTCCAGGAGGCCGCCCACTCGGAGGCCAACATCATCTTCGGCACCGTCATCGACGACTCGCTCGGCGACGAGGTCCGCGTCACCGTGATCGCGGCCGGTTTCGACGCCAACAGCGCAAGCCGCAAGCCCATCATCATCGGTGAGGCCACCACGGGGCCGGCCACCGGAGCGGCCGAGGCCGCGGCGGCTGCCCCGGCCCCGCCGCCGCCGACGGTGTCCACCACCCACACCTTCGCCCCGGCCGGCGCCGGCCAGGTCGGCAATTCGCCGCTGTTCGACTCGCTGGAACCCCCGCTCGCCACCGTCTCGGCGCGCACCAACGGCTCGGCGCCCTTCGGCGACGAGGACGACGACGTCGACGTGCCGCCGTTCATGCGGCACTGAAACACAGGAGCCGATCACCCGAGACCGTGCGCATCCGCCGCGTCACCACCACTCGTTCCGGGGGAGTCTCGGCACCGCCGTACGACTCCTTCAACCTCGGCGACCACGTCGGCGACGATCCGGCGGCAGTGTCGGCCAACCGCGACCGGCTGGCCGCGGCCCTCGGTCTGCCGCCGGACCGGGTGGTGTGGATGAACCAGGTGCACGGCGACCACGTCGAGGTCGCCGACGGACCGCAGGCCGAACCCTTCGAGGCCACCGACGCCCTGGTGACCAGGACACCGCGCCTGGCGCTGGCCGTGGTGACGGCCGATTGCGTGCCCGTTCTGATGGCTGACGGCCGCGCCGGGGTGGTGGGCGCCGCCCACGCCGGCCGGGTCGGCGCCGCCAAGGGCGTGGTCCTGCGCACTCTTGAGGCGATGCTCGCCGCGGGCGCGCACGTGGCGGACATCTCGGTGCTGCTCGGCCCTTCGGTCAGCGGGCCCAATTATGAAGTGCCCGAGGAGATGGCGGCCGCCGTCGAGGCCAGCCTGCCGGGCAGTCGCACCACCACCCCGTCCGGAACTCCGGCGCTGGACCTGCGGGCCGGTATCGCACGCCAGCTCACGGATGCCGGTGTCACCGCGATCGACGTCGATCCCCGGTGCACCGTCGCCGACCAGGCACTGTTCAGCCATCGCCGCGACAACCCGACCGGTCGGCTGGCCTCGCTGGTGTGGATGGAGTGAGCGGTGGTCCCAGATCCCGGTGACCGGGTGGCGGAGCTGACCGCGAGTCTGGCCGCGGTGCGAAGCCGACTGGCGCGCGCGGCGCAGGCCGCCGGCCGCGCCGCCGACGGCATCACCCTGCTGCCGATCACCAAGTTTTTCCCGGCCGGCGACGTCGCCATCCTGTGGCGGCTGGGGTGCCGGGTCTTCGGCGAATCCCGAGAGCAGGAAGCCGCGGCCAAGATCGCCGAGTTCGACCGGCTGATCGCGGAATCGCCGGACCCGGGGCCGGCCCGCTGGCACATGGTCGGTCAGATCCAGCGCAACAAGGCCAAGCACATCGCGGCATGGGCGGATACGGTTCACTCGCTGTGCACCGAGAAGGTGGCGACGGCGCTTGACGGCGCATCGGCCCAGGCCATCGCGGAAGGCCGTCGCAACCGGCGACTGCGAGTGTTCGTCCAGATCAGTCTCGACGGGGACACCCGCCGCGGCGGCGTGGACATCGGCGACCCGGCGGCGGTGGACCGGTTGTGCGCGCGGGTCGCCGACTCCGACGGGCTCGAACTGGTCGGGTTGATGGCGGTTCCGCCGCTGGGGGCCGACCCCGACCGCGCCTTCGCCGCCCTCGCCGCCGAGCACCGTCGCGTCCGGGGCGAGCACCCGGGCGCCACCGAACTGTCCGCCGGCATGTCCGGCGATCTGGAGGCCGCGGTGCGACACGGCTCAACCTGTGTGCGTGTCGGTACGGCGCTTATGGGCAAACGTCCTCTAACGTCTCCCTGAGTAGTCACTCCAGTCACAGGTTCATCACGAACACCGATCAAAACAAGACATCGCAATCTTCAGCTTCAGAAGGGTCAGCGGATGAGCACTCTGCACAAGGTCAAGGCCTATTTCGGCATGGCGCCGATGGATGACTACGAGGACGAGTACTACGACGACGACCGGGACACCGGCGCCGGCCGCGGTCGGGGTTTCTCGCGTCGCGCCGACAGGTTCGCCGACGGCGGATACGACGACCGTGCGGGCGGGCGCTACGACGACGTCCGCGCGGGCGGGCGCTACGACGACGACCCCCGGATGGGCCACGACTACGACGACCGTGATCCGGACTACCCGCCGACCGGAGGTTTCCGGGCGGCCGGCTACGCAGACGAGCCGAGGTTTCGGGCGCGCGAGTTCGACCGCGACCTGCCGCGTTCCCGATTCGGCGCACTTCGCGGTTCGACCCGCGGGGCCCTGGCGATGGACCCCCGCCGGATGGCGATGCTCTTCGAAGAGGGCAGCCCGCTGTCGAAGATCACCACCTTGCGTCCGAAGGACTACAACGAGGCCCGCACCATCGGCGAACGCTTCCGCGACGGTCAGCCGGTGATCATGGACCTGGTGTCGATGGACAACGCCGACGCCAAGCGGCTTGTCGACTTCGCCGCCGGGCTGGCGTTCGCTCTGCGCGGCTCCTTCGACAAGGTCGCCACCAAGGTGTTCCTGCTGGCCCCGGCCGACGTCGACGTCACCGCCGAGGAGCGCCGCCGAATCGCCGAGGCCGGGTTCTACAGCCACGTGTGATCGGGTCGCGGACGGGGCCGGGGCCTGCCGGTGGCGGAGTCGGTAGGCTGACGGTCGACCAGTCCGCCGCCCGACAGGCACCGTCAGACAAGGAACCGTTCGCCGGTGAAGCCCATTTTCGCGATCGTCGGCTTCGCGCTGTTCGTGTTCTGGCTGCTGCTGATCGCCCGGATCGTCGTGGAGTTCATCCGGTCGTTCAGCCGGGACTGGCAGCCACGGGGGGTCACGGTGGTGATCCTCGAAGCCATCATGACCGTCACCGACCCCCCGGTGAAGTTGTTGCGGCGGATAATTCCGCAGCTCACCATCGGCGCGGTCCGGCTGGACTTCTCCATCATGGTGCTGCTTTTCCTGGCGTTTCTGGGGATGCAACTGGCCTTCGGCGCGTCGGCCTGACGCTGCGCGAATCGGTTCGCCGTGTTGATGGCGGAACTCTGAAAATCACCCTTAATTCCTGATCACTCCTGCAACCGGCGGGTCTGGTGTGACAGGATGGACGCCAGTTACAGTTCGGAACGAACTGGATCTCTCGTTTACACTGCGGAGCGGTCCGAAACAACCGTCCCAATCGGAAGGGGCTGATGATGCCACTGACACCGGCCGACGTGCACAACGTGGCGTTCAGCAAGCCGCCCATCGGCAAGCGTGGCTACAACGAGGACGAGGTCGACGCCTTTCTGGACCTGGTGGAGACCGAACTCGCGCGGCTGATCGAGGAGAACGCCGACCTGCGCCAGCGGGTGGGTGAACTTGACGCGGAGCTGGCCTCGGCCCGTGGCGGCGTCACCGCGGTTCCGATGGTCCGGGCCGAACCGGTCGTCGAGCAGGTCGTGGAGACCACGACGCTGGGCGAGGACCAGGCGCTCAAGGCGGCGCGGGTGCTCAGCCTGGCTCAGGACACCGCCGACCGGCTGACCAACACCGCGATCACCGAGTCCGAGAACATGCTCGCCGATGCGCGGGCACAGGCCGAGCAGATCGTCTCGGAGGCCCGCTATCTGGCCGACACCACGGTGACCGACGCCCAGGAGCGCGCCGACGCCATGCTCGCCGACGCCCAGACCCGCTCGGAGGCCCAGCTGCGGGCGGCCCAGGAGAAGGCCGACATCCTGCAGAACGACGCCGAGCGCAAGCACACCGAGCTGATGAACACCATCAACCAGCAGCGCACCCTGCTCGAGGGCCGTCTCGAGCAGCTGCGCACCTTCGAGCGCGAGTACCGCACCCGGCTCAAGACCTACCTGGAGTCCCAGCTCGAGGAACTGGGTCAGCGCGGCTCGGCCGCCCCGACCGATACCGGCGACGTCGGTTACACGCAGTACCAGTAGGGCTGCCGAAATAGGAGCCTGCTGGTGAGAGCCGACCGACGACGCACGATCCAGCGGGCCGCATGCTGATCGTCGCGCTGATCCTGGCGGTGATCGGGCTGGCCGCCCTGGTGACCGCGGTGGTCACCAACAACGAGCTGATCGCCTGGGTGTGCATCGGCGCCAGCGGCCTGGGCGTTCTGCTGCTGGTGTTCGACGCCATCCGGGAGCGTTCGCAGCGACGTTCGGTGACCCCGGTCGCGGCCGCGGAGCTCACCGAGGTGATCGAACCCCTCGAACCGGCCGAGAGCACCGATGTCATCCAACCGGTTGCCGACGGCGTCGAACCGGACGACGCCCTCGCCGAGGAACTCGCGGCCGAGGACTATCCGGAGGAACTCGTCCATGACGAGCCCGACTACGACATGCCCAGCGATGACGAACCGGAATTCCCGGAGCCGGCCGAGGAGGCCGCACTTCACGTCGTCGATGAGACCGACGTCGACGACGGGCTTGACGACGATGTCGGTGACGACGCCGGCGAACCGACCGCGGAAGGCCACCAAGACGAGCATGTGACTGTGGTCTCCTACGTCGAAGAGCCACAGGGCGCTGAGACCGAGTACCGCTACGTGGTGAGTTCCGAGGCCGGGTACACCTATGTCGAGAGCGATTCCGTTGATATCGAATCCGATTCTGGTGCAGCGGATTCCGATGTCGCCGAAGACCGCCGTGACCAGTAACCCGACACGGGGGATCTGATGGGAATCGAGTACGCAAGCATCGTCGATCATCCGCTCGACGAGGTGTTCGCCTGGCATACCAGGCCCGGTGCGATGCGCCGGCTGGTACCGCCGTGGCAGCCGATGCGGGTGGTCAAGGAGACCGAGTCGCTGGCCGACGGAACCGCGATCCTCGGGCTTCCCGGCGGGTTGCGCTGGGTGGCACGGCACGACCCTGCCGGCTACCACCCGCCGAACCAGTTCGTCGACGTGCTGTCCTCCGACGGGTTGATGACCATGCCGCCGCGGGTGATCGGCTGGTGGCGGCACACCCACAAGTTCAGCGAGGCCGGCGCAGGGCAGACCCGGGTACTCGACGAGGTCGACACCACCGTGCCCGGTGCGGCGTTGCGCTCGACCTTCGCCTATCGGCATCGCCAGCTCGCCGAGGACATGGCCGCTCATAGCGACGCGGCCCGGGCTGGAGCAGGGCAACTGGTCGTCGCGATCACCGGAGCGTCCGGGCTGGTTGGCACCGCCCTGGCTGCCTTCCTGTCGACCGGTGGCCACCGAGTGATCCGACTGGTCCGAGGAGCGCCCGCGGGGGAGAACGAAAGGCGCTGGGATCCAGCGAATCCCGCCGCGGATCTGCTGGCCGGGGTGGATGCAGTGGTACACCTGGCCGGAGAGTCGATCGCAGGGAGATTCACTGCGGCCCACCGGCGGGCGATCCGCGATTCCCGGATCGAACCCACCCGCAAACTCGCCGCCGTCGCCGCGGGCACCGCCGGGCTCGGCGCCTTCGTCAGCGCCTCGGCGATCGGTTTCTACGGCTTCGACCGGGGCGATGAGGTGCTCGACGAGAACAGCTCCCGCGGTGACGGGTTCCTGGCCGACGTGGTGGCCGACTGGGAGGCCGCGACTGCCCCGGCCGCCGAGAGCGGGCGGCGGGTGGTGCTGGTGCGAACCGGGATCGTGCAGGCAGCCGCGGGCGGCACCCTGAAGCTGCTGCGGCCGTTGTTCGCGGCCGGACTCGGCGGACGGCTGGGGAGTGGTCGGCAATGGCTGTCCTGGATCGGCATCGACGACCTGCTAGACGTCTACTACCGCGCCGTCTACGACAGCAGGCTGGCCGGGCCGGTCAACGCGGTGGCGCCCAATCCGGTGCGCAACGAGGAGTACACCAGGGCGCTGGCGGCCACGCTGCACCGGCCGGCGCTGCTGCCGGTGCCATCCTTCGGTCCTCGGTTGCTGCTGGGCAAGCAGGGCGCGGCCGAGCTCGCCGGGGCCAGTCAGCGGGTCGAGCCCGCGGCGCTGGAGGCGCTCGGCCACCGGTTCCGCCAGCCGTACGTGGCCGACGCCCTGGCACACCAGCTGGGCCGCGATGCCGCCACCGGGGTGCTCTAGACGGTCTGATCCGTTTGATGGGGACCTTCGTCGCGGTGTTTGAACCGGGGACGAAGGTCCCCGCGCGCATCGCGGGCGATTCGGGCACGATGGGTTCATGTCTTCCGCCGTGATCGACGGCCCGGGTCTGGATCAGCTGATCGAGGAGTTGCACCGCCGCGGCATGCAGGTGGTCGGACCGACACTGCGGGACAACGCCATCGTGCTGGCCGAGATCACCGGCGCCGCGGATCTGCCGGCCGGATGGGGAGTGGACGTGGCCCCGGGCACCTACCGGCTGCGGGCCCGTGCTGATCGCGCCGTGTTCGGGCACTCGGCCGGTCCGCAGTCCTGGAAACAGTTCCTGCACCCGCCGCGCCAGCGGGTGTGGTCCTCCGGCGCCGATCCCGCCGAAGACGCCGACGCACAGCCCCGCTATGCGTTCCTCGGGGTCCGCGGCTGCGACCTTGCCGCCATCGGCGTCCTGGACCGGGTGCTGGTCGGCGGCGCCCACCGCGACGGCTCCTATGCAGCCCGGCGCGGCGCCTTCATCGTCGCCGTCAACTGCACCGATCCCGGCGGGCTGTGTTTCTGCGCCTCGATGGGTACCGGGCCGGCATGCGGAGCCGGTCCGGCGTCGGCGCCGTCCTACGACCTGGCGCTGACCGAACGCGCCGACGCGGAGTCGGCGAGCTATCTGGTCGAGGTCGGCAGCGAGGAGGGGGCCGACGTGCTGGCGGCCGTCGACCACCGCCCGCCGCGCCCGGGGGAACGGGAAGCGGCGGCCGCCGACATCGCCGCCGCCGCCGGCAGAATGGGCCGCCGTATGCCCGAGGGCGACCTGCGCGAGCTGCTGGTCGGCGCCCGGGACTCCGCGCACTGGGACGAGGTGGCCAACCGGTGCCTGACGTGCGGCAACTGCACGATGGTGTGCCCCACCTGCTTCTGTACCTCCACATCCGACGTCACCGACCTCAGCGGCGAGCACGCCGAGCGGTGGTCGGAGTGGGCGTCCTGCTTCGAAATTGACTTCACCTTCATCCACGAGGGCCCGGTCCGGCGCTCCGGCGGGTCGCGCTACCGTCACTGGCTGACCCACAAGCTGAGTTCGTGGCACGACCAGTTCGGTAGTTCGGGCTGCGTGGGCTGCGGTCGCTGTATCGCCTGGTGTCCGACCGGAATCGACATCACCGAGGAGATGGCGGCGTTCGACGCGGAGCGCGCGGAGCGTGCCGGTGAGTGACGTTCAGAGCGCGCCGGTCAGTGACGTGCGGCGCGCGCCGATGACGCCGGTGCCCTATCGGGTGCGGTCCAGGACCGTGGAGAACACCGACTCGGTGACGCTGTGCCTCGAACCGGTGGCGGTGACGCTCCCGTCGCCGCGGCCGGGGGAATTCATGATGATGTACTACCACGGGGTCGGCGAGGTGGCCATCTCGGTCAGCGGTGACCCATCGCGTACCGACGGCACCGTCACCCACACCATCCGCTCGGTGGGGAGGGTGAGCGCGGCACTGTGCGCCGCCGAGCAGGGATCCACAGTGGGTATGCGTGGTCCGTTCGGCACCACCTGGGGGCTCGAGGAAGCCGCCGGGCGTGACCTCGTCGTGGTCGCCGGCGGGGTCGGATTGGCTCCGCTGCGGCCGGTCGTACTCGGGGCGCTGGCCGACCGGCACCGCTACGGGCGGGTGATCGTCATCGCGGGGGCCCGGGCGCAGCGAGACTTTCTCTACACGGCGCAGCTGGCGGACTGGCAACGGGATTCGCGCCTGGAGGTGCACCTGACCGTCGACGTCCCCCTGCAGGGCTGGCCGGGGGAGACCGGCCTCGTCACCGAACCGCTGCGCCGGCTCGAACTGCAGCCGGACCGGACGACGGCGTTTCTGTGCGGGCCGGAACCGATGATGCGCTCCGGGGCGCAGGCGCTGTCGGACAAGGGCATCGCAGCACAGCACATCCGGCTCTCGCTGGAGCGCAACATGCAGTGCGGCGTCGGCTGGTGCGGGCACTGCCAGCTCGGGCCGCTGCTGCTGTGTCGGGACGGACCGGTGGTCGGCTACGACGTGGCCCGGCCCTTGCTGGAGGTGGAGCAGCTGTGACGAGCCGGCCGAGCCTGGCGGTCTGGAAGTTCGCCTCCTGCGACGGCTGTCAGCTGACAATTCTCGACTGCGAGGACGAGTTGCTGACCCTCGCCGAGCAGGTGCAGATCGCGACGTTCGCTGAGGCGTCGAGCGCCATCGTCGGCGGCCCCTATGACGTGTCCCTGGTCGAGGGGTCGATCACGACGGCGAACGACGAGCGTCGGATCCGCGAGATTCGTTCGCAGTCAACGGTTCTGGTGGCGATCGGCGCCTGTGCGACGGCCGGCGGGATCCAGGCGCTGCGCGACTTCGCCGACGTCGCCGAGTTCACCTCGGTGGTCTACGCCCGACCCGAGTACATCGACACCCTGGCAACCTCAACCCCGGCGTCGGCGCACGTGACCGTCGATTACGAGCTGCGCGGTTGCCCGATCGACCGGCACCAGCTGCTCGACACCCTGGCCGCCCTGCTGGTCGGTCGCAAACCGCGCCTGCCGGCGGCCACCGTGTGCACCGAGTGCAAACGCGCCGGCGTCACCTGCGTGACCGTCGCCGAGGGCATCGCCTGTCTGGGGCCGGTCACCCACGCCGGCTGCGGTGCCCTGTGTCCGCGTCATCACCGCGGCTGCTACGGCTGTTTCGGTCCGGCGGCCACCCCCAACACCACGGCGATGATCCCGCTGCTGCGTCGCGACGGTATGTCCGGCGGCGACGTCGACCGGGTCTTCTCCACCTTCAACGTCACCGACTTCGACGCGCACCGGGGCCGACAGTGAGTGTTCGACAGTGAGTGTTCGACAGTGAGTGTTCGGCAGTGAGTGTTCGGCAGTGAGTATTCGACAGTGAGTGTTCGACAGTGAGTATTCGACTATGACCCGGCGAACCATCCGCGTCGGCGCCCTCACCCGCGTCGAGGGCGAGGGTGCCCTGCACATCGAACTGCGCGACGGCCACCCTGAACGCGTCGAACTCAACATCTACGAGCCGCCGCGCTTCTTCGAGGCGTTCCTGCGCGGGCGCGCACACACCGAGCCGCCCGACCTGACCGCCCGCATATGCGGGATCTGCCCGGTGGCCTACCAGACCAGCGCCTGCAACGCGATCGAGGACGCCTGCGGGGTGACGCTGGATCCTGAACTGCTCGCGCTGCGCCGGCTGCTGTACTGCGGTGAGTGGATCCACAGCCACGCGCTGCACATCTACCTGCTGCACGCCCCGGACTTCCTCGGCGTCCCCGACGTCATGACGCTGGCCAAGCACGACCGTGCCGCCGTCGAGCGCGGGCTGGCACTGAAGAAGGCCGGCAACCGGCTGCAGGAACTTGTCGGCGGCCGGGCCATCCACCCGGTCAACGTGCGGGTCGGCGGGTTCTACTCCGTGCCCACCCGCGCCGAGTTGACGCCGATGGCCGAGCAGTTGCGCGTCGCTCTCGACCATGCGCTGGCCACCGTCTCCTGGGTGGGCGGGTTCGACTTCCCGGACCTGACCGTCGACCACGAACTGTTGGCCCTCACCGCTGACCGCTACCCGATGGAACGCGGCGAGATCGCCCGCAGCGCGGGCCCCGCGTTCGGTCTCGCCGAGTTCACCGAACACGTCCGCGAGACCCAGGTGCCGCACTCCACCGCCCTGCACGCCACCCTGGACGGACGACGGCACCTCACCGGGCCGCTGGCCCGCTACGCACTCAACCACGACAAGCTCTCCCCACTGGCCCGCGAGGCCGCACGCGCCGCGGGTCTGGGCGAGGAGTGCCGGAACCCGTTCCGCAGCATCATCGTCCGGGCCGTCGAGGTTCTGTATGCCGTCGAGGAGGCGCTGCGGATCATCGAGGAATACCGGCGGCCCGCGAGGCCCTTCGTCGAGATCGAGCCCCGCCCGTCGGTCGGCCACGGCGTCAGCGAGGCCCCGCGGGGCCTGCTGTACCACCGCTACGCGCTCGACGACGCCGGCCGGATCGCCGGCGCGGTCATCGTGCCGCCGACGTCACAGAACCAGGGGGCGATCGAGGCCGACCTGACCGAGGTGGTGTCGGCCGGAGCCGGACTCGACGACGCCGCGCTGACCGCGATGTGTGAACGGGCCATCCGAAATTACGACCCGTGCATCTCCTGTGCCACCCACTTCCTGACGGTGACGGTCGACCGGGGGTCCGCGGATAGCGCGCCGTGATCGGGGCAGCCGTGCCTGGCCGGTGGGCGGACGCGCACCGGTGGCCGGGCCCGTTCACCCACGTGCAGCGTTCGGGTCGGCCCTATCCAGCAGGGCCAGGAACCCGCTCACCAGAAGCCGCAGCCGGCCGGCCGCGTCGCCGGCCAGCGCGGCGGTGCGCTGCCGGATCTCCGTTGCGCTCAGGCCCAGCCGGGTGATGTCGCCGTCCGGGCCGTCCTCGCTGATCCAGCGGTCCACCAGTGCGGCGTCGACTTCCGGGTGGAATTGCAGCCCCAGTGCCCTGCCCTGTGCGAAAGCCTGTGTGGCACAGTCGTTCCAGGCGATCTCTGTTGCACCGGGGGGAGTGGTGAGCCGGTCGAAGTGCCATTGGAACCACGGCCCGTGCGGAACCAGTTCAGGTCTGCCGCTGTGCACCGGGCGCCAGCCGACCTCCGGTTGGGGCGAGCGCGACACCGCCCCGCCCAGGGCGTGCGCCAGCAATTGACCGCCGAAACACACCCCGAGCACCCCGACCCCGTTGTCCAGAGCGTCCCGCACCATCGCCGTCTCGCCGGCGACCCACGGCAGCCGGTCGTCGTATACCGCCCAGCGCGACCCCAGCGGAACGACGGCGTCGTAGTCCAGCGGATCCGGGAAGACGACTTCAAGGGCGGGATCCTCGGTCCGGTCGGGCGGAACGACGTCGAACGTGCTGACCGCGAACCCGGATTCGGCGAACACCTCGCCGAGCAACGCTTCCGGGGCTGACGGGTCGTTGTAGAGGAACAGCACCCTGCGGGTCACCGGTCCACGGTAAGCCGACCGGGGCTACCGTTGCGACATGCGGCCACTCTTCGTCGCTCTGACCGGACTTGTGGCCGCCGCCCACTTCGCCTTCCTGATCTACCTGCCCGCGGGAGGCTTCCTGGCGCTGCGCCGGCGGCGCAGCATCTGGCTGCACCTGGCGGCGGTGGCCTGGGCGATCGGCAGCGTGGCTTTCGGCTTCTGGTGCCCGCTGACCGCGCTGGAGCGCTGGGCCCGTGCGCATGCCGGCCTGGCACCGCTGGGGTCGGCGGGGTTCATCGACCACTACATCATCGACCACTACATCATCGACCACTACATCACCGGAAGGTTCCATCCGGCAGCCGCGGCCGGTTCGGTGCAGGCACTGGTGCTGGCGGCGGTGCTGGTGTCGTGGGCCGGCTACCTGCTCAGCGCCCGACGCGGTCCGGCCCGGCGCGGGCCGACACCCGTGCGAAGTACATTTCCTGAATAATGGCCGACATGACGGTTTCCGCCGGGGTCTGGGCCCTGACCTGCCTTGCCATCCTGGGCCTGTTCGTCTTCGACTTCTTCGCCCATGTCCGGGTCGCGCACGAGCCGACCTTCCGGGAGTCGGCGATCTGGTCCGCGGTCTACGTGGGGCTGGCGGTGCTCTTCGGTTTCCTGATCTGGTGGCGCTGGGGCGGCGAGTACGGTGGGGAGTACTTCGCCGGGTACGTCACCGAGAAGGCACTGTCGGTGGACAACCTGTTCGTCTTCACCGTCATCATGAGTTCGTTCGCGGTGCCGCGGATCTATCAGCAGAAGCTGCTGCTGATCGGCATCGTGATGGCGCTGATCATGCGGGCGGGGTTCATCGCCGTCGGAGCCGCCGCGATCAACGCGTTCAGTTGGGTCTTCTACCTTTTCGGGGCGTTCCTGATCTTCACCGCTCTCAAACTCGCCCGGGAGAGCGGTCACGAACGCGAGGCCGAGGAGGAACGCGAAAACCGCCTCGTGGCCCTGGTGCGCCGCTTCGTTCCGACCACCGACGACTACGACGGCGACCGATTCCTCACCAGCGTCGACGGCAGGCGGGCCGTGACCCCGATGATGCTGGCGCTGGTCGCCATCGGATTCACCGACCTGCTGTTCGCGCTGGACTCGATCCCGGCGATCTACGGACTGACCGAACAGCCCTACATCGTCTTCACCGCAAACGCCTTCGCGCTGATGGGTCTGCGGCAGCTGTACTTTCTCATCGGCGGGCTGCTGGACCGGCTGGTCTACCTCTCGGCCGGCCTGGCGATCATCCTCGGCTTCATCGGGGTGAAGCTGATCCTGCACGCGCTGCACAAGAACACCCTGCCGTTCGTCAACAACGGCAACTACGTCAACGTTCCGGAGATCTCCACCGCGATGTCGATCGGAGTCATCGCCGTGGTGCTGTTCATCACCACAGTGGCGAGCCTGATCCGCACCCGCGGCCGGAAGGTGGAGTCGTCCTAGAGTGTCCGAGGGGGGACTTGAACCCCCACGCCCGTTAATAGGGCACTAGCACCTCAAGCTAGCGCGTCTGCCATTCCGCCACTCGGACCCGAGAGCGCCTAAGGCTATCGGATCGGGTCTCGTCGGCTCAAACCCGCTCGTGCGGAACCCGGCTAGGCCGGGCCGATCCGACCGGCGATCGCGCGGGCGATCGTGGTCGCCGCCGTGCTCGGGCCGTTCAGGCTGCATGCCTCGACATCGACGGCGACGTTCTCGTGGACGGTCAGCGCCCGCTGGCAGGACCACTTCTGCGGGCTGCGCTCCACCCGGGAGACCGCCAGCATCTCGTGGTCGGCGCTGACCGGGCCGACCGTCCACACCTGGGGCGGCACCAGCGACTGGGCATAGGTCAGCTCGCGGTCCGAGCAGCCCGCCCAGCGGCGGCGCGACGCGGCGAAGAAGACCTCCGCGGCTTCGGCGGAGGGGAACAGCACCGCCGACTGGACGGCGAAATGCGCCCACGCCGACGCGGCCGGCGGCTCACGCAGCACGCGGGCGTGCAGGGCGGTCCAGCCGGTGCCTGCGTACTCGGCCTGCTGAGCCGCCCCGGCCACGGCCAGGCAACCCGGCGGCGCATCCGGCAAGTGTGCGACGTCATTCCACGGCGCCGTCGCTTCGCGGGTCACCACCAGGCCGGGCGCACCCATGGCCTGACCCACCTCGGCGGCCGGCAGCAGCAGGGCCGGCAGGGTGCCGGGGGTGGGCGGAAGTTGGGCCGGCGGCAGCGCGGTGCCGGCGGTAGTGGTGGCGCAGCCGCTGCCGGTCAGGCACAGCAGGGCGGCCAGCACGGGCACCCGAGACGTCACCTGGTAAATAGAAGCGCATGTTGCGCGTGTTGTAAATGCGGTTTTTGTTAATGATGTGGTATCGCGACTCCCGGGCAGCCGTTCGTGCGGGCCAATGGTAGGAAAGGGAGGTGACGCGGGCGAGTCCGGATGACGCGGCCGGCGAGGTGGTCGGGCTTGTCAGCGCGCTGATCCGGTTCGACACCTCCAATACCGGCGATCCGGAGACCACCAGGGGCGAGGCGGACTGCGCCCGCTGGGTGGCCGAGCAGCTGCGCGAGGTGGGTTATCAGCCCGAGTACATCGAGTCCGGTGCGCCGAATCGGGGCAACGTGTTCGTGCGGCTGCCCGGCGCCGACCCGTCCCGCGGGGCGCTGTTGATTCACGGACACCTCGACGTGGTGCCGGCCGAGGCCGCCGACTGGAGCGTGCATCCGTTCTCCGGTGCGGTGTCCGACGGCTACGTATGGGGTCGTGGTGCGGTCGACATGAAGGACATGTGCGGGATGATGCTCGCCGTCGCCCGCCACTTCCGGCGTGCGGGCGTGACACCGCCGCGCGACCTGGTGTTCGCTTTCGTCGCCGACGAGGAGCACGGCGGCAAGTACGGCGCCCATTGGCTGGTGGACAACCGGCCCGATCTCTTCGACGGGGTCAGCGAGGCGATCGGCGAGGTCGGCGGTTTCTCGGTGACGCTGCCGCGCCGGGACGGCGGCGAGCGCCGCCTCTACCTGATCGAGACCGCAGAGAAGGGTCTGCTGTGGATGCGCCTGACCGCGCGCGGCCGGGCCGGGCACGGATCGATGGTGCACGGGGACAACGCGGTCACCACGATCGCCGGCGCGGTGGCTCGCCTGGGCGCGCACCAGTTCCCGCTGATACTCACCGAGACCGTGGCGGAGTTCCTCGCCGCCGTCGCCGAGGAGACCGGGCTGACCTTCGACGCCGAGGACCTGGAGGGATCGGTGGCCAAGCTGGGTCCGATGGCCCGCATGCTCGGCGCCACCCTGCGCGACACCGCGAACCCGACGATGCTGGCGGCCGGCTACAAGGCCAACGTCATCCCGGCCACCGCCTCGGCGGTGGTCGACTGCAGGGTGCTGCCCGGGCGGCAGGCCGCCTTCGAGCGCGAGGTCGACGAGATCATCGGACCGGACGTCACACGCGAGTGGATCTCCGAACTGCCGTCCTACGAGACCAGTTTCGATGGCCATCTGGTCGACGCGATGAACGATGCGCTGCTGGCGGCCGACCCCGAGGCGCGCATCGTCCCCTACATGCTTTCCGGCGGCACGGATGCCAAAGCCTTTGCTCGCCTTGGTATCCGGTGTTTCGGGTTCGCACCGCTGCGGCTGCCGCCCGATCTGGACTTCGCCGCGCTGTTCCACGGGGTCGACGAGCGGGTCCCGGTGGATGCGCTGCGGTTCGGCGCCCGGGTGCTCCACCACTTCCTGATGCACTGCTGAGCACAGAGAACCGACAACCGCAGAAGGGATCCGCCATGGCTTTTCCGTACAACCCCTACGACTACTTGCCGAAGCTCCCGGGCTTCACGCTGACCAGCCGCGACATCGCCGACGGCAAGCCGCTGAAGATGGCCCAGGTCAGCGGCATCATGGGCGCCGGGGGCGAGGACGTCTCGCCGCAGCTGAGCTGGTCGGGATTCCCCGAGCAGACCCGCAGCTTCGCGGTGACCGTGTTCGACCCAGACGCCCCCACGGCGTCGGGCTTCTGGCACTGGGCGGTGGCGAACCTGCCGGCAGAGGTGACCGAGCTGCCCGGTGGCGTCGGTGACGGCTCGGTGCTGCCCGGCGAGGCGCTGACCCTGTGCAACGACGCCGGTATGCGCCGCTACGTCGGTGCGGCCCCGCCGGCCGGCCACGGCTATCACCGGTACTTCGTCGCCGTGCACGCCGTCAGCGTCGAGCGACTGGACCTGCCCGAGGACGCCAGCCCGGCCTACCTGGGTTTCAACCTGTTCATGAAATCCATTGCGCGGGCGGTCATCTACGGTACCTACGAACAGAACTAGCCGGGTATCCGGCGGTGCTCCGAGCCGACCGCCTCGGCCAGCGAGGCGTACCCGCCCGCTCGCAGCCGCGCGGCGATTCCGTCGTGAATGTGCTTGGCCCACAGACCGCCGCCGTAGACGAAGCCGGTGTAGCCCTGCAGCAGCGACGCCCCTGCGGTGATCCGCTCCCAGGCGTCGTCTGCGGTCTCGATTCCGCCCACGCCGATCAGCACCAGCCGGTCGCCGACCCGGGCGTAGAGCCGGCGCAGCACCTCCAGTGCCCGGTGCGCCACCGGCGGGCCCGAGACGCCGCCGGGCCCCAGGCTCTCGGCCCCCGGGGTGTGCAGGCCCGCGCGCGAGACGGTGGTGTTGGTGGCCACGATGCCGGCCAGACCCAGTTCCACCGCGAGGTCCGCCACCGCGTCGACGTCGTCGTCGGACAGGTCCGGGGCGATCTTGACCAGCACCGGCGTGGCCGTCTCGGCCAGCACCGCGGACAGAATCGGGCGCAGGGACTCCACGGCCTGCAGATCGCGCAGGCCCGGGGTGTTGGGTGAGCTGACGTTGACCACCAGGTAGGACGCCAGCGGCCCGAGCAGTCGGGCGCCTGCGGCGTAGTCCGCGGCGGCCCGTTCGGCGGGGGTGTCCTTGGACTTGCCGATGTTGACCCCGATGGGAACGTCCGGGTGGTGGCGGGCAAGTTGCAGCGCCAGTCGCCCGGCGCCGTGGTTGTTGAAGCCCATCCGGTTGAGCAGGCCCCGGTCCGCCGGCAACCGGAACAGCCTGGGCTGGGGGTTGCCCGGCTGCGGCCGGGGAGTCACCGTGCCCACCTCGGCGTAGCCGAACCCCAGCGCCCCCCAGACGTCCAGGCCCAGCCCGTCCTTGTCGAACCCCGCCGCCAGCCCCATCGGCCCGCCGAAGCGCACCCCGAACACCGTGCTGGCCAGGATCGGGTCATGCGGGGCGAGTGCCCGCCGCAGCCGGCGGCGGGCGGGTCCGGTGGCGGTGGCGCCACGCAGTGCGGAGAACACCAGGTGGTGGATCCGCTCGGGGGGCGCCTGGAACAGGAAGCCGCGCAGTGCGTCGTAGATCACGGTCCGGGCTGATCGGCGGGCCGCCTGGCAGCGGCACTGTCCTGGTGAGACTTCCTGCGCCGCAACAGAACCCGCCTGCTGCCGTCGGTGTACAGGCGGACCCGGGTCAACTCCCAGCCGCGGTACTCGGCCTCGATCGACAGTCGGGTGGAAGCGCTGATCCGGGTCACGTCGGGAGGCAGCCGCAGCGGAATCCACTCGTAGTCCTCGGAGAGTTCGACCTCCCAGGCGGCCGGCATCCGTCCGTGCGGGGCGGCGCTCACCGCGGCCCGCCGGCGTCGCGGATCACCTGAACCCCCGCGCCGGACCCGGACACCACGTACAGGGTGCCCGAGGACTCGTCGTAGGCCAGCGCATTCGGTTGCTGCACGGTCGGGTAGCGCACCTTCTCCACGGGAATGCCAGTGCCCAGATCGTAGCCAACGACGGTGTTGGAGGCGGTCAGCGAAACCCAGACCAGCGTGCGCGATCCCGCTATCCCGTAGGGGGACTCGCCCACCGGGTAGGCCTGCCGTTCGATCAGCGGGTCCACGCCGAAGACCAGCAGCTGCCCGCCGCGGGAGTCGGCGACCAGTACCCGGCCCGCCTGGTCGGCGGCGATGGTGGTGGCGCCGAGTCCGGCCCGCAGAGCCTGCGCGCGCGAGCCGTCCGGTTTCAGCGCCGTCACCGAGGTCTGGCCGCGGTCCAGGACGACGGCGACGTCGCCCTGCGCGACCAGGGCGTCCACCCGGGCGAAGATGTCGGCTTTGCCGGCCACCCGGCCGTCCTGGTCGAGGGTGTAGGCGACCCCGTCGGCATCGCCGAGCACCAGTCTGCCGTCGGCGCGCCGCGCGATGGCGGTGAAGTCGGTGTCGGCCTCGCCGACCTCGGTCCGGTTCGCGGTGCCGGCGGCCAGGTCGACGGCGAAAAACCCGCCCCGGGTCGCCGCGTAGGCGGTGCCGCTGCCGTCGCCGGCGACGGCGGTGACCGGCCCGGGCAGAGCGACGGTTCGCGGGGCGCCGGTGGGCCCCACGACGGCCAGGGCCGCCGGCGCCGTGTCGTCGGCGCCCGGTGTGAGGACCACCAGGGAATCGCCGACCATGACGGCGGCCTGCGGCCTGCCGCCCAGTGCCAGGACCTCGCCGACCGGGGTGGTTCCGGCCGGCGGGGACTGTGCCGCCCGGGCGGGTTCGATGGTGGGCGGCGATCCGTCCAGCTGGTCAGACCCGCACCCTGCGGCCAGCGGGGCCGCCGCGAGCAATCCGGCCGCGACGACCAGTGCCGGTAAGCGCTTTCCCTGCTCCGGCAAAGGGCGCTCCCGGGTGTCGGTCGGGTGAACGGGGTGATCGAGTGGGTCTCGAAGCCGTGGAAACTCGAATTCTAGGGGCCACTCGCCGCGCCCGGTCGGGCCGGAGTGGCCCCGCACTGCCGTAACCCGCGTTATGGTGGGCGCATGGCGCTGGTTCCCGCCTCCCAGTCCGACGGGACTGAATTCGTCATCGAGGATCTGATCACCGGTCTTCACGCCAGTGGTTTCGGTCGGCTGGGCGACGGGCGCAGCTTCTCCTTCCACGTCCACCACGGCCAACTCGTGGTCGAGGTCTACCGGCCCCGCCGGGCGGTACCGGTGCCGCTGCCCGAGGACGTCACCGCCACAGCCACCCGGGGCCTGGCCGGCGTCGACGTCGACGACGCCCGCAGCCTGTCGGCGGCGGTCCGCGACGCCGTCGCCGCCGCGACGCCGGTGCGCTGACGGCGATTGCCCAACCGGACGCCTGTACGGTCAGCGTCGTGAGCGAGACGCCGATGTCGTGGCTGCAGGTCGTGGTTCTCTCGGTGGTCCAGGGCCTGACTGAGTTCCTGCCCGTGTCGTCCTCGGGTCACCTGGCGATCGTGTCCCGGGTGTTCTTCGCCGGGGACGCCGGGGCGTCCTTCACCGCCGTCTCGCAGCTGGGCACCGAGGCCGCGGTGCTGCTCTACTTCGGCCGCGACATCGTGCGGATCCTCCGGGCCTGGTTCGACGGACTGCTGGTTCGGGCGCACCGGGACAACCCCGACTACCGGCTGGGCTGGTACGTGATCATCGGGTCGATCCCGATCGGGGTGCTGGGAGTGTTGTTCAAGGACGTCATCCGCTCGGAGGTGCGCAACCTGTGGGTGGTGGCCACGGCCATGCTGGTCTTCTCGGCCGTGATCGCCGCCGCCGAGTACGTCGGGCGGCAGAACCGCCACGCCGGCGAACTGACCTGGCGGGACGGCCTGTTCGTCGGAGTCGCGCAGTGCCTGGCGCTGGTGCCCGGGGTGTCGCGGTCCGGGGCCACCATCAGCGCCGGCCTGCTGCGCGGCCTGGACCGGCCGCTGGCGGCGAGATTCGGTTTCCTGCTGGCCATCCCGGCGGTTTTCGCCTCCGGGCGGTTCTCGCTGCCCGACGCCTTCCACCCCGTCAGCGAGGGGATGAGCGCCACCGGCGCCCAGTTGGCGGTGTCGGTGGTGATCACCTTCGTGATCGGCTTCGCCGCGGTGGCCTGGCTGCTGCGCTTCCTGACCCATCACGCCATGTACTGGTTCGTCGGCTACCGGGTGGTGCTCGCGCTGACGGTGATGGCGCTGCTGGCGACCGGCGTGGTCTCGGCGACGTGAGCGCTGAGAGGATCTGCAGACCATGACCGTCATCCTGTTGCGTCACGGCAGGTCGGTGTCCAACACCGCTCACACCCTGGCCGGCCGTTCGGAGGGCGTCGAACTCGACGAGCGGGGCGCCGAGCAGGCCGCCGAACTCGTCGGGCGCCTCGAGGGCCTGCCGATCAGGGCGTTGATCCGCTCGCCGCTGCTGCGCTGCCGCCTGACCTTGGAACCGCTGGCCGCCGCACTCGGCCTCGACCCGGTCGTCGACGAGCGGCTCTCCGAGGTGGACTACGGGCAGTGGACCGGCCGCAAGATCGGCGAACTGGTCACCGAGTCGCTGTGGTCGGTCGTGCAGCAGCAGCCCAGTGCCGCGGTATTCCCCGACGGTGAGGGACTGGCGCAGGTGCAGGCGCGGGCGGTGGCCGCGGTGCGCCAGCACGATCGCAGGCTGGCCGACGAGCACGGCGGTGACGCGCTGTGGGTGGCGTGCACCCATGGCGATGTGATCAAGGCCGTGCTGGCCGACGCGCTGGGCAGCCACCTCGACAGCTTTCAGCGGATCACCGCCGACCCCGCGTCGATGAGCGTCATCCGCTACACCGACGCGCGGCCGTTCGTCCTGCACGTGAACCACACCGGGGCCCGGCTCGCCGCGGCCCTCACCGCAGGGCCGCGCCCGGTCGAGGGCACCTCGGAATCCGACGCCGTGGTGGGCGGCTCGACCGAGTGAAGAGGCGGCCGCGTGCGGCCAGCCTTTCCCGTTCAGCCGGTATTTTGTAACTGACATGGCCCGCTCGATTCACGTCTTCCGAACCCCCGACCGGTTCATCGCCGGGACGGTGGGCCAGCCTGGCAACCGCACCTTTTTCCTGCAGGCCGTGCACGACAACCGGGTGATCTCGGTGATGTGCGAGAAGCAGCAGGTCGCGGTGCTCGCCGACCGGATCGGAGCGCTGCTGGACGAGGTGCACCGCCGGTTCGGCACGCCGCTGCCGCCGAAGACCGACGTCGAGGACCTCGGACCGCTGATCACTCCTATCGACGCGGAGTTCCGGGTCGGCACGATGGGACTGGGCTGGGATGCCGAGGCGCAGAGCGTGGTGGTCGAGTTGCTCGCGGTCAGCGACGACGCGTTCGACGCGTCGGTGATCCTCGACGACGCCGAGGAGGGTCCCGACGCGGTCCGGGTGTTCCTGTCGCCCGAGTCGGCGCAGCAGTTCGCCGACCGCTCACACCGGGTGATCTCCGCGGGCCGCCCGCCCTGCCCGCTGTGTGACGAGCCGCTTGACCCCGGGGGGCACCTGTGTGTGCGCAGCAACGGGTATCGCCGGGCCACGATTTACGGTTCCGAGGATGACGCCGACCCGTGAGCGGCCAGCCGCAGGAGACTCTGCAGCGCGGCGAAATCGTCGTCCTGGGCCGGATCCGCTCGGCCAGCAACGCGACTTTCCTCTGTGAGGCACGGCTGGCGGAGACGGCAGTCCAGTGCGTCTACAAACCGGTTGCCGGTGAACAGCCGCTGTGGGATTTCCCGGATGGGACGCTGGCCGGCCGGGAGTACGCCTCTTTCCTGGTTTCCGATGCCCTCGGCTGGAATATTGTGCCGCACACGATCATTCGGCAGGGCCCGGCCGGGCCGGGAATGGTGCAGCTCTGGGTCGAGCAGCCCGAGGATTCCAGGCTGGTCGATCTGTGTCAGGCGGATTCCGTTCCGGCGGGCTACCTTTCGGTGCTGACCGCTTACGACTACTCCGGCGGAGAGGTGACTCTGGTGCACGCCGACGATCCCCGGCTGCGCCGGATGGCCGTCTTCGACGTCGTCGTCAACAACGCCGACCGCAAGGGAGGTCACATTCTTGCCGGGGTGGACGGCGGGGTCTACGGAGTGGACCACGGCATCTCGCTGCACGTCCAGGACAAGCTGCGCACGGTGCTGTGGGGATGGGCCGGGTCTCCTGTCGACGACGACACCCTCGCGGCGCTGAAGACCCTCGACGAGCGGTTGGGCGCGAAGCTGGGCAGCAGGTTGCGCAAACACATCACCGGCGCCGAACTGGCCGCGATGCGACGGCGGGTGCGGGCGCTGCTCGACGACCCGGTTATGCCCAAGCCCGAGCGGGGCCGGCCGCTGCCCTGGCCCGCGTTCTGAGGGCCTAACCGCCGGGTTTGGCCGGCTGCCAGTGCATGACACCGCTGTCGGCCTCCAGCGACAGGTGCAGCTTGCCGTCGGAGATCAGGTAGCTGCGTACCCTGCCGAGCGCGGCGGCGACCTTCGTGTCGATCGACGGTTGCGGGCACATCATCCGGGTCAGGGCGATCGGCCCGAAGCTCAGCGTGCCCGAGTCGGAGGCCCCGGCCTCCGACGTCCAGGTCGAGTTGCCGCGGTTGCAGTCGACGCGGAATCCGGCCTTGCCGTCGTCGCCGAAGGTCACCGTGTACTCCGACGGGTCCTCGACGGTGGTGGACGGCTGCTCGTCGGGCGCCATCGACTCGATGCCGACCAGCTGCCAGGTGGTCCCGGTCAGGGGGTCGGTTGCCGGTTTCGAGCCGCAGCCCGCCGCGGCCAGTGCCAGGGTGACGCCAAGAACGCTCGCGATCCGCATGCCGGCAAATCTACGTCGGCCCCCGCCGACGCGCCGTCCGCTTTCAGCGATACTGGCGGGGTGAGTCGCACGGACGCCGAGTTGGCCGCGGACCTGGCCGAGGAGGCGGGGAGGCTGTTGCTGGCCCTTCGCGCCGAAATCGGCCACGGTTTCCCGCCCGCTCTCGGCGACGAGGGCGACGTGCGGGCCAACGAGCTGCTGCTGCGCAGGCTGCGGGCCGAGCGTCCCGGTGACGCGGTGCTCTCCGAGGAGGCCCACGACGACCTCGCCCGGTTGCGCGCCGACCGGGTGTGGATCATCGACCCGCTCGACGGCACCCGCGAGTTCTCGATGCCGCGCCGGGCGGACTGGGCCGTGCACGTCGCGCTGTGGCAGCGCACCGGAGCCGCCGGGCCGGCGACGTCGGGCACCGGAGCCGCCGGGCCGGCGACGTCGGACACCGGAGCCGCCGGTCAGGGCGTCATCACCGATGCCGCGGTGGCACTGCCGGCGATGGGCGAGGTGCACCGCAGCGACCGGGTGTCCGCTCCGCCACCGGCGCCGGCCGGCCCGATCCGTATCACCGCCAGTGCCAACCGGCCCCCGGCGGTGTTGTGGCGGCTGCGCGACCGCCTCGACATCGAGTTCGTGCCGATCGGTTCGGCTGGGGCCAAGGCGATGGCCGTGGTCCGCGGCGACGTCGATGCCTACATCCACGCGGGTGGCCAGTGGGAGTGGGATTCGGCCGCGCCGGCAGGGGTGGTGCAGGCGGCCGGTCTGCACGCCACCCGGCTGGACGGCTCGCCGCTGCGCTACAACCAGCCCGACCCCTACCTGCCCGACTTCCTGATGTGCCGGCCCGAGGTGGCCGGCGTCCTGCTCGACGCCATGTGGCTGGCCAGCTGATGCGGGCCTGGCCGTCCGCCGACATCCCCCGGGTACCGGGCCGCGGGCCCGCGCTGAGGCTCTACGACAGTGCCGACCGGCAGGTGCGGCCCACCGTGCCGGGTCCCACCGCAACGATGTACGTCTGCGGCATCACCCCCTACGACGCCACCCACCTCGGCCACGCGGCGACCTACCTGGCCTTCGATCTCGTCTACCGGGTATGGCTGGACAACGGCCACCGGGTCCACTACGTGCAGAACGTCACCGATGTCGACGACCCGCTGTTCGAACGCGCCGAACGAGACGGGGTGGACTGGCGTGACCTGGGCTCCCGGGAGACCCAGCTGTTCCGCGACGACATGACGGCGCTTCGGGTGCTGCCGCCGCGGGATTACGTCGCGGCCACCGAGGCCATCGACGAGGTGGTCGAGATGGTGGAGAAGCTGCTGGCCTCCGGAGCGGCCTACGTCGTCGACGACCCCGCGTATCCCGACGTCTATTTCCGGGCGGAGGCCGACGTCGCGTTCGGGTACGAGTCGAACTACGACCGCGAGATGATGCTTCGGCTGTTCGCCGAGCGCGGCGGAGACCCGCAGCGCCCGGGCAAGACCGACCCGCTGGACGCGCTGCTGTGGCGTGCCCGGCGCCCCGGTGAGCCGAGCTGGCCCTCGCCGTTCGGCCCTGGCAGGCCGGGCTGGCACATCGAATGTGCGGCAATCGCGTTGAGCCGCATCGGTTTCGGATTCGACGTCCAGGGCGGTGGCAGCGACCTGATCTTCCCGCACCACGAGTTCACCGCCGCGCACGCCGAGTGCGCCACTGGCCAGCGCCGGTTCGCCCGGCACTACGTCCATGCCGGGATGATCGGCTGGGAGGGCCACAAGATGTCCAAGAGCCGGGGAAACCTGGTGCTCGTCTCAGCGCTGCGCGCCCGCGGCGTGGACCCCGCCGCCATCCGGCTGGGCCTGCTGGCCGGGCACTACCGCAGCGACAGGTTCTGGAGTGACGAGGTGCTCGACGAGGCCGGGGCGCGGCTGCAGCGCTGGCGCACGGCGATCGCATTGCCGGCCGGCCCGGATGCCGCCGACGTCACCGCCAGGCTGCGCCGCTACCTGGCCGATGATCTCGACACCCCGAGGGCCCTTGCCGCCGTGGACGGCTGGGTGACCGACGCACTCGAGTACGGTGGCCGGGACGCCGCCGCCCCAGAGGCGGTCGCGACGGCGCTGGACGCCCTGCTGGGCGTGCGGTAGCGCAATCCGAATGCCGGTCAACCCTCGGAGGGTAGCTTTGACAGCGTCTGAGCAGTGCTGAGGAGTCCGATGCGGAATCAGGTCGTTGTCGTCGTCGCGCTGCTGATGGCATTCCTTGTCGGGTGCGCCGCCACCAATCCGGCTCAGGCGCCCACCACGTCGGTCCCGGCCGCGCCGCCTTCGTCGGAGGGTCCGATGACTCCCGAACGCGCGCGGGAGATCGCCAAGGAGGCCTACATCTACGGCTTCCCGATGGTGGACAGCTACCGGGTGCAGAATGCCTACTTCATCAACCCCGGAAGCCCGGAGTACAAGGGCCCGTGGAACGAGGTCCACAGCGTGGCAAGGGTTTTCACCCCGGCCGACACCGCTGTCCAGACGCCGAACTCCGACACCCCGTACTCGATGCTGGGCGCGGACCTGCGCGCCGAACCACTGGTGCTGCTGGTGCCGCCGATGGAGAAGGAACGCTACTTCTCGTTGCAGTTCATCGACGGCTACACCTACAACTTCGCCTACGTCGGCAGCCGCACCACCGGCAACGACGGCGGTGCCTACCTGCTGGCGGGGCCGGAGTGGAGAGGGGAGAAGCCCGAGGGCATCAGGGACGTCATCAGGGCTGACACCGACTTCGTGCTGGTGGCCTACCGCACCCAACTCCTGGGCGCCGACGACCTGGAGAACGTCAAGAAGATCCAGGCCGGCTACAAGGCCGAGCCGCTGTCGACCTTCCTGAAGTCGAAGGTCCCTGAGGCCGCCCCGGCGATCGAGTGGCCCGCGCCGCTGTCCGCCGACGACGAGAAGACCTCGCTGCGGTTCTTCGACCTGCTGGACTTCCAGTTCAGGTACGCGCCCGTCCTGCCATCGGAAAAAGACGTCCGGGACCGGTTCGCCTCCCTCGGGCTGACCGGCGAGGGCACGTTCGGCTCCGAGAAGCTCAGCCCGGAGATGGCCGAGGCGTTCAAGGCCGGGATGGCCGATGCCTGGACGGAATTCAACGAGCTGAAGAAGGACAAGATCGACACCGGCGAGGTGAAGATGGGAGCGATGTTCGGCACCAAGGAGCAGTTGAACGCCAACTACCTCTACCGGATGGCCGGCGCCGTGGTCGGTATCTACGCCAACTCCGCCGAAGAGGCGATGTACCCGGTGCTGTCCACCGACTCCGACGGGGCGCCGCTCACCGGCGCCGACAGGTACACACTCACCTTCGCACCCGGGCAGCTGCCACCGGTCAACGCGTTCTGGTCGGTGACCATGTACCAGCTGCCGGAGAGTTCGCTGGTGGACAACCCGATCAACCGGTACCTGATCAACTCGCCGATGCTGCCCGACCTGGTGCGCAACCCCGACGGCGGGCTGACGATCTACATCCAGAACAGCCCGCCGGAGTCCGACAAGCAGCCGAACTGGCTACCCGCGCCCCCCGGCCCGTTCACCGTCTTCATGCGGCTGTACTGGCCCAAGGGCGAGGCGCTGGACGGCACCTGGCAGCCGCCCAAGCTGGTCAAGGTCCCTTAGAGGACGGCCGTTCCGTAACTGCCCACCTGGCTGACCAGATGGCGCAGCTGGTCGTCGGCTGAGCCGAAGGTCTGCCCGATCGCGGTCAGCCGCGCGGCGTAGTGCGCGATCGGGTACTCGGCGGTGACCCCGATGCCGCCGTGCATCTGGATGGACTCCTCGGCGATGTGCTTGCCGGATCGGCAGATCTGCAGCTTCGCCCGTGCGGCCACCAGCGGATCGAGCCGGCCGTCGGCAACCGACACCGCCAGGTAGTAGCTCATGCTGCGGGCCAGTTCCAGTGATACGTACATATCGGCTGCGCGCTGGGTGAGCGTCTGAAACGTCTTGAGCGGAACCCCGAACTGCTTTCGGGTCTTGAGGTAATCAGTTGTCAGCCTTAATGATTCGTCCATGGCGCCGACAGCCTCCGCGCACAGAGCGGACTGGAAGCGAATGACGGCGGCTTCGATGGCCGGGCCGGCGTCGCCCCCCGAGCCGAGCGGCTCGGCCGGCGTGTCGTCGAGGGCGATCTCCGCGCCGCGCTGCCCGTCGAAGGTTCGGAAGCCGTGCCGGGTCACGCCCGGCGCGCCGGCGTCCACCAGGAACAGCCCGCTGCCGCCACCGGGAAGAGCCGCGGTGACGATCAGGGTGCCGGCGGCCTCGCCGGCCAGCACCGGGTTCTTGCGCCCGGAGAGGGTCCAGGACCCGCCCTGTTCGGCCGCCCGGGTGGTCAGCGTGGCAGCGCCACGCCGGCCCGGCTCGGTGTGGGCGAAGGCGAGCAGGCGCTGCCCGGCGGCCACCTCGTCGAGCAGTCCGCGCTGCTCGTCCGAGCCGTACTCGGCGATCACCGCACCCGGTATCAGTGCCGCCGCCGCGACCGGCTCGGGGGCCAGTCTCCGGCCGACCTCGGTCATCACCACCATCACCTCGATGGGTCCGGAGGCGTCGGGATCCCCGGGCGGGTCCTGGCCGAGTCCGAGGATGCCGATCTCGGCGAGCTGTCCCCAGACGTCGCTGCTCCAGCCCGGGCCCGCATCGAGCGGGGTGTCCACGACCTTGTTGCGGGTCTCGGGGTTGTCGTAGCCGCGGGAGAGCACATCCCGGGTGGTGTCGGCCAGCATCTGCTGCTCTTCGGTCATGTCGAAGTTCACCGGTGTGCCCTCCTACAGCCCGAGGATCGTCGAGGCGATGATGGTTCGCTGAACCTCGTTGCTGCCGCCGTAGATCGAGGTCTTGCGGAAGTTCAGGTAACGCGGCGCGGCATGCTGCGCCCACTCGGGGGAGTCGATCGTGTCACCGGCTTCGAACGGCAACGAATCCGGGCCGGCCACCTCCACCAGAAGGTCGGTCACTGCCTGCTGCAGCTGGGTTCCGCGCAGTTTCAGGATCGACGACGCCGGGTTGGGCTTCCCTCCCAGCTCGTCGCCGGCCACTCGCAGCTGGGTGAGCTCGAGCGCCAGCAGTTCGTTCTCCACCTCGGCCACCCGCGCGGCGAACAGCGGATCCTCCATCAGCGTCCCGTCCCCGACCGGAGTCTTGGCGGCGCGCTCCTTGACCTCGGTCAGCCACACCTTGGTCGTGCCCACCCGGGCGATTCCGGTGCGCTCGTTGGACAGCAGGAATTTCGCGTAGCTCCAGCCGGCGTTCTCCTCGCCCACCAGCTGGTCCGCCGGCACCCGCACATCTTCGAACCACACCTCGTTGACCTCGAAGCTGCCATCGATCAGTTTGATCGGCCGTACGGTGATGCCCGGGGTCGACATCTCGGCCAGCAGGAATGAGATGCCGGCCTGCTTCTTCGGCGCGTCCGGGTCGCTGCGGGCCAGCAGGAAGATCCAGTCGGCGTACTGGCCCAGCGTCGTCCAGGTCTTCTGTCCGTTGATGACGTAGTGGTCGCCATCGCGGATCGCTGTGGTGCGCAGCGACGCCAGGTCCGAGCCGGCCTCCGGCTCGGAGAAGCCCTGGCACCACCAGATGTCGAGGTTCGCGGTGGCCGGCAGGAAGCGCTCCTTGAGTTCCTGGGAACCGAACTGTGCGATCACCGGCCCGACCATGCTCGCGTTGAAAGCCAGCGGCTCCGGCACGCAGGCCATCCGAAGCTCCTCCGACCAGATCTGGTGCTGCAACGGCGTCCAGTCCTTGCCGCCCCACTCCACCGGCCAGTTCGGCACCGCCAGTCCGGCCTCGTTGAGGATGCGCATCGAGGTGACCATGTCGTCGGGGTAGTTGAGGTTCTCGTTGCGGACCCGTTCGCGGATCTCGGCGGGGATCGCGGTGGTGAAGAACCGCCGGAGCTCATCTCGGAAAGCGGAGTCGGCTTCGCTCAGTGCGAGTTTCATGCCTGCACGTTAGCGCAGCGGGCTCGCCGGTCGCGCCGTCTGCTCCAGCCCGGCCACGCGAAAGCTAGGCGGCGATCAGCCGGTAGGTGATCCCCAGTGCCCGGTATGTCCGTTCGGCTCTGAGGTCGAGGGAAAGCAATTCGTGGCCCCAGCTTTGGGCCGTGAGCCCGACGAGTGCGTCATAGGTCCCCCCTCCCGCCACCCCGGCGGCCGCAGCGGCGGCCGCGAGGGACTCGTAGAGTTCGGCGCCCGGCGCGATAACCCTTCCGCCCCACTGGCGGAGGAGATACTCGGCGACTGTGGCTGCGTCCATCCGGAACGGCTCGGGCATGCGGGTAAGAACCGCGTAGGTCTCGGTCACAACGTGAGCCGGAACGACCGCCCCGGCTGTGACGGCACTGCGCGCGGCCGCGTGTGCCTCATGCCAGGGCGCGAAGGCCGCGATGACGACGCTCGTGTCGAGCGCCGTCAACGCCGGGTGGCTTCCAGCGCATCCCGGACCTGTTCGGCGGTGAGCACCGGAAGGTCTGCGTCGGCCGCCGCCACCAGAGCGCCGTCGTGATCGACGAGTAGCACGGGCGTGACGGCCGGTGAGATTTCGAGCAGTCCGTCCACCTCGCGCAACATGATCCGGCTGCCGGGGCGCAGTCCGAGGCGCTCCCGGACGTCCTTCGGCACCACGACGCGCCCGCCCGCATCAATGGTTGCAAACATGGTTTAACGATACCATTTCACCGTTACCGCAGATGGCGAGGGTTTCATCGTCTGCGGATCTGCTTTCGGCCTCAGCGCCCGCGGCGGCGCAGATAGCGCTCGAACTCCGCGGCCAGGGCGTCCCCGTCCACCTTCGACATCGCCTCGTTGACGTCGATCTCGGCGTCCCCGCGGGCCTCCAGTCCGGCCACGTAGTCGGCGATCTCCTCGTCCTCGGCGGTCATCTCGGTGACTGCCTGTTCCCACTCCTCGGCCTGCGCGGGCAGGTCTGCCAGCGGCACCTCGATGTCGAGCACATCCTCGACGCGGCGCAGCAGGGCCACGGTGGCCTTCGGGTTGGGCGGCTGGGAGACGTAGTGCGGCACCGCCGCCCAGAACGTCACCGCCGGAATTCCGGCGGCCACGCAGGCATCCTGGAACACCCCCGCGATGCCGGTGGGCCCCTCGTAGCGGGACTCCTGCAGGCCGAAGAACTTCGCCGAGTCGGGGGAGTACGCCGCCCCGGACACCGGCACCGGGCGGGTGTGCGGTGTGTCGGCCAGCAGCGCGCCCAGGATGACCACGGTGTCGACGTTGAGCTTGTCGGCGATGCCCAGCAGTTCGGCGCAGAAACTGCGCCACCGCATGTTCGGCTCGACCCCGTGCATGAGCACGATGTCGCGGTCGGAGCCCGGCGGGCGGCAGTGCGAGATCTGCATCGAGGGCCAGACCAGTTCCCGGGTGACCCCGTCGACCTGACGGATCACGGGCCGGTTGACCTGGTAGTCGTAGTAGGACTCGTCGTCGATCTCGATGATCGGCTGGGCTTCCCAGATGGCGTCGAGATGTTCGAGGGCGTCGCTGGCGGCGTCACCGGCGTCGTTACAGCCCTCGAAAGCGGCCACGACGATGGTGTGCTGGAGTTCGGGCAGGTTGGGACCCTGGTGGCCGCTGCCACCGGCGGCGGCGCCGCCGGCCCGGTTCCTCGGGGTCACCTTTTCAGCCTAAGCCCTGCTCGGCCGCGACGAGCCGGATAGGACCCGGCACGCCGCGCCGGGCTAGACTTTTCTGGCCGAGAGGCGTTGCAACGGCTACGCGGGGTGCCAGGACCCCGGTATCCGCCACGCTCGGCAGAGTTAAGGACGCCTTCCCGCTGAGGAAGGACCTGAGTGCCCGGATGTGTCCAATGAGTGCCCGACTTCCGAAGAGCTCCGAAACTCGGGGCTCCCGATGAGCGCCTTCGAGCCGGATATCCGCCCGGACTGCACTGACGAGCTGACGGCGACGCTTCGCCGGCGGATCATGGTGATCGACGGCGCGATGGGCACCGCGATCCAGCGGGACCGCCCGGACGAGGCCGGCTACCGCGGGGCGAGGTTCGCCGACTGGCCGAGCGATCTGGTGGGCAACAACGACCTGCTCACCCTCACCCAGCCGCAGATCATCGAGGGCATTCACCGCGAGTACCTCGAGGCGGGCGCCGACATCCTGGAGACCAACACCTTCAACGCCAACGCGATCTCGCTGTCCGACTACGGAATGGCCGAGCTGAGCTACGAACTGAACTACGCCGGCGCAGCCCTGGCCCGTCAGGCCTGCGACGAGTTCAGCACCCCGGACAAGCCGCGGTATGTCGCCGGCGCGCTGGGCCCGACCACCCGTACCGCCTCGATCTCGCCGGATGTCAACGACCCCGGCGCGCGCAACGTCTCCTATGACGAACTCGTCGACGCCTACCTCGAGGCCGCCGGCGGCCTCGTCGACGGCGGCGCCGACATCCTCATCGTCGAGACGATCTTCGACACGCTCAACGCCAAGGCGGCGGTGTTCGCCATCGAGACCCTGTTCGAGGAGCGCGGCCGTCGCTGGCCGGTGATCATCTCCGGCACCATCACCGATGCCTCCGGGCGGACGCTGTCCGGTCAGGTCACCGAGGCGTTCTGGAACTCGATCCGGCATGCCAGACCGATCGCCGTGGGTCTCAACTGTGCGCTGGGCGCACCGGAGATGCGGCCATACATCGCCGAAATGTCGCGAATCGCGGACACGTTCGTGTCCTGTTATCCGAATGCCGGACTGCCCAACGCTTTCGGCGAGTACGACGAGACGCCGGATCGTCAGGCCGGCTACATCGCCGACTTCGCCGACGCCGGGCTGGTCAACCTGGTCGGAGGCTGCTGCGGGACGGCGCCGCCGCACATCGCCGCGATCGCGCAGGTTGTCGAGGGCAAGCCGCCGCGCGTGGTTCCCGAGATCCCGGTCGCGACCCGGCTCGCCGGCCTGGAGCCGCTCAACATCACCGACGACTCGCTGTTCGTCAACATCGGTGAGCGCACCAACATCACCGGTTCCGCCCGCTTCCGCAACCTGATCAAGGCCGGCGACTACGACACCGCGTTGTCGGTCGCCCTGCAGCAGGTCGAGAACGGCGCACAGGTCATCGACATCAACATGGACGAGGGCATGATCGACGGCGTCGCCGCGATGGACCGGTTCACCAAGCTGACCGCGGCCGAGCCTGACATCAGCCGCGTCCCGGTGATGATCGACTCCTCCAAGTGGGAGGTCATGGAGACCGGCCTGAAGAACGTGCAGGGCAAGCCGATCGTCAACTCGATCTCGCTGAAGGAGGGAGAGGAGAAGTTCGTCCGGGAGGCGCGGCTGTGCCGCAAGTTCGGCGCCGCCGTCGTCGTGATGGCCTTCGACGAGCAGGGTCAGGCCGACAACCTCGAGCGCCGCAAGGAGATCTTCACCCGCGCCTACCGGATCCTCACCGCAGAGGTCGGCTTCCCGGCCGAGGACATCATCTTCGACCCGAACTGCTTCGCGCTGGCCACCGGGATCGAGGAACACGCGACCTACGGGATCGACTTCATCGACGCCTGCGCCTGGATCAAGCAGAACCTTCCCGCGGCGCACATCTCCGGCGGCATCTCCAACGTGTCGTTCTCGTTCCGGGGCAACAACCCCGTCCGCGAGGCCATCCACGCGGTGTTCCTGTTCCACTCCATCAAGGCCGGCCTGGACATGGGCATCGTCAACGCCGGCGCGCTGGTGCCCTACGACTCCATCGACCCGGAGTTGCGCGAGCGCATCGAAGACGTCGTCCTCAACAGGCGTGAGGACGCCACCGAACGCCTGCTGGAGATCGCCGAGCGGTTCAACAGCACCGACCAGGCCGAGGAGCGCGGGGCCGCCGAATGGCGCAGCCTACCGGTCCGCGAGCGGATCACCCACGCTCTGGTCAAGGGTATCGACGCCCACGTCGACGACGACACCGAGGAACTGCGGGCCGAGATCGCCGCGGCCGGGGGCCGTCCGATCGAGGTGATCGAGGGCCCGCTGATGGACGGCATGAACGTCGTCGGCGACCTGTTCGGGGCAGGCAAGATGTTCCTGCCGCAGGTGGTGAAGTCCGCCCGGGTGATGAAGAAGGCGGTCGGGTATCTGCTGCCGTATATCGAAGCCGAGAAGGCGGAACTGGGTGCCGGGTTGGCGGAGTCCAGTAACGGCACCATCATCATGGCCACCGTCAAGGGCGACGTCCACGACATCGGCAAGAACATCGTCGGCGTCGTGCTGCAGTGCAACAACTACACCGTGGTCGACCTCGGCGTGATGGTGCCCGCGCAGAAGATCCTCGACGCGGCCAAGGAACACGGCGCCGACATCATCGGGCTGTCCGGCCTGATCACCCCGTCGCTGGACGAGATGGTCAACTTCGCCGCCGAGATGGAACGCCAGGGGATGGACATCCCGCTGCTGATCGGCGGTGCGACCACCTCGCGGGCACACACGGCCGTGAAGATCTCGCCGCGCCGGAGTGGTCCGGTGATCTGGGTCAAGGATGCGTCCCGGTCGGTGCCGGTCGCGGCCGCACTGCTGGACGACAGGCAGCGGCCGGCTCTGCTGGAGACCACCGAGAAGGACTACGCATCCCTGCGCGAACGGCACGCGCAGCGCAACGAACGGCCCATGCTGACACTGGGCAAGGCCCGCGCCAACCGGACTCCGATCGACTGGGACGGCTACACACCGCCGGTGCCCGCGATGGGCACGGGCGTCCGTGAATTCGAGGACTACGACCTTGCCGAGTTGCGCGAGTACATCGACTGGCAGCCGTTCTTCAACGCCTGGGAGATGAAGGGCCGTTTCCCCGACATCCTCAACAACCCGGCATCGGGCGAGGCTGCCCGCAAACTCTACGACGATGCGATTGAGATGCTCGACACCCTGATCAAGGAGAAGTGGCTTCGGGCCAACGGGGTGATCGGATTCTTCCCGGCCAACTCGGTCGGCCCTGGTGGTGAGGACATCGAGGTCTACACCGACGAGACCCGCACCGAGGTGCTGGCAACGCTGCACAACCTGCGCCAGCAGGGCGAGCACCGCGAGGGCATTCCCAACCGGAGCCTCGGCGATTTCGTCGCGCCCAGGGACACCGGTCTGGCGGACTACGTCGGCGCCTTCGCCGTCACCGCCGGACTGGGCGGCCAGGACAAGATCAAGGAGTTCAAGGAATCCCACGACGACTACAGCGCGATCCTGCTGGAGTCGCTCGCCGACCGGTTGGCGGAGGCGTTCGCCGAACGGATGCACCAACGGGTCCGCGAGGAGTTCTGGGGATACGACCCCGACGAGCGACTGGACAACGAGGCGCTGATCGGGGAGAAGTACGTCGGAATCCGGCCCGCCCCGGGTTACCCGGCCTGCCCGGAGCACACCGAGAAGGTGACGCTCTTCGAGTTGATGGACGTCACCGAGCGGACCGGTATCGAGCTGACCGAGTCGATGGCGATGTGGCCCGGTGCCGCTGTCAGCGGCTGGTACTTCTCACATCCACAGTCGCAGTACTTCGTGGTGGGCCGGCTGGCCCAGGACCAGGTCGCCGATTACGCCAAGCGCAAGGGCTGGACGCTGGCCGAAGCCGAGCGCTGGCTGAACCCCAATCTCGGCTACAACCCGGAGGACTGACGCGGCGGAGCGGCGCCTACTGACAGACGCCGTTGACCTTGGACTGACCGGGTCCGCAGGACGTCGAGTCCATCGGGCCGCGCTCGGAGATGCTGGGCACCGGCTGCGGATTGGCGGGTATTAACTTCTCGGTGGACGACAGCGCCGGCCCGGTGGAGGTGGCCGGCGCCGTGGTGGAGGTCTTCGGGGCTTCCTTGGTGCTGTTGCTGCAGCCCGCGGTCAGGGTTGCCATCCCGACGATCGCGGCGCCACCGGCGAGAACGGCGATCAGGCGGTTCAAGTCAGACTTCATGGTGGGTCCTGTCCAAATTCGTTCGATCCAGTGAGTCGTTCGATTCACTGTGCTCTTTCCTTCGACGTGCTCTTTCCTTCGACGTGCTCTGTCCTTCGACGTGCTCTTCCGTCCACTGTCTCACGGCGCTGGTCCACTCGCGCAACCCGGCGATGCGACAATCGGTGGCATGAAGGCGGTGCTGTTCGACATGGACGGCACGCTGGTGGATTCCGAGAAGCTGTGGGACATCGCGATGCGGGAGCTCTACGCCCGCCACGGCGCAGTGCTGACCCAGCAGGTGCGCAACGCCACGGTGGGCGGCTCGTCGGAGACCGTCATCGGGATCGTCTACGCCGACTTGGGGCTGGCTCCCGATCCTCAGGAGATGGCGGCCACCGCCGACTGGCTGCACGAGATCACCGGAGAGTTGTTCGACGCCGGCTTGCCCTGGTGCGACGGAGCCCGGGACCTGCTTGACGAGCTTGCCGCGGCCGGCCTGCCGATGGCGCTGGTCACCAACACCCGGCGGTCCCTGACCGAACGGGCGCTGGAGAGCATCGGCCGGCACTACTTCACAGCCAGTGTCTGCGGCGACGAGGTTCCCCGAGGCAAGCCTGCACCGGATCCCTACCGCCGGGCGGCGGCGCTACTGGGCTTCGACCCGGGGCACTGTCTGGCCATCGAGGACTCGGTGACCGGCGCCGCCTCGGCCGAAGGTGCAGGCTGCCCGGTTCTGGTGGTACCCAACGAGGTCGAAGTGCCCACCGGGCCCCGGCGTCGGCACGAGCCGACCCTGGCCGGCCTCGGGGCCGACCGGCTGCGCCGGATCCACGCCGAACTGGCCGCCCGGTGAGACGGCTCGGCTAGACCCGGACGCCCTCCAACTGCTCCATGTCCTCGAGCTGGACGCCCTTGGTCTCCTTGACGTAGCGGGACACGTAGAAGAACGACACCAGCGCGCCCAGGGTGAACAGCCCGTAGGCCAGACCCAGGGAGATGCCGACGAGCCCGGGGAACGTCTCGGAGACGATGAAGTTGGCGATCCAGTTCGCCGCCACCGCCACCGACATCGCCGCGGCCCGGATCTTGTTGGGGAACATCTCGCCGAGCAGCACCCAGACGATGGGTCCCCAGGTGGCCGCGAAGAATGCCACGTATGCGTTGAGCATCACCACCGCGATCATGCCGCCGGAACTCGACAGGATCGGTGTGTTGAGGTCGGCGACCGTGGCGCAGCCCTCCTGGCCCAGCCTCGCCTCGGTGCAGGCCGGCGCCGACTGGAAGACGAAAGCCAGCACACCCAGGGTGACGGCCATCCCGATCGAGCCGATCAGCAGCAGCGGCTTGCGGCCCAGCTTGTCGATCAGGCCGATGGCGACGAAGGTGAAGATGACGTTGACCGCGCTGATGATCGTGGAGGTCAGGAACGCCTTGTTCTCGCCGAATCCGACGGCGCTCCAGATCAGGTTCGAGTAGTAGAAGACGGCATTGATTCCGACGAACTGCTGCAGCACCGCCAGGATGATGCCGACCCAGACGATGGGCAGCAGGCCCGCTTTGGGGCCTTTGATGTCCGACAGGTTCATCTTGTGCTCGCCCGCCAGCGAGACCTTGATGGCGTCGACCTTGTCCTTGACGCTGCCCACGTAGATCTGGTCGAGGACCTTCGCGGCACCGGCCTCGTCGCCCTTGGCGACCAGGAAGCGCGGAGACTCCGGCAGGCCCAACGAGAGCACCCAGTAGATGATCGCCGGGATGACCATGCACAGGAACATCCACTGCCAGGCGCCGAGTCCCAGGGCGAGGGTGTTGTTGGCCTCGACCGGCGGCACCGTCGGGTTCTTCATCGGCTTCTCCACCACGTCGGGGGTGAAGTGGATGATGATCTGGTTGACCAGTTGGGTGGCGAAGATCCCGACCACGATGGCCAACTGGAACAGCGAGGTCAGCCGTCCGCGCAGATGCGCCGGGGCGGCCTCGGAGATGTACATCGGCGACACCACCGCCGCCAGTCCGATGGCGAAACCGCCCACGATCCGCCAGAACATGAAGTCTCCCGTGCCGAACGGGAAGGCCTGTCCGATGCCGGCGATCAGGAACAGGATGGCCGAGGTGATCATCACCTTCCGCCGGCCGAACTTGTCGGTCAGGCGGCCGCCGATGAAGGCGCCGACGGCAGAGCCCAGCAGCGCGACGGCCACCACGAAGCCCTGCATGAATTTGTCGGTGAGCTGGAAGTTGTAGAACACGGCCTTGTTGGCGCCGTTGATCACCGAACTGTCGTATCCGAAGAGAAATCCGCCCAGGGCGGCGATAGTGGCGATCGCGACGACCCGTCCGGTGTGGACGGGCTCGCGCGGTGCTTCCTCCACCCCTCCGGTGCTGGTTGGCCCCTGCATGGTTGCCTCCTTCGCTGTGGGTGCGACCCTAACTCAGCAGTTCCGGCGAATCCGGCGAAACGGCCGCGCCGCGGAAACCGCCGTGACGGCCGACCCGGCCGCGTGGAACAATCCGGCCCGTGAAAACCTTCGAGGAACTGTTCGCCGAACTGGGCGAGCGGGCCCGCACCCGACCGGCCGGCAGTGCGACAGCGGCCGCACTCGACGCCGGTGTTCACGGGCTGGGAAAGAAGATCCTCGAGGAGGCCGGCGAAGTCTGGCTGGCCGCCGAGCACGAGCCCGACGACGCCCTCGCCGAGGAGATCAGCCAGCTGCTGTACTGGACGCAGGTGCTGATGATCGCCCGCGGAATCGGTCTCGACGACGTCTACCGGAAGCTGTGAAGGCCGATGCTGCGAATCGCTGTCCCCAACAAAGGGGCGCTCTCGGAGTCGGCGGCCGAGATCCTGTCCGAGGCCGGCTACCGCCGCCGCACCGATCCCAAGGACCTGACCGTCATCGACCCCGCCAACGGCGTCGAGTTCTTCTTCCTGCGACCCAAGGACATCGCGATCTACGTCGGATCGGGGGAGCTGGACCTCGGCATCACCGGCCGGGACCTGGCCGCCGAGTCCGGGGCTCCGGTGCGCGAGCGGCTGGCGCTGGGCTTCGGGTCGTCGAGTTTCCGTTACGCCGCGCCGGCCGGGCGGCCCTGGACGCACGCCGATCTGGCCGGCCGGCGCATTGCGACCGCCTACCCGAATCTGGTGCGAAAAGATCTGGCCGCCAGGGGGATCGAGGCGACCGTCATACGCCTGGACGGCGCGGTGGAGATCTCGGTGCAACTCGGGGTCGCCGACGCCATTGCCGACGTCGTCGGTTCCGGGCGCACGCTGGCCACTCACGACCTGGTGGCCTTCGGAGAGCCGTTGTGCGACTCCGAGGCGGTGCTGATCGAACGCGACGGCGACCCGGAGACCAACCGAGGCGCCCGCGACCAGTTGGCCGCCCGGGTGCAGGGGGTGGTGTTCGGCCAGCAGTATCTGATGCTGGACTACGACTGCCCGCGCGCGGTCCTGCAGCGCGCCACCGAGATCACCCCCGGCCTGGAGTCCCCGACGATCGCGCCGCTGGCCGATCCGGACTGGGTGGCGGTGCGCGCACTGGTGCCGCGCAGGGACGTCAACGCAATCATGGACGAACTCGCCGGCATCGGCGCCAAGGCGATCCTGGCCTCCGACGTGAGGTTCTGCCGGTTCTGAGGGCCCCGTGCTAGCGTCCCGGTGACCGCACGAGGACGGAGGACGCCGTGACGCACGCGCTCGTACTGCTGCTGGCACTGCTGATCGGTGTCGTCGCCGGTCTTCGTGCCTTCACCGCGCCCGCCGTGGTGGCCTGGGCGGCGCTGCTGCACTGGATCAACCTCGACGGGACCTGGGCTTCCTGGATGGCGCACCCGGTCACGGTCGGAATCCTCACCGTCATCGCCGTCGCCGAGCTGGTCAGTGACAAGATGCCCGCCCTGCCCAGCCGCAAGACCGCGCCGCAGTTCCTGGTGCGGCTGGCGGCCGGCGCGTTCTCCGGTGCGGTGCTCGGCACCGCCTGGGGGTATCGCTGGGGCAGCCTGGGAGCCGGCCTGATCGGCGCGGTGATCGGAACTATCGGCGGCTACGAGGCCCGCACCCGGCTGGTGGCCGCCAACGGCGGCCGGGACCGTCCGGTGGCCGTCGCCGAGGACATGGTGGCGGCGGTGGGCGGCATCGCCGTCGCCTTCCTCACCAGCGTGGTCTAGCGTCGAATTGCCGATTCGCACGCACGTCCCGTCGTCGCCTGCCGATAATCGTCCGATGATCGCCGATGTGAAAGCGGCCCTCGCGCGAGCCGGGACCGTCCTGGGATGCGTCGCGGTCGGGCTGGCCGTGGCGGTGCCCGGCCCGGCCCGGGCCGACGACGCGGCCTCGCTGCCGGTCTTCGTGCCCTACCCGTCGGGATGGCAGCCGAACTACACGGTGTTCCCCTACAACCTCTGGCAGAGCCGCGTGACCCCGGAGATGGTCGCCGCCGAACGCGACGCCTGCCAGTGGTTCAACGCCCAGTACGACACCCTGAGCCGGCAGGCCTTCGGGTTCCAGGGCGCCCTGCACGACAACTTCGACGTGTGGTCGGCGGTGGGCGGCGCCGGCGACGTGCTTCGGGCCAACCTCGACCGGTCCGCGGCCTTCCTGGAACCGCGGGTGCACACCCTCTACATCACCAACTACCCGGACCAGAGCGAGTACTCCCCGCTGTACAACGGCGACTCCTTCTATCACCTGTGGTTCCAGCTCACCCAGATCAGCGACAAGATCGCCCGCCGGCTGCCGTCCGGGGTGATCAACGCCAACAACGCCACGATGAATGTGTACGGCACCGTGATCCGCGAGTCGGGAGTGTGCAACGGGGCCTAGCCTCTGGCAGGCTCAACGGCTGTGACCGACCAGCCTGCCCGTCCGACCGGGCCGTTCGCCGTCGGTGACCGGGTACAGCTGACCGACGCCAAGGGCCGGCATTACACGATGATCCTGGCCCCGGGCGGGGAGTTCCACACCCATCGCGGGATCGTCGCCCACGACGAGGTCATCGGCGCGCCGGAGGGCAGTGTGGTCAAGGCCACCAACGGGGACGCCTTCCTGGTGCTGCGTCCGCTTCTGATCGACTACGTCATGTCGATGCCGCGGGGCGCCCAGGTGATCTACCCCAAGGACGCCGCCCAGATCATCCACGAGGGCGATGTCTTCCCCGGAGCCCGGGTGCTGGAGGCCGGCGCCGGATCCGGTGCGCTGACCTGCTCGCTGCTGCGCGCGGTGGGCCCGGCCGGCCGGGTGATCTCCTACGAGCTGCGCGAGGACCACGCCGAGCATGCCCGGCGCAATGTGGAGACCTTCTTCGGCCGGCTGCCCGAGAGCTGGCAACTGGTGATCGGCGACGTCGCCGCGGCCGACCTCCCCGACTCCTCGGTGGACCGGGTGGTGCTCGACATGCTGGCGCCCTGGGACGTGCTGGACGCGGTGGCGCGGATGCTGGTACCCGGCGGCGTGTTGGTCATCTACGTCGCCACCGTCACCCAGCTGTCGAAGACCGTGGAAGCGCTGCGCGAGCAGCAGTGCTGGACCGAGCCCAGGTCCTGGGAGACGCTGCAGCGCGGCTGGAACGTCGTCGGCCTGGCGGTGCGGCCCCAGCACAACATGCGCGGGCACACCGCCTTCCTGATCTCGGCACGCCGGCTGGCCCCCGGCACGGTCACGCCGGTGCCGTTGCGCAAGAAGGGCCGGGGCGGCTGAGCGCGGCAGGTTCGGCGCCGAGCCGGCGGGGCAGTATTACGGTGGCGAGCCCATGAGGCTGTTGCCGGATCCCGCCACCGCCTACCGGGTCGGCGTGGTGGTGCCGCCGTCCAACCCGGTCGTGGAGCCGGAGCTTGGCGTGCTGCTCGGCGACGGCATCCTGCTGTACGGCGCCCGGCTGCCCCGGTTCACCGGGCTCACCCTGCAGGAGCGCAACCAGCGCTACCTCCCCTGCTACGCCGAGTCGCTCGACACCCTGCACGGTCTCGATGTCACCTGCGCGCTTGTCGCGATGACCGGACCCAACTACCAGTTGGGTGTCGACGGCGACAGCGACCTGTGCTCCGACCTGAGCAGGGGTTTCGGTGCACCGGTGCGTACGGCGAGCCTGGCGATCCACGACGCGCTGCGGTCCATCGGCGTCTCTCGGATCACGCTCTTGTCGCCCTACCCGGACTGGCTCACCGACCAGACCGAACGCTACTGGGCCGGCTGCGGGATCAACGTCATCGGTGTCGAGCACATGCTGGGGGAGGGCGACCAGTTCCACGCCTACGAGACCCATGCCGCGGAGGTGGTCACCCGGCTGCGCGGGATCGACCCCGAACCCGGTTCGGCCGTGCTGCTCACCGGCACCGGGCTGGTCAGTGTCTCCAGCATCTACCAGGTCGGCCACGGGTGCCGGGTCCCGATCCTGTCGTCGAACCTGTGCGGGGCGTGGTGGATCCTCCATCAGTGTGGACCCAGCCCCGGTTCGGAGGTCTACGAGGAGATCGCGCCGGATCATGTGCCGGGTCCGGAAGAGCCCTGCGCAGCGTGGTGCGCGGTGCACTGAGCGTCCCGCTCGAGAACGCACTGAGCGTCCCGTGCTCGCACGACCCGCTAGTCGTCGCTTCGGCGCAGATCCATTCGGGCCGAGAGCAATTCGATCTCCGGCCGCGCGGCAACCAGACGTTCGGCGGCGTCGAGGACCTCAACCACATGAGCACGGTCGGCGGCTACCATCGCGACCCCGATCCCGGCGCGGCGAAGCAGATCCAGCGAGCCGGTCTCGGCCGCCGACACCGAAAACCGCCGCTGCAACTCGGACACGATCGGCCGCACCACCGAACGCTTCTGCTTCAGCGAGTGGATGTCACCGAGCAGGATGTCGAACTCGAGCCAGCCGATCCACAAGCCCGGATCAGCCGCCGAAGATGGCCAGCACCGTCGAGGCCGAGGAGCGGGACAGCTTCCAGCCGCCCTGGTCGACGAAGGTGATGGCCTGGGTGGTCGCAGGCATGGCCGGCCCGGTCGCGGTCACGGTTGCGCTGGCGATGCCGGGGCCTGCCGGGGTGATGGCGTCCACGGTGAAGTTCAGCGGGAGCTGGCCCTTGGCCGCCGCGCTCATCATCAGTGCGTCGGCGGTCTTGGCCTCCAGCCGGCCGAGGCCGCCCTCGACCAGATAGCCCTTGCTGGCGAACGGCACGCTGGGGTCGGCCAGGCCGTAGAGGACACCGTTGAGTTGCTCGGCGGTCGGCAGGTCGACGCCCGGGTCCAGCGGCAGCGGCGCGCCGAACACCGCGCGGGTGACCGCGGGGGAAGCGATCGGCGTGATCGTTACCACCGTCGCCACCGCGGTGGCCGCCCCGCCGACGATCGCGGCGGCTGCCATGCAGGTGGCGAGGAGTTTTGCGGTCACGGCTGTCCTTTCGATCGGGCCGATTCCCCTGCAGGCTATCAATGACGTCAGAGTGTCGACATTCACCGATCGCCCAAGATGGTTGAATCGCCGGTAGCGTTGGGGAGTCCGCCGCGCCAGATTCGGTGCGGGGAAGGAGCTGTTCATGACCGACTCGCACCGCTCTGAATCCTTCGGTGCCCACGATGACGAGGACGCCGCTGAGCTCGAGCAGCTGCGCCGCGAGGCCTCGGTCCTGCGGGAGCAGCTGAAGAACGTCGGCGGCGGTAGCCAGCGCTATCGCGAGGTGCAGCAGTTGGAGGCCCGGATCGACTCGCTGGCGGCCCGCAACGCCAAGCTCATGGACACCCTCAAGGAGGCCCGTCAGCAACTGCTCGCGCTGCGCGAGGAGGTCGACCGGCTGGGCCAGCCGCCCAGTGGCTACGGAGTGATGCTGGGCGCCCACGACGACGACACCGTCGACGTGTTCACCTCCGGCCGCAAGATGCGGCTCACCTGCTCGCCGAACATCGAGGTCGCCTTGCTCAAGAAGGGCCAGACCGTGCGGCTCAACGAGGCCCTCACCGTCGTGGAGGCCGGGACGTTCGAAGCGGTCGGCGAGATCAGCACCCTGCGGGAGGTGCTCGCCGACGGGCACCGTGCCCTGGTGGTCGGTCACGCCGACGAGGAGCGGATCGTCTGGCTGGCCGAGCCCCTGGTGGCCGCCGAGGACATGGACCCCGAGGTCGCGGCCTCCCTGGCCGAAGACGACCGGCCGCGCAAGCTGCGTCC
>NZ_JBJTJF010000081.1:0-10531 GCF_046095365.1 Mycobacterium sp.
GCCCATCCGGTCGGCAGCCGAGCCGGCGGACAGCAGCGGGTCCAGCAGCGCGTCGGTCAGGGTCGTCAATTGACGCACTTGGGATCGTCGGATCCCGCCGTGATCACCGGCGACGGCGGCGGCGCGCCGTCGGGGGCCGCCTCGGCGGCGGCGTCGGAGACCGTCGCCGAGGCGGGCAGCGTGCCGTCCAGCCCGGAGCCCGGTCCCTCGTAGTCCTCGGCGAGCACCACCCGCACCGTGCCGGCCGGCACCGACGGGTCGGCTTTGACCGGAAGTCCGCCGAGCTCGCCGGCGACCTCCTGCGCGCCCAGATCGTCGGCGGTGGCCGCCAGCACCTGGCTCTCGGTGATCGTCGTCGCCTCGTTGTTGCCGACCGTCCCGCCGGTGAAGCCCGCCGCGCTCAGCCGCTCCGACACCGAGCCGGCCAGGCCGTTGATGTCGGTGTCGTTGACAACGTCGACGGTGGTCTGCTCGCGCGAGTAGGTGATCTTGGCGGTCTTTCCCTGGTCCTGATCCTGAAGCAGGCTCTTCACCCAGTCGCGCACCTGACCGGGGTCGACCGTGACCACCGATTGGGTGCCGTCATCGCTCCATCCGTCCTCGGCGAGCACCGGGATGGTGGCGAAGGCCACGTTACCGCCGGCCAGGCGCTGCAGCTGCTTGAGAAAATCCATCACATCCCAGCCCGAGGAGATCACCACCGAGCGCTGGATGGCGCTCTGCAACCGGTTCAAGGTGGCCGGGCTCTTCAGCGTCTTGCCCGAAATCACCTGGTGGGCAAGCGAAGCCATCACCACCTGCTGGCGGACCACCCGGTCGAGGTCGCCGCGGGGCAGATCGTGTCGCTGCCGGACGAAGCTCAGCGCCTGCGGTCCATCCAGACGCTGCCAGCCGGCCGGGAAATCCGCACCCGAAAGAGGCTCGTACACCGCGTCTTTGAGGCATACCTCGACGCCGCCCAGGGCGTCGGTGATGAGCGAGAAACCCAGCAGGCCGATCTCGGCGTAGTGGTCGACGGTGACACCGGTGAGGTCGGCCACCGTTTTGATCAGCGCGTTGCGTCCCGCCTCGACGGCCTGCGGCTCGGCCTCGGCCGGATCCATACCCTGGTTCTCCACCAGTTCCTTCATCCGGTCCAGCTTGACCTGCCCGTAGACGCCGTTGATCTTGGTCTTGTCCAGTCCGGCGGCCTGGACGTAGGAGTCGCGCGGGATCGAGATCGCGGTGGCCGAGCGGCCGTTGTCGGGGATGCGAACCAGGATGATGGTGTCGGTGTTGGTCGCCGCCTCGTCGCCGGCGTGCAACTCGGCCAGTTCCTGTTCGGTCAGCGGGTTGCCGTGCGCGTCGGTGCGGCTGTCCATGCCGACCAGCAGGATGTCGGTGGCGCCGTCGTCGGCCCGGCCGCCCAGCAGCGCGGTGGTGAAGTGGAAGATGCCGGACTCGAAGTTGCGCACCGATCCCCACGCCACCCCGGTGCCGAGCAGGATCGCCACCGCCAGCAGCGCCATGATGGTGCGCGCCAGCGGGCGCGAGTGTGTCACTGCCGTCACTTCCGTCTCATCTGACACCAGCCCAGGCTACTGGTGACCCGGGCGCATCCCCGGTAGCCCAAACCGGCGTGCCAGACTCATCGGCGTGCGGATGGTGATCACCGGTGCCGGCGGCCAGGTGGGTCGGGCTCTGACCGGCGGGGCGGCCGGCCGGGGTTACGACGTGGTCGCCCTGACCCACCGTGACCTGGACATCACCGAGCCCGAGCAGGTCCGGCGACACGTCGGCGCGGGCGATGTCGTGGTCAACTGTGCCGCGTTCACCGACGTCGATGCCGCCGAGTCCGATCCGCGGGCGGCCCATGCCATCAACGCGGCCGGGCCCGGAATCATCGCCCGGGCCTGCGCGGCGGCCGGAGCACGCCTGGTGCACATCTCCACCGACTACGTCTTCGCCGGGGACCTGCGCCGTCCCTACGAGATCTCCGATCCGTGCGGTCCGCTGAGCGTGTACGGGCGCAGCAAGCTCGACGGCGAACTGGCGGTCCACGCCGAACTGCCCGGGGCCCACGTGGTGCGCACCTCATGGGTCTACACCGGCGGCAGCGGCACCGATTTCGTCGCGGCGATGCGGCGGCTGGCAGGCACCGACCGCACGGTGGACATGGTGGCCGACCAGACCGGGTCGCCGACCTATGCCCGGGACCTGGTCGCCGCCCTGCTCGAGGTGGCCGGCGGGACGATCCGGGCGCCGCTGCTGCACGTCGCCAACGCCGGGGCGGCCAGCCGCTTCGAGCAGGCCCGCGCGGTCTTCGAACTGCTCGGGGCGGATCCGCAGCGGATCCGGCCGGTGGGCACCGATGCCGTTGCCCGCCCCGCCCGCCGCCCGGTCTACTCGGCGCTGTCGATGGCCGAGTCGGTGCGCGCCGGTCTGACCGCCCTGCGGCCGTGGCGGGACGCCCTGGCCGCGGCGCTGGCGGTTCCGCTGTGAGCAGCGGGCCGGCGCTGAGCGTGGTCACGGTGAGTTACTCGTCGGGCTCGCACCTGGACCGGTTCCTGTCCTCGCTGACGGTGGCCACCGACCTGCCCGTGCGGGTGATCATCGCCGACAACGGGTCCACCGACGGCGCCCCCGAGGAGGCCCTCGAACGCTACCCGGGTACCCGGCTGCTTCGCACCGGGGGCAACCTGGGCTACGGCACCGCCGTCAACCGCGCGGTCGCGGACATTCCCGCCGAGCAGGAGTTCGTGATCGTGGCCAACCCGGACGTGGTGTGGGGCCCGGGCAGCATCGACGCGCTGCTCGAGGCGGCCGCCCGCTGGCCGCGGGCCGCGGCGCTGGGCCCGCTGATCCGCGACCCGGACGGCGCCGTGTACCCGTCCGCGCGCCACCTGCCCAGCCTGGTCCGCGGCGGCATGCACGCCGTGGTCGGGTTCGCCTGGAAGGGCAATCCCTGGACCAGGTCCTACCGGCAGGAGCACGTGCGGCCCAGCGAGCGCCCGGTGGGCTGGCTTTCCGGGTCCTGTCTTCTGCTGCGGCGCCGGGCGTTCGACGACGTCGGCGGATTCGACGAGCGCTACTTCATGTACATGGAGGACGTCGACCTCGGCGACCGGCTCGGCCGCGCGGGCTGGCTCAACGTCTACGTTCCGGCCTCGGAGATCCTGCACGACAAGGGTCACTCGACCGGCCGCAATCCGGCGCGCAACCTGCGCGCGCACCACGACAGCACCTATATCTACCTGTCGGATCGCCACACCGGCTGGTGGCAGGCGCCGTTGCGGTGGACGATGAAAGGTGCGCTGCGGGTCCGGGCGCGTGCGGCGGTGCGGAAGTCCCGCCGCGAACTGGCGAGAGGGACGAGATGACCGAATCCGGCGACGGGCCGCGCGTCGACCCGAAGAAGGTGGACGCCGTCGTGCTGGTCGGCGGCAAGGGCACCCGGCTTCGGCCGCTGACGCTGTCGGCCCCCAAACCCATGCTCCCCACCGCCGGGCTGCCGTTTCTGACCCACCTGCTCTCCAGGATCGCCGCGACCGGCATCGAGCACGTGGTTCTGGGCACCTCCTACAAGGCCGAGACCTTCGAGGCCGAATTCGGCGACGGCTCCAAACTCGGGCTGCAGATCGACTACGTCACCGAGGAGCACCCGCTGGGCACCGGGGGCGGTATCGCCAACGTCGCCCCCAGGCTTCGCAACGACACCGTCATGGTGTTCAACGGCGACGTGCTCTCCGGCGCCGACCTGGGTGCCATGCTCGCCACCCACGCCGAGCGTGACGCCGACCTGACCCTGCACCTGGTCCGGGTCAGCGATCCGCGCGCCTACGGGTCGGTCCCCACCGACGGCGAGGGAAACGTGTTGGCGTTCCTGGAGAAGACCGAGGATCCGCCCACCGATCAGATCAACGCCGGCACCTACATCTTCAAGCGCGGCGTGATCGACCGCATCCCGCGCGGCCGGGAGGTGTCGGTGGAACGCGAGGTCTTCCCGGCGCTGCTGGCCGACGGAGCCAAGGTGTGCGGGCACGTCGACATGTCCTACTGGCGCGACATGGGAACTCCGGAGGACTTCGTCCGCGGCTCGGCCGACCTGGTGCGCGGCATCGCCCCCTCGCCGGCACTGGCCGGCCAGCGCGGGGAGAGCCTGGTGCACGACGGGGCCTCGGTGGCCCCGGGAGCGCTGCTCTACGGCGGGACAGTGGTCGGACGGGGAGCCGAGATCGGCGCGGGGGTGCGACTGGACGGTGCGGTGATCTTCGACGGCGCCCGCATCGACCCCGGGGCGGTGATCGAGCGCTCGATCATCGGGTTCGGTTCGCGGATCGGCCCGCGCGCACTGATCCGCGACGGGGTGATCGGCGACGGGGCCGACATCGGGGCGCGCTGCGAACTGCTGCGCGGCGCCCGGGTGTGGCCCGGAGTGATGATCCCGGACTGCGGGATCAGGTACTCGAGCGACGTCTAGCCGCGGCCACCAGTTGCGCCAGCCCGGCGTCGAACTCGCCGGGCGCCGCGTCGAGCGGCCACCACCGCAGGTCCAGCGACTCCTCGCTGATCACCGGCTCGGCCCCGTCCGGTGCGTGGGCCAGGAACTGCAGATCCAGGTGCCGGGTCGGCACACCCAGCGAGCAGGTGACCGGGTGGACGTGGATCGCCGCCAGCCGCGGGTCCAGCCGCAGATCCCCGATGCCCGACTCCTCGGTCGCCTCCCGCAGCGCGGCGGCGGCGATGTCGGGGTCGGACTGCTCGCAGTGGCCGCCGAGCTGGACCCAGCGGCCGAGGCGGGGATGCAGGGTCAGCAGCGCCCGGTCGCGGCGGATCACCAGGGTCGAGGCGGTGATGTGGCCGGGGACGCAGGACCTTTGGCAGCCGTCGGGACGCGCCTGCAGGAAGGCCAGCACGCAGTGCCGCAGTGCGTCCTGATCGGGGTTCGGGGCGCTCCAGTCGGTCAGCTCGGCCACGACCGAGTCGTGCAGGCTCACCGCCGCACCAGAAGCTCGCCCGCCGGGGCCGGATCGCGAGGACCGTTCTGTTCGATCGGGTAGCCGATCGCTATGGCGCCCAACGGTTCCCAGTCGGCGGGCAGCTGGAGAGCCGAACGCACGACGTCCGCGGCGAAGATGGTCGACCCGATCCAGCAGCTGCCCACCCCGCGCACCGCGAGTGCCACCAGCAGGCCCTGCACCGCGGCGCCGACCGCGACGGTGAACATGGTGTGTTCGGCGGCGGTGCGCGCCGCGTCGGGGTAGTGGTGCGCGCCGTCGGGCACCATGAACGGGATCAGCACCTCGGGGGCGTCGTAGAGGATCTGCCCGCGCGCGACCCGCCGTTCGATCGCGTCGGCGGGCTTTCCGTCGCCGGCCAGGTCGGATCGCCAGGCCTGCCGCATCCGGTCCAGCAGTTCGTCGCGGCGGGTCCGGTCGGCGAGCCAGACGAACCGGGCCGGCCGGGTGTGATGCGGCGCCGGCGCGGTGAGCGCCTCGGCGACGGCGGCCTCGATCACCTCCGGTTCGACCGGCCGGTCGGCGAACCGCCGCACCGAGCGGCGCAGCAACTGGGCCTGCCGGTGTCCCAGTCCGATGGCCTCGTCGGTGCCGAGCCAGAACAGGTCGTCCGCGCCGCCGCGCGTCAGCCCGGCCGCCGTCGACCCGTCGTCGCTCATCGCCAGTCCGCGCACCACCGCGACCGCGACCCCGGTCAGTTTGCCCTTGACCAGATCGGCGGCCGCGGCGACCTCGTCGGCGACGGCGATCTCGGTCACCAGCAGTTCGTTGCCGTGCCGGTCGTGGGTGCCGGCGTAGCTGTGCAGCACGGGCAGGCCCGCGCTGCCGATGGCGGCGTCGGTCTGGCCGTTGCGCCAGGCCCGGCCCATCGTGTCGGTGATGACCACCGCGACGTCCACTCCCGGGCTGTCGCGCAGCGCGGCGCGCAGCGCGGCTGCGCTGGCGTCGGGGTCGGCGGGCAGCAGCGCCAATTCGGTTGGCGCGACGTTGGATCCGTCCACCCCGGCCGCCGCTTGGACCAGGCCGTGCCGGTTCTCGGTGATCAGGGTGCGGCCCTTGCGGGCGAGCACGCGGACCGCCTCGGTCTCGATCAGCGCGCGCCGCAGATCGTCGCGCTCATCCGGGTCCGGCGGCGCGGCCACGATGCGGCCTTCGCACTTGGAGACCACCTTGCTGGTGATGACGACGATGTCGCCGTCTCGCAACCACGGCGCCGCCGCGCCGATGGCCGCGGCGAGGTCGTCGCCGGGCCGGAACTCGGGAAGCCCGGTGACGGGCAGGATCTCGACGGGTGCGGCGGTTCCGTGGTCGCCGCCGGACGGGCGGGGGTCCGTCACGGCCCGACCCCGGCCAGTTCGAGTCCGGCCCGGACCATCGCGGCGGTGGCGTCGGGGTTCGACATCAGCAGCGGAACCGACTTGACCGTCACACCCGGCACGTCGGCGTCGTCGCCCTCGTGGACCAGCCAGTAGTCCAGCAGTCCGGTGGCCGACCGTGCGCCATAGTGCCTGCCGACGGCCTGCGAGCTGGTCTGCACGCCGATCACCGACAGGCATTCGTCGGCCATGCCGCGCAACGGTCGGCCGGCGACGATGGGGGAGTAGCCGATCACCGGGGCGGCGGTGGATCGCAACGCGCCCCGGATGCCGGCCACGGCCATTATCGCCCCGACGCTGACCACCGGATTGGACGGCGCCAGTATCACGGCGTCCGCGCCGGCGATCGCATCGACGACTCCTGGTGCGGCGCAGGCGGTCTCGGAACCGACGAAGGCAAAGCTGTGAGTCGGGATCTTGGCCCGGTAACGCACCCACCACTCCTGAAAGTGAATGGCCTTGCGCTCGCCGGATGCCGGTTCGGTGACGACGACGTGCGTCTCACAGCGGTCGTCACTGGCGGGCAGCAGCCTGGCTCCGGGCGACCACCGGTGGCACAGCGCCTCGGTCACCTCGGACAGCGGGTACCCGGCCCGCAACATCTGGCTGCGCACCAGATGGGTCGCCAGGTCGCGGTCGCCCAGCCCGAACCAGTCCGGTTGCACGCCGTAGGCGGCGAGTTCCTCCTTGGCATGCCAGGTTTCGTCGCGGTGCCCCCAGCCGCGTTCGGGGTCGATGCCCCCGCCCAGGGTGTACATGCAGGTGTCCAGGTCCGGGCAGATGCGCACACCGAACATCCAGGCGTCGTCGCCGACGTTGACCACGGCGGTCAACTCGTGACCGTCGCCGGATCCGGGCTGCGAGGCGAACCGGCCGAGGCCGAGAAGTCGTTGCACGCCGAGCAGGAACCGGGCGCCGCCGATGCCGCCGGCCAGAACGGTGACCTTCACAGCGCGACCCTATTCCTCGCGCCGCGGCCGCCCGCAGGCGGTCACAGTGACGTAACTCGCTAGACACGCCAAGGCGTCGACACACCGGATCGGATAACAAAAGTGGTAAAGAAATGCCCTCAACGGCTTGACCCGGCAACCTCGGCACTGTCTAATCACAGCAGTGTCATTTCCCGGTCGACCTGCCGGTTTCGGTGTTGCAGACCGTGATTCGATCACATGTTCGAAATGAATAGGCAGTCGCACAGCAAAACCAGAAGGGCTGATATGTCTTACGAGAACTTCCTCGGGGCGCTCGGCGCGGGATCGGCGGCACGGGCGCACCTGAGCGTGGTGCCCGACCTGATCGACGCGCCGCTGACTCCGGACGACCCGCAGTGGCAGGAGAAGGCGCTGTGCGCGCAGACCGATCCGGAGGCGTTCTTCCCGGAGAAGGGCGGCTCGACTCGCGAGGCCAAGCGCATCTGCCTGGGCTGCGAGGTGCGCGACGCCTGCCTGGAGTACGCCCTGGCCAACGACGAGCGGTTCGGCATCTGGGGCGGTCTGTCCGAGCGGGAGCGCCGGCGCCTCAAGCGCGGCATCATCTGAAGTCAGTCGTCGGGGTCCATGCTGGGGTCGATGACTGAGGGTTCGACGCCCAGATAGGTGGCCACCTGCGCCACCAGAATTTCATGCAGCAGATCGGTCAGATCGACCGAGTCCTTCGCCCGCCGCTCGATCGGCTTGCGGAACAACACTATTCGAGCCCGCGTGGCGTCACCGCGGACATCAACTCCAGCCGGGATGAGACGGGCCAACGCTATCGGTCCGTCGGCCACCACCTCCGGGGGCCACGTCACGGTATCCGGATCCCGCGGTGAGATGCGGGGAATCTCGTCCACGGCGACGTCCAGTTCGGCGAGCCGCTCGTGCCAGCGCCGCTCGATCGGCTCATAGGCTTCCAGCACCGCCATGTCGAAGCGCTCCGCCCGGCTGCGCCAGCCCGGCACCGTCGGGGGAAGCAGAGGTCCGCGCATATCGCGTCCGCGCCGTGATCCGCCACCCGTCGGGCCGCCGCGCCGGGAACTGCGGGGATCGGCCATGGACTGCAGATCGTAACGGTTGCACATCGACTCAATCCGGCCCCGCGCGTGTCCGGCGTCACGCGCCGATCCGCCGCGATAGCCTCACCGGCGTGAATGTTCCCCGTCGCTGCAGCCGGCCCGGCTGCGCGCATTACGCGGTGGCGACCCTGACGTATGTCTACGCCGACTCCACCGCAGTGGTGGGGCCGCTGGCGACCGCGCGTGAGCCGCACTCCTGGGACCTGTGCCTCGCGCACGCCGGCCGGATTACCGCGCCCCGCGGCTGGGAGTTGGTCCGCCACGCCGGACCGCTGCCGACCAACCCCGACGAGGACGACCTCATCGCGCTGGCCGAGGCGGTCCGGGAGGGCCGGGTCTCCGGCGGCTCGCCGCGCGCCGGGGTCTCCGAGCCCCGCACCGCCCCCGCCGGGCCGCGCGGCGGGGCCGCGCCCTCGGCGGGATCGGCCCGCCGCAGGGGGCATCTGCGGGTTCTTCCCGACCCCGCCGACTGACTCTCCCGGCTAGGCTGACGGGCATGCCCAGGTCCGCTGCCGACGTGCGCCGGGTGATCAAGGCCTACGACGTCAGAGGGTTGGTCGACTCGGAAATCGACGAGGCTTTCGTGGCCGACGTGGGCGCGGCGTTCGCCCGGCTGATGCGCGGCGAGGGCGGCTCGCGCGTCGTCATCGGGTATGACATGCGGGAGAGTTCGCCGCGGCTGGCGGCGGCGTTCGCCGGCGGCGTCACCGCCCAGGGACTCGATGTGGTGCGCATCGGGCTGGCCAGCACCGACGAGCTGTACTTCGCCTCCGGCCTGCTGGAATGCCCCGGCGCGATGTTCACCGCCAGCCACAACCCGGCCGCCTACAACGGCATCAAACTGTGCCGGGCCCGGGCCAAGCCGGTCGGCGAGGACACCGGACTGGCCGTCGTCCGCCAGGAGGTCATCGACGGACCCGGCCAGGGCTGGACCGGCGCCCGCGGAACCGTTCGCGACCAGGACGTCCTCGGCGAGTACGGCGCGTTCCTTCGGTCGCTGGTCGATCTCCGCGGGCTGCGTCCGATGCGGGTGGCCGTCGACGCCGGCAACGGGATGGCCGGCCACACCGCACCGGCGGTGCTGGGCGGGATTGCCGGACTGAGCGTGCTGCCGCTGTACTTCGAACTCGACGGCACCTTCCCCAACCACGAGGCCAACCCGCTGGAACCGGCCAACCTGGTCGATCTGCAGGACTACGTGCTGCGCACCGGGGCCGACGTCGGGCTGGCCTTCGACGGGGACGCCGACCGCTGCTTCGTCGTCGACGAACGCGGACGCCCGGTCTCGCCGTCGGCTATCACCGCTCTGGTGGCCGACCGGGAGTTGGCCCGGGAGCCCGGGGCCAGGGTGATCCACAATCTGATCACCTCGCGGGCGGTGCCCGAGGTGATCGCCGAGCGCGGCGGGACGCCGGTGCGCTCCCGGGTGGGCCACTCCTATATCAAGGCGCTGATGGCCGACAGCGGTGCGATCTTCGGTGGCGAGCACTCCGCGCACTACTACTTCCGTGACTTCTGGGGCGCCGACTCCGGCATGCTGGCGGCCCTGCACGTGCTCGCCGCGCTGGGCGGTCAGGACCGGCCGCTGTCGGAACTGATGGCCGCCTACCAGCGCTACGCGGATTCCGGCGAGATCAACTTCCGCGTAGAGGATGCGCCGGCCTGTGTCGACGCCGTAGTGAAATCCTTTGCGGCTCAGACTGTTTCAGTCGACAATCTGGACGGAGTGACAGTCGATCTGGGTGACGGCGCCTGGTTCAACCTGCGGACCTCGAACACCGAGCCGTTGCTGCGGCTCAATGTCGAGGCGCGCACCGCCGACGAGGTCGCCGCGATCGTCGCCGCTGCGACCGAGCAGATCACGGCCGGTGCCGGAGCGCGCCGATGAGTTCCGCAGGAACCGTCGTCGACCTCGACGACGCCGGCGGGCTGGCCGAGGCCGACCGCGACGGGCTGTTGCGGGCCTCGGCGATGGCCGGGGCCCAGGTCCGGGCGACCGCCGCCGCCGTCGAGGAAGGCGCCCTGGCGCAGCTGGACGGCGCGCGGCCGCGGACCGTCATCTGGCTGGCCGGCCGCGGCCCGGCCGAGGCCGCCGGCGCGATGCT
>NZ_JBJTJF010000082.1:0-52465 GCF_046095365.1 Mycobacterium sp.
CAGCTGTCCCTACAAGGTGTCCACGCCGCCGGCGGTGGACGCCTCGGAGGTTCCCAAAGCGGGCGACCCGCCGCAGCCGCTGCCGGTGCCGGCCACCCCGGCCGGCGGCGAGGCGCTCAGCGGCTGCGGGGTGATCGTCGCCGCAGGCACCCCACCGCTGCCCGGCGACGTCTCGGCCGAAGCCTGGCTGGTGGCCGACCTGGACTCCGGCACGGTGATCGCCGCCCGCGACCCGCACGGCCGGCACCGCCCGGCCAGCATCATCAAGGTGCTGATCGCCATGGTCGCCATCAACGAGCTTCCGCTGAACAGGATCGTCGAGGGCACCCAGCAGGACGCCAACGCCGAGGGAACCAGGGTCGGGGTGGACGCCGGCGGCCGCTACACGGTCAACGACCTGCTGCACGGCCTGCTGATGCATTCCGGCAACGACGCCGCCCACGCGCTGGCCATGCAGCTGGGCGGGATGGATGTCGCGCTGGGCAAGATCAACACACTCGCCGCCAAACTGGGCGCGCGCGACACCCGGGTGGCCACCCCGTCCGGGCTCGACGGGCCGGGTATGAGCACCTCGGCCTACGACATGGGCCTGTTCTACCGGTACGCATACGCCAATCCGACGTTCGCCGGGATCGTGGCCACCCGCACCTACAACTTCCCCGGCCACCCGGCCAAGCCGGGCGAGGCGGCCGACCACCCCGGCTACGAATTGGAGAACGACAACAAGCTGCTCTACAACTACCCCGGCGCGCTGGGCGGCAAAACCGGCTTCACCGACGACGCCGGGCAGACCTTCGTCGGAGCGGCCAACCGCGACGGACGCCGGCTGGTGGCGGTGCTGCTGCGCGGCTCGCGCATGCCGATCGCACCGTGGGAGCAGACCGCGCACCTGCTCGACTACGGCTTCGCCACCGGACCGGAGGCCAAGATCGGCGAGTTGATCGAACCGGATCCCTCACTGATCCCGCCGAAGCCGGAGACGCCCAGCGTCAGCGTGCCGATCCTCACCGCGGACGCGCTGCCGGTGCGGATCGGCGTGGCGGTGGTCGGAACCGTGGTGGTGTTCAGCCTGATCCTGGCGGCCCGCTCACTGAATCAGCGGGTCGGGGCTCGCTGACCGGAGCCTCGGTGGCGGCCCATGCCGTGGCGAACAGCACGAGCCGCGCGGTGAGGTAGGCGAACACCATCAGGCCGAACACCGGGCCGAAGGTGGTTCCGGCAGGACCGTGCATCACCACCCGCAGGTACACCGAGGCGACCTGCTTGAAGAGCTCGAATCCGACGGCGGCGAGCAAACCCGCTCTGGCACAACGCCTTAACGGCAACTGCTGACGCGGCAGCCTGGCGATCAGCCAGGTGAACATCAACCAGGCAACCAGCACCGACATCAGCAACGAGGCTCCCCGCAGCGCCCCGACGACGTTGAGCGGACCACTTGCCAGCGCGGTCAGCCCGACTGTGACCATGCTGGCGACGAAGGTCGACACCAGCGCGGTCAGGTCGGAGATCTTGGTGGACACGAAGCCCTCCGGGGCCAGGCTGTCGGGGGACCACATCTGAGTCATCGCACCCCGCAGGTGGGTCATCCAGCTCAGCCCGGCCCACAACGCGGTGGCCATACCGATCAGACCCACCGAGGTGCGCGATGCGATGGCGGCGTCCATCAGGCTGATGATCTGCTGGGCGAAGTCCCCGGAGACCGTCGCCTTGACCCGGGCGTCGATCTCGGTGAGCACCTCAGGCCGACTGGCCAGCATGAAACCGACCACCGCGAAGCCGACCATGAGCAACGGGAACATCGCGAAGATCGTGAAGTAGGTGATCGCGGCCGCACAGAAGTCGCCCCGCGCGCCGTCGTAGCGCTGCTGGGCACGGACCGCGTGGTCCAGCCAGGGGTGGCGGGCACGCAGCCGGTCAAGCGTCCCCATCATGAGCCGGGCAGGAAACCAAGCCGCTCGTAGACCCGGGCCAGGGTCTTCCCCGCGATCTCCCGGGCCCGATCGGCGCCCGCGGCCAGCAGGCCCTGCAACTCCGCCGGGTCGCTGAGCAGTTCGTCGACCCGCTGCCGAATCGGGGTCACGTACTCCATGACGGCCTCGGCCGTGTCCGACTTGAGGTCACCGTAGCCGCGGCCGGCGTAGCCCTCGACCAGGGCGGCGATCGGGACGCCGGTGACCGCCGACTGGATGGACAGCAGGTTGGACACACCCGGTTTGGCGTCGGTGTCGAAGCGGATCTCGCGCTCGCTGTCGGTGACCGCCGAGCGGATCTTCTTGGCCGAACGCTGGGGATCGTCCAGCAGGTTGATCAACCCGGCGTCGGTGGCCGCCGATTTGCTCATCTTGGCGGTGGGTTCGGCAAGGTCGTAGATCTTCGCGGTCTGGCCGGCGATCATCACCTCCGGCACCACGAAGGTGTCCGGGAAACGGGCGTTGAACCGCCCGGCGACATCGCGGGCCAGTTCCAGGTGCTGGCGCTGGTCCTCGCCGACCGGAACCAGGTTGGTGTCGTAGAGCAGAACGTCGGCGGCCTGCAGCACCGGGTAGGTGAACAGTCCCACCGTGGCCGCGTCCGCGCCCTGCTTGAGCGACTTGTCCTTGAACTGGGTCATCCGCGATGCCTGGCCGAAACCGGTGAAACAGCCCAGCACCCAGGCCAATTCGGCATGGGCGGGCACGTGGCTCTGCACGAAGATGGTCGAGCGGGCCGGGTCGATTCCCAGCGCGAGGTACTGCGCGGCGGTCACCAGGGTGCGCCGGCGCAGCACGGCCGGGTCCTGCGGGACGGTGATGGCGTGCAGGTCGACCACGCAGAAGTAGGCATCGTAGTCGTCCTGCAGGCCGACCCACTGCTGGACCGCACCGAGCGCGTTGCCCAGGTGCAGGGAATCGGAGGTCGGCTGGACACCGGAGAAAACGACACGGGAATGCGGGCTCATGGTGGGACAATCCTGTCATGCGGAAATTCCTTGCGGTGCTGGCAGCGGCGACACTGGTGCTCGCCGGTTGCTCGAGCGGACCGGGTTCGTCGGACAAGCGGCCGGCCGGCGCCGCGGTGGTGCTGGTCTCCGGCGGCAATGCCACCAGCCCCTTCACCACCCGCGATCAGGCCTGTGCGACCGGCCTGGCGGCGGGCAACACCGACACCGCGTTGCGGGAGTTCCTGCTCGGCAAGGGATACACCGTCTACACCGCACCGGCCATGGCCGGGCGCGGCCAGGTGGTCGACCAGCAGGGGTTCGGGGCGTTCGGGGTCTGCCCGGTGACGTTGCCGGAGAACATGACGGTCAACTCGACCGGGAGCATCGACACCGCCGGTGAGCACCTGGCCAGGTTCGTCAACTGGCTGCACAACGAAAAGGGGGTCACCGACGTCGATTTCGTCGGCCACTCCATGGGCGGGCTTTACTCGCGGGCCGCGATCCGGGTGCTGGCCAGCACGGACAGCCCGGTCAAGGTACGTTCGCTGACCACCATCGGATCTCCTTGGCAGGGCACCTATCTTTCCGACTACGCCAACGACCTGATCCCCATGACCGACTGCAAGGGCGACAAACTGTGCGAAGGCGCGATGAAGGACTTCAGGATCCGCACCCTGCAACTGATGTCAGGCTCGGGCCGGGAGGCCAACAAGGCGTTCCTGATGGGTTCGGACGGGTGGAATCAGTTCCAGTCCGGGGTGCTCGACAAGATCCCGGTGACGCTGATCGCGGGCAAGAAGTTCACCCTGCCCGGACCGGGGATTCCCGCGGTGTGGCCGAATGACGGCATCGTCGCCGAGGAGAGCGCGCTGGCCACGGGCATCAGCGACCCGGTGCTGCCGCACCGGCGCTGCCACACCTTCGACGACACCCACAGCATCTTCGTCTCCAACCAGGCCGGCCTGGACTGGAAGACGGCACTGACCTGGGATCCCCGGGTGTTCGAGGTGCTGGCCCAGGCCATCGAGGACGCGCCGAAGGCTCTCGAGGGCGCCAATCGCGAGGGCTGCCCGACCGGTTAGCGCCGGGGCCGACCCGGCATGATCACACCGACCGCCGAGTCGACGACAGTCTCCAGATCGGCGCCCAACTGTCCCAGCAGCCACTGCTGCGCCAGTTCCGCCATCGCTCCGGCATACATCGCCGCCCCGACGAGGTCGGCGGTGCGCTCGCGAACCGCGCCGGGGAGGACGGATTTGCGCAGTTCCTCCTGCGTGGCCGTACGGCGTTGGGCCAGAACGGGATTCGTTCGCGCCTCGATGAACAGGATCTTGCCGCGGCCCGGATCCTCGGAACTGAAGCTGAGCACGGTGCGGATGCCCGCCGCCAGCCGCGCCCGGACGTCGGGTAGTCCGGCCATCGCTGTGGCGAGGGCTTCGGTCAAGTCGGCGACCACGACGTCGTAGACCGCTCCGAGAAGGGCGTCGGTGCCGGAGAAGCTCTCGGAGAAGTAGCGGGCGTGCAGGTCGCTGCGCCGGCACACCGATCTGAGGGTGACCGCAGCCTCGCCACCCTCGGCGAACAACCCGTAGGCGGCCCGAACCAGCATGGCCCGCCGCGCTGCCCGCCGATCGGCCTGCGACAGCCCGGCCCATCTCGACGTGCGCGGCATCCGACGAGGATAGCCCCGGCTTTTTCTCATGTTGCTTTTGGGATTTTCTATGCTATTTTTTGGCTACGTACGTATCCAATTCCTCGTTCCGCCTGATGGCGGGGGTCAGGAGCAATCTCGTGCATTCAGTGATCCGCGGCGCGGCGGCCATTGCGATCGGACTGGGCCTCGGAGTCGCCGGTGGCGGCGTCGCCCATGCCGACGACTCCGCCGACACCGCGACGCCCGCCTCCCCCGCACCCCCGGCCGCGAGCTCGCCGGCTGCCGAATCGCCGTCGCCGCATCGGGTTTCCCGCAACGGCCCAGCGGCACGCCCGACGCTCAAGCGACAGGCGGGGCTGAAACGTCGAGGGGCAGAGGCGGCCAGAACGGTGCCCCTGACGGCCGTCGCCGCCCCCGCACCGGCGGCTGCGGTGACCCCGAGGGTCGCGGCCAGGGGCTCAGGCGCCGCCCGCCGGCCGTTCGGCAACCGCCTGCCGACCGCGAGTCCGGTCCAGTACGCGTCGAGTACTCCCGCCGTGGCCACCGGGACGATCGGGGCCGTGGACCCAGACGGTGACCGTATCGAGTACGCGATCGCCAAGGCCCCGGCCCGCGGCAGCGTCGTCGTCGACAAGCTCGGCACCTACACCTACACCGCGGGTGCGGATCTGGCGGGCACCGGCGGATCGGACTCCTTCACAGTCACCCTGCGCGACAGCGGATTACGGCTGCTCTTCAGGCGGCGGGCATCGGTGCTGGTGCCGGTCGCCGTGACGGTACCGGGACCCCCGCCGGTCCCGCCGTCGTTGTCCATCGCCGACCTCGCGGTGACGGAAGGCAACGGTGAACACGCCCACTTCATGTTCGTGGCCACCCTGGACAAAGCCCCGACGGGCCCGGTCAGTGTCGGCTACGCGACCGCCGACGGCACCGCGAGGGCCGGGGTGGACTACACCGGCGCCTCCGGCACCCTCACCTTCGCGCCGGGGGTGACCACCCAGACGGTGCACGTCGGCGTCATCGGCGACACCGCCGCAGAACCCGGCGAGACCTTCACGGTGACGCTGTCCAACCCGGTGGGGGTGGTCATCACCCGTGCGGTCGCACTCGGGACCATCCTCAACGACGACGCCCCGCCGACGCCGACGCCGACGCCGACGCCGACGCCGGGGCTGAGCATCTCCGATGCCTCGGCCGTCGAGCCGGGTTCGGGCGGCATGGCCCCGGGCTTCCTGCACACCGCGGGAAACCAGATCCTGGACTCGCAGAACAAGACGGTGGCGATCTCAGGGGTCAACTGGTTCGGCATGGAGTCGACCACCCAGGCCCCGCACGGGCTGTGGACGCGAGGCTACAAGGACATGATCAACCAGATGTCCGGGCTGGGATTCAACACCATCCGGCTGCCCTACTCCAGCGAGTTGCTGCACACCACCGCCGCACCCAACGGCATCGACTTCGCCAAAAACCCTGACCTGCAGGGCCTCTCGGGTCTGCAGGTGATGGACGCCATCATCGCCTACGCCGGACAGCAGGGCATGCGGGTCATCCTCGATCACCACCGCAGCGGCGCCGGTGCGGGCACCTCCGAGAACGGCCTGTGGTACGACACCACCTACACCGAGGACGCCTGGGTCGCCGACTGGGCAACCCTGGCCGGGCGCTACAAGAACAACCCCACCGTGATCGGGGTGGACCTGCACAACGAGCCACACAACGGAACCTGGGGCGGCGGCGGGGCCACCGACTGGGCCCGGGCGGCCGAGCGGGCCGGCAACGCCGCCCTGGCGGTCAACCCGAACCTGCTGATCTTCGTCGAGGGCGTCGAGACCTACCAGGGCCAGAACTACTGGTGGGGGGGCAATCTGATGGGCGTCAAAGACCGCCCGATCGTGCTGTCGGTGCCCAACCGGGTGGTCTACTCCCCGCACGACTACCCCAACTCGGTGTTCCCCCAGAGCTGGTTCCAGACCGCCGACTTCGGCGCCGGCCTGCCCGCTGTGTTCCGGAAGGCCTGGGGCTACATCTACGAGAACAACATCGCCCCGGTCTACATCGGCGAGTTCGGCACCAAACTCACCGACCCCAAAGACGCGGTCTGGTTTGAGGCCATCACGTCCTACATCTCCGGGGACCTCGACAACAACGGCACCACCGACATCCCCGCCGCGAACCAGGACATCAGCTGGACCTTCTGGTCCTGGAACCCCAACTCCGGGGACACCGGCGGCATCCTGGCCGACGACTGGACCACCGTCAACCAGACCAAGATGACCTACCTCGCCCCGATCCAGTACAGCGCCGGGAACGGCACATCGCAGGCATCGTTCACCGTCACCCTCAACGCCCCCGCCACCCAGACGGTCTCGGTCGGCTACGCCACCGCCAACGGCACGGCGACGGCCGGCGGCGACTACACGGCCACCACCGGCACACTGACCTTTGCACCGGGTGAAACCCGCAAGATCGTCTCGGTCGCGGTGAACGGCGATGCCCTGACCGAGGGCAGCGAGGACTTCCACGTCGTGCTGTCCAACCCCTCGGGAGCCACCCTGACCGACGCGATGGCGATGGGCGTCATCGCCGACCGTGCGACGGCGACCACGCCCCCGACCGGAACCACAGGGGGCGGGGGGACCGTGCCGGCGCCCGCCGACAGCGGCCCCTACACCGACATCATGACCTTCGGCATGTTCCACGGCAGCAGCCATACCGGCATGGACGCCCTGGCAGGCGGCCGGACGGCGATCACCACCGAAGCACTGGTCGCCTACAACGATCTGCGGCGCTTCGCCGGCCTCGCACCGGCGAAGCTGGAGGACGTCGGCAGGTGGGCCTTCGCCAACCAGCTGACGAACAACGCGCAGGCCTGGGACAGCGAACTGCAGGGCGTCGGGCTGTACTACGCGATGCAGGGCGCCAAGGTCGGCTGGATCGCCGCCGACAAGTACACCCCGCAGATCGTCGCCGACGCCGAGCGCACGGCCAGGCTGGGCTCCGCGGAGGACGTCATGGCGATGGTGAGGCGATACGGTCACACCGGTTTCGCCGACTATCTGACGACCAGCGGGAACCAGACGGCTTTCGTCGACACCCTGAAAATGGAGCCGCACTACGGCGGCTGGATGCATGACCGGGCGAACGGCCGGCTGCTCATCGAGGGTTCGGCCACCGCGCACGACGTCAATCACCTCACCGTGCTCAGCCACGATCAGATGCAGCCGTTCATGAACGACACCTGGGACTGGCCGCAGTGGCCGGCCCTGGACGTTTCAAGACAGCGGGTGATCGCCTATTACCAGAGCATGGTGACTCTGGGTGACCCCCGCGGTACCGTGCGGGTATGACCGGCCGGGCGCCGATCCACCTCGGCGCGGGGGAACCCGTCCTGCTGCTGCACCCGTTCATGATGTCGTGCTACGTCTGGCACGACGTCGCTCCAGCACTGGCCCGGACCGGTGAACTGGAGGTCTTCGCCCCGACGATGGCGGGCCACAACGGCGGGCCGCACACCAGCTCCTGGTTCCTGGACACCGCCACCCTGGCCGACCACGTGGAGACCCAACTGGACGAGCTGGGCTGGGACAGCGCCCACATCGTCGGCAACTCCCTCGGCGGATGGGTCGCCTTCGAACTGGAACGCCGCGGGCGGGCCCGCACCCTGACCGCGATCGCCCCGGCCGGCGGCTGGCACCGCTGGTCGCCGGTCAAGTACGAGATCGTCGCCAAGTTCGTCGCGGGCGCCCCGGTCTGGCTGACCGCGATGGCTCTGCGGCAGCGCGCGGCCAGACTGCCGGGCGCCCGGGCGGCGGCGAGCGTGCCGGTCAGCGCGACCCCGGCCGGGCTCAGCGACGCCGACCTGCTCGAGATCATCGACGACGTGACCCACTGCCGGGCCTATTACCAGCTGCTGGTCAAGGCGCTGCTGCTGCCCGGACTGATGGAACTGGCCGGCACCACCACCCCGACCAACCTGGTGATCTGCGGGAAGGACCGGGTGCTGCCGCATCCGCGCTACACCAGGCACTTTCTGCGCCACCTGCCCGACATCGACCGGATCACCACCCTGACCGACGTCGGGCACATCCCGATGTTCGAGGCGCCGCAGCTGATCGCCGACCTGATCGCGGCCTGGGTCGACGAGCACCGCCCCCGACTGAGGGAGGCATCACCGGCGGGCTGACCAAGTCGTTAAAATCGGGTCGTGGGGAACCAGAGCAGATCAGCGGCGACGCGACAGAAGATCATCGACGCGGGCGTGGAGCTTTTCGCGGGCAAGGGGTACGGCACGACGTCGCTGAACGACATCACGTCGGCGGCCCATGTGACGACCGGCGCCTTCTACTACCACTTCGGTTCCAAGGAGGCGCTGGCCGCCACGATCGTCGCCGACGGGTGGCCCAAGGCCTGGGAAGTCATCGGCGCCTGTATCGAGTCCCCGGCGCCGGGCCTGGAGAACGTCATCGTGATGACCTTCGCGCTCAGCGAACTGATGAAGCGGGACAAGTCGGTCTGGATCGCCAACCACCTCAACCAGTCGCTGGGGCTGCTCAACGAGGACGGCCGGATCGCCTTCGAACGCAAGGCGCGAAGCTTCATCGAGGGGGTGGCCGGGGCGATCAACCAGACCGACATCCGTCCCGAGGTCACTCCACTGGAGCTGGGCAACCAGGTCTGGATGACCGTCCACGGCTGCCATCTGCTGTCCGACGCGACCGGCGACAGCGTCTCCCAGCGCCTCGAGCAGAGTTGGCGGATGCTGCTGCGGGCCAGTGTGCCGGTCGAGTCACTGCCCTACTTCGAGCAGTTCCTGGCCCGCACGGCCAAGCACTACCGCACCGATTAGGCCAGCGCCCTCTTGAGGTTGTCGGCCAGGGTCGCCAGGAACTGCTCGCTGGTCTCCCAGGGCTGATCCGGACCGATCAGCAGCGCGAGATCCTTGGTCATCTGGCCGCCCTCCACGGTGTGGACGACGACCTCCTCGAGGGTCTCGGCGAAGTCGATGACCTCGGGGGTGCCGTCGAGCTTCCCGCGGTGCTGCAGACCCCGCGTCCAGGCGAAGATCGACGCGATCGGGTTGGTCGAGGTGGGCCTGCCCTGCTGATACTGGCGGTAGTGCCGGGTGACGGTGCCGTGCGCCGCCTCGGCTTCCACGGTCTTGCCGTCCGGGGTCATCAGCACCGAGGTCATCAGGCCCAGCGAGCCGTAGCCCTGGGCGACGATGTCGGACTCGACGTCGCCGTCGTAGTTCTTGCAGGCCCACACGTAGCCGCCCTCCCACTTCAGGCAGGAGGCGACCATGTCGTCGATGAGCCGGTGCTCGTAGGTCAGCCCGCGGGCGTCGAACTGGGCCTTGTAGTCCTCGTCGAAGATGCGCTGGAACTCGTCTTTGAACATGCCGTCGTAGGCCTTGAGGATGGTGTTCTTGGTCGACAGATACACCGGGTAGTTCTGTTGCAGCGCATAGGAGAACGTCGAGTGCGCGAAGTCCTGGATGGACTTCTTGAAGTTGTACATCCCCATCACCACCCCGCCGTCTTCGGGGATGTGCACCACCTCGTGCACCATCGGCTCGCTGCCGTCGTCGGGGGTGAAGGTCAGCGTGACGGTGCCGGGGCGGTCCACCTTGAAGTTGGTCGCGCGGTACTGGTCGCCGAACGCGTGCCGGCCGATGATGATCGGTTTGGTCCAGCCCGGCACCAGGCGGGGAATGTTGGAGATGACGATCGGCGCGCGGAAGATCGTGCCGCCGAGGATGTTGCGAATGGTGCCGTTGGGCGACAGCCACATCTTCTTGAGGTTGAACTCCTTGACGCGGGCCTCGTCGGGGGTGATGGTGGCGCACTTGACGCCGACGCCGTGCTTGAGGATGGCCTGCGCGGAGTCGATCGTGACCTGGTCGTCGGTTGCGTCGCGGTTCTCCATGCCCAGGTCGTAGTACTCGAGGTTGACGTCCAGGTGCGGCAGGATCAGGGTTTCCTTGATGAGCTTCCAGATGATGCGGGTCATCTCGTCGCCGTCGAGCTCGACGACGGTGCCCTTGACCTTGATCTTGTGTCCGCTCGCCATGTGAGTAGCCCGTCCTCCTCAACCCGGCGGGCACGTGCCCGCGGGGCCAACATTACAAGGGCTGACCGGTCCGCGACGGGCCGTGTCGCCGGAAGACCGGGTGGCCAGCCGGCGCGGTTGTGCGATAGGCTTTCCGACGGTCATGAGCGCCAGCATCAAGCCCCGGCTTGCTGGCCGGCAACCCTCCAACCGCGGTGGGGTGCCCCGGGTGATGACCAGGTTGAGCAGCCGACGAGCGGCTGCACGGCAAGCGCGGGTCCGCCATGACGGGCCCCCCGAGTAGACAGGGAAACCTGATGCGGAGCCCTCATATGTGTCGCTGTCGCTGATCCACGCCGCGTTTCGTCGCACCCGACGAGCCCTCCGTGAAACCCAGCCCAGTCGACCCCCAAGGAGCCACACCCCCATGACCACCAGCGACAACTGGTCGTTCGAGACCAAGCAGATCCACGCCGGCCAGACCCCGGGAGACACCCACGCGCGGGCGCTGCCGATCTACCAGACCACGTCCTACACCTTCGACAGCACCGACCACGCCGCCGCGCTGTTCGGGCTGGCCGAACCGGGCAACATCTACACCCGGATCATGAATCCGACCACCGACGTGGTCGAGCAGCGCATCGCCGCCCTCGAGGGCGGGGTCGCCGGACTGCTGCTGTCGTCCGGCCAGGCCGCGGAGACCTTCGCGATCCTCAACGTCGCCGGGGCCGGGGACCACATCGTCTCCAGCCCGCGGCTGTACGGCGGCACCTACAACCTGTTCCACTACACGCTGCCCAAGCTGGGCATCGAAACGACCTTCGTCTCCGACCCCGACGATCTGGACGCCTGGCAGGCGGCGGTGCGGCCCAACACCAAAGCGTTCTTCGGCGAGACGATCTCCAACCCGAAGATCGACATCCTCGACACCCCCGGGGTGTCCGGAGTGGCCCACGCCAACGGGGTCCCGCTGATCGTCGACAACACCATCGCCACGCCGTACCTGATCCAGCCGATCGCCCAGGGCGCGGACATCGTCGTGCACTCGGCGACCAAGTACCTGGGCGGCCACGGCACCGCCATCGCCGGGGTGATCGTCGACTCCGGCAACTTCGACTGGACGTCCGGCCGCTTTCCCGGCTTCACCACCCCCGACCCGAGCTACCACGGCGTGGTGTTCGCCGACCTCGGCGCGCCGGCGTTCGCCCTCAAGGCCCGGGTTCAGCTGCTGCGCGACCTCGGTTCGGCGCCGGCGCCGTTCAACGCCTTCCTGATCGCCCAGGGGCTGGAGACGCTGAGCCTGCGGATCGAGCGGCATGTGTCAAACGCGCAGAAGGTGGCCGAGTATCTCCAGGGCCGTGACGACGTGGTCGGCGTGAATTACGCCGGCCTGCCCGGCTCGCCGTGGTACGAACGCGGCAAGGCACTGGCTCCCAGGGGAACCGGTGCCGTGCTGTCCTTCGAGTTGTCCGGCGGAGCCGAGGCCGGCAGGGCCTTCGTCGACGCGCTGGAACTGCACAGCCACGTGGCCAACATCGGAGACGTGCGCTCGCTGGTGATCCACCCGGCGTCCACCACCCACCAGCAACTCTCCGCCGAGGAGCAGTTGTCCACCGGTGTCACCCCCGGACTGGTGCGCCTGGCGGTCGGACTGGAGGGCATCGACGACATCCTGGCCGACCTCGAACAGGGCTTCACCGCCGCCGGGGCGGCCGCCGGGCACGTCGCGGCGGCACGTTGAAGGAATCCGACGTGACCCTGTCCTACGAGCGCATCGAAGCCCTCCCGGCGGAGGGCCAGATCGGTGTCGTCGACATCGGTCCGCTGGAGTGCGAGAACGGTGCGGTCATCGACGACGTCTCGATCGCCGTGCAGCGCTGGGGCACGCTGTCCCCCAACCGCGACAACGTCGTCGTCGTGCTGCACGCGCTCACCGGAGACTCGCACATCACCGGCCCGGCCGGCCCGGGCCATCCCACTCCGGGCTGGTGGGACGGTGTCGCGGGCCCCGGGGCGCCGATCGACACCGACCGGTGGTGCGCGGTGGCCACCAACGTGCTCGGCGGCTGCCGGGGCTCCACCGGACCGAGTTCGCTGGCCCGCGACGGCCGGCCGTGGGGGTCGAGGTTCCCGCTGATTACGGTTCGCGACCAGGTCAACGCCGATGTGGCCGCGCTGCGGGCACTCGGCATCGGCGAGGTCGCGGCGGTTGTCGGCGGGTCGATGGGCGGTGCCCGGGCACTGGAGTGGATGGTCGGCTACCCCGACCGGGTCCGCGCCGCGCTGGTGCTGGCCGTCGGCGCGCGGGCAACCGCCGACCAGATCGGAACCCAGAGCAGCCAGATCGCGGCCATCAAGTCCGACCCGGACTGGCAGGGCGGCGACTACTACGGCACCGGCCGTTCACCGGACTCGGGCCTGCAGCTGGCCCGCCGGTTCGCCCACCTGACCTACCGCGGCGAGACCGAACTGGACACCCGGTTCGGCAATTCCGGCCAGGGCAGCGGAAACGACCGGGAGGACCCGCTGGCCGGCGGGCGCTACGCGGTGCAGAGCTACCTGGAGCACCAGGGCGCCAAACTCATCCGGCGCTTCGACGCGGGCAGCTACGTGACGCTGACCGAGACGCTGTCCAACCACGACGTGGGCCGCGGCCGCGGCGGGGTCGCGGCGGCGCTGCGGGCCTGCCCGGTGCCGGCGGTGGTCGGGGGCATCACCTCCGACCGGCTCTACCCGTTGCGGCTCCAGCAGGAACTGGTCGAACTGCTGCCCGGCGCCGACCACCTCAACGTCGTCGAGTCGATCTACGGCCACGACGGGTTCCTGATCGAAACCGAGGCCGTGGGCCAGCTGATCCGCGAGACCCTGGCACTGGCCGACGGGCAGCGGTGACGCCCGCGGACGGCGGCCGCAGGGAACGCTCGCTGTCGTTCGGCTCGCAGGCCGCGGCCTACGAGCGGGGCCGGCCGTCCTATCCCCCGGCGGCCGTCGATTGGCTGCTCACCGCGGGCGCCGGCCCACCGGTGCGCGACGTGCTGGACCTCGGCGCCGGCACCGGCAAGCTGACCAGCCGGCTGGTCGAGCGGGGCCTGAGCGTGGTGGCGGTGGACCCGATCCCCGAGCTGCTCGACGTGCTGCGCGCCACGCTTCCGGACACCCCCGCCCTGCTGGGCAGCGCCGAACAGATCCCGTTGCCGGACAGCAGCGTCGACGCGGTCCTGGTGGCCCAGGCCTGGCACTGGTTCGACACCGCGCGAGCCGGGGCGGAGATAGCCCGGGTGCTGCGGTCCGGCGGCCGGCTCGGGCTGCTGTGGAACGTGCGCGACACCCGGCTGGGCTGGGTCAGGGACTTCGGTGAGATCGTCGGGCGCGAGCACGACTGGGCCGACACCGCCGTCGAACTTCCCGCGCCCTTCACCGGCGTCGAGACGCACAAGGTGGAGTGGACCAACTACATCACCCCGCAGGCGCTGATCGACTACGTCGCCTCGCGCAGCTACTGCATCACCTCACCGGCCGAGGTCCGCAGCCGCACCCTCGAAGAGGTACGCACGCTGCTCGACACCCACCCGGCGCTGGCCAACGCACAGGGCATCGCACTGCCTTACATCACGGTGTGCGTGCGGGCGACGCTCGATTAGTCAGCTCGTGCCGAGCGGATCGATGGTCCAGGCGGTGTAGAGCATGATCGCGCTGATCGTGGTCATGGTGGCGAAGTCCAGGCTCTTGCCGCGCACCGCCAGCAGCCCGGCCCGATCATCGGGCAGCACCAGGCGCAGGGCCGCCGCCACCCCCACGCCCACCCCGATCAGGAAGGCCCCGCGGCGCCAGAATCCGGCGGCGACGAGCACCAGCGCAACGGCGAAGATGCCCGCGACGGTCAGGATCGGCCACTGCGTGCGCAGCACCTCACGGGATCTGGAGTTCACCGGCGGGCTTCTGCCAGATCCGCTTCCGCTCGTTCAACGACGTTGGTCAGCAGGAAGGCCCGGGTCAACGGTCCGACGCCGCCGGGGTTCGGCGACACCTGCCCGGCGACGTCCCACACGTCCGGCGCCACGTCCCCGGTGAGTTTTCCGTCCACCCGGCTCACCCCGACATCGACCACCGCCGCGCCCGGGCGCACCATGCCGGCGGTGAGCATGTGCGGCACCCCGACAGCGGCCACGATGACGTCGGCCTGACGGGTCAGCGACGCCAGATCGCGAGTTCCGGTGTGGCACAACGTCACCGTCGCGTTCTCGGTACGGCGGGTCAGCAACAGGCCCAGCGGGCGGCCGACGGTGATCCCGCGGCCGATGACCACCACGTGCGCACCGTCGATCGGAACGTCGAAGCGGCGCAGCAGCGCCACGATGCCGCGCGGGGTGCACGGCAGCGGCGCGGGCTCGCCCAGCACCAGCCGGCCCAGGTTGGTCGGGTGCAGGCCGTCGGCGTCCTTGGCCGGGTCGATCCGCTCCAGGGCGGCGTTCTCGTCGAGGTGACGGGGCAGCGGCAGCTGCACGATGTAGCCGGTGCAGTCCGGATTGGCGTTGAGCTCGTCGATGGTGTCGTTGAGTTGACCGGCGCCAGCGTCGGCCGGCAGGTCCCGGCGGATGGAGGTGATGCCCACCTTGGCGCAGTCGGAGTGCTTGCCCTTGACGTAGGCGTGCGAGCCGGGGTCGTCGCCGACCAGAACGGTGCCAAGGCCGGGTGTCCGGCCCGCCGCGGTCAGGGCGGCGACCCGGCCGGCGAGGTCGGCGAAGATCTCGTCGCGGGTGAGCTTGCCATCCAGCGTCTGCGCGGGCACGGCTACATTCTGCATATGGGCGCCGCTCCCGATGTCCTCAGCCCGGCCCAACTGGGTCCGATCACGCTGCGCAACCGGGTCATCAAGGCGGCCACCTTCGAGGCGCGCACGCCGCACGCGCTGGTCAGCGATGACCTGATCGCCTTCCACCGGGCGATGGCCGCCGGCGGGGTCGGGATGACGACGGTGGCCTACTGCGCGGTGAGCCGGGGCGGGCGCACCGACGCCTCGGCGCTGTGGATGCGTCCGGAGGCGGTGGCGGGTCTGCGGCGGCTGACCGACGCGGTGCACGCCGAGGGGGCGGCGGCCAGCGCCCAGATCGGCCATGCCGGGCCGGTCGCCAACGCGCGCTCCAACCGGGCCCCCGCGCTGGCGCCGGTGCGGTTCTTCAACCCGCTCTCGATGCGGTTCGCCCGGCACGCGACGCGCCACGACATCGACGAGGTGATCGCCGGACACGCCACCGCGGTGCGCCACGCCATCGACGCCGGGTTCGACGCCGTCGAGATCCACCTAGGCCACAACTACCTGGCCAGTGCGTTCCTCTCCCCGCTGATCAACCGCCGCTCGGATGAGTTCGGCGGCTCACTGGCCAACCGTGCCAAGCTGGCCCGCGGCATCGTGCGGGCGGTGCGCCAGGAGGTGTGGCGGGACGGCAAGCCCGCCGTCGCGGTGACCGCCAAGCTCAACATGTCCGACGGGGTACGCGGCGGCATCGGGATCGAGGAGGCGCTGCAGACCGCGCGCTGGCTCCAGGACGACGGCGGACTGGACGCGCTGGAACTGACCGCCGGCAGTTCGCTGCTCAATCCGATGTACCTGTTCCGCGGCGACTCGCCGATCAAGGAGTTCTCGGCGGCATTCAAACCCCCGCTGCGCTGGGGCATGCGGATGACCGGTACGAAATTCCTCCGCGAGTACCCCTACCGGGACGCCTTCCTGATGCGCGACGCCGAGCAGTTCCGCCGCGAGCTGACCATGCCGCTGATCCTGCTCGGCGGGATCACTGACAGGGACGCGATGGACAGCGCGATGGCGGCGGGTTTCGATTTCGTCGCGATGGGCCGGGCGCTGCTGGCCGAACCTGATCTGATCAACCGGATACGGGCCGACACCTCGGTCAGATCCCTGTGCACGCACTGCAACAAATGCATGCCGACGATCTATTCGCGCACTCAGTGCGTCCTGACCGGGGGGCCCGGTGACCGCCGAGGAGACCCGCCCTCGGGTTAGAGTGGCGCCGATGAGCCGACCCTCCGCACCCGCTCTGACCGTCAGGTACAACCCCGACGGCCGCGCACAGCAGGGGCCCGCGCGCACCTTCGCCGCCGGACACGACGTCGTCATCGGCCGCGACCTCAGGGCTGACGTGCGCATCGCGCATCCGCTGGTGTCCCGCGCCCACGTCGTGCTGCGGTTCGACCACGACCGGTGGACGGCGGTGGACAACGGCTCGCTGAACGGGATGTACGTCCGGGGCAGGCGGGTGCCCGAAGCAGACATCACCGACGGAATGACGCTCAACGTCGGCAACCCGGACGGCCCGGCGGTGACCTTCGGCATCGGCGCCCACCACGGCACGCCCGGACGGCCGCCGCAGACCTCGACGGTGAAGATCCCGCGGCATCAGCCCGGTTACCCCACCACCCCGCCGCCCGTGCCGCTGCCCGTTCCGCCGCCGATGCCGACGCCGCCGCCGAGCTATCCGTCCTACCCCGCCACCGTGCCGCCGGCAGCGCCGCCGAGCCGGCCGGCCATCCCGGTGCCGCCGGACGCCGCACCCACCCAGATGGGGCCCTCGCCGCGGACCGGCAGCACCACCAACCTGGCGACGTCGATGCTGAAGATCCTGCGGCCGGGTTCCTCGCCGGCGGACGCCCCGCCGGGGTCGTTGACGATCGGCCGGGCCGGCGACAACGACATCGTCATCCCCGACGTGCTGGCCTCGCGCCACCACGCCACGCTGATCCCGGCCCCGGGCGGCACGGAGATCGTCGACAACCGTTCCATCAACGGCACTTTCGTCAACGGGACCCGAGTGGACAAGGCGCTGCTCGGTGACGGCGACGTCGTCACGATCGGCAACGTCGACCTGGTGTTCGCCGATGGAACGCTGGCGCGCCGTACCGAGACCACCGCCGCCGCTGGGACCGGCGGGCTGGACGTGCGCGGGGTGACCTGGACCATCGAGGGCACCAAGACGCTGCTGGAGAACATCTCGTTCACCGCGCGGCCGGGCACGCTGACCGCGGTGATCGGACCGTCCGGCGCCGGCAAGTCCACCCTCGCCAAGCAGATCGCCGGCTACACCCACCCGACCAGCGGAACGGTCAGTTTCGAGGGCCACAACATCCACGCCGACTACGCCTCGCTGCGCTCCCGGATCGGCATGGTGCCGCAGGACGACGTCGTGCACGGGCAGCTGACGGTCAACCAGGCGCTGATGTACGCCGCGGAACTGCGGCTGCCACCGGACACCACCACGCAGGACCGTGCCGAGGTGGTCGAGCAGGTGCTGTCCGAACTGGAGATGACCCAGCACGCCGACACCCGGGTGGACAAGCTCTCCGGCGGCCAGCGCAAGCGGGCGTCGGTGGCGCTGGAACTGCTGACCGGCCCGTCGCTGCTGATCCTCGACGAGCCCACCTCGGGACTGGACCCCGCACTGGACCGCCAGGTGATGACGATGCTGCGCCAGCTCGCCGACGCCGGCCGGGTGGTGCTGGTGGTCACCCACTCGCTGACCTACCTCGACGTGTGCGATCAGGTGCTGCTGCTGGCACCCGGCGGCAAGACGGCGTTCTGCGGGCCGCCCGGCCAGATCGGCCCGGCGATGGGAACGACCAACTGGGCCGACATCTTCTCGACCGTCGCCGGGGACCCGCAGGCGGCCAACGACCGGTACCGGGCGCTGGTCGGGCCGCAGCCCCCGCCACCGCCCGCCGACCAGCCGTCAGACCTCGGCGAGCCGGTGCACACCAGCCTGCGCCGGCAGTTCTCCACGATCGTGCGCCGCCAGGCCCGGCTGATCGTCTCCGACCGCGGCTACTTCTTCTTCCTGGCGCTGCTGCCGTTCATCATGGGCGTGCTGTCCCTGGCGGTGCCCGGCACCGTCGGCTTCGGGGTGCCCGACCCGATGGGCGGCTCCCCGAACGAACCCGGGCAGATCCTGGTCTTCCTCAACGTCGGGGCGGTATTCATGGGCACCGCGCTGACCATCCGCGATCTGATCGGCGAGCGCGCGATCTTCCGCCGCGAGCAGGCGGTGGGGCTGTCGACGACGGCCTACCTGCTGGCGAAAGTGGGCGTCTACACGCTGTTCGCAGTGCTGCAGTCGGCGATCATGGTCGCGATCGTGGTGTGGGGCAAGGGCGGTCCCACCCGCGGCGCGGTGGCGCTGGGCAACCCGTCGCTGGAGCTGTTCGTCACCATCGCGGCCACCTGTGTCGCCTCGGCCAACCTGGGCCTGCTGCTCTCGGCGCTGGCCAAGTCCAACGAGCAGATCATGCCGCTGCTGGTGGTGGCCATCATGAGCCAGCTCGTCTTCTCCGGCGGCATGGTCCCGGTCACCAATCGGGTCGTGCTCGACCAGCTTTCCTGGCTCACCCCGGCGCGGTGGGGTTTCGCCGCGTCGGCCTCGACCGTGGACCTGATCAACCTGGTGCCGGGACCGCTGACCCCGAAGGACCGGTGGTGGAAACACCAGGGGTCGAGTTGGTGGTTCGACATGGCGATGCTGGCCGGGCTCAGCGTGCTCTATCTGGCGGCGGTCCGCTGGAAGATCCGGCTCAAGTCCGCATGAGGCTGCCCGATACATTGCTCGCCATGGAAACGGGCCGGCTGCGCCGGCGTTGGCTCGCGGCATGCGTCACCGCCGGGCTGCTGGCCAACCTGGTGGGCGGCTTCAGCTTCGCGGTGACCGCGGTGTTCCTGGTGATCTATCTGACCGGGGCCGCGCTGATCGGGCGCGACGACGACGCCGACGGCTCATCCGGTGAGGAAGCCGAGCCCGGGACCGGGCCGGACGCCGAGCGCGCCACGACCGAGTGACCGTGTCCGCGGCGATGTTCCCTTCGCCGAACCTTGCCATCGGCGGAACCCCCTCACCTCCAGGCACTGCGGTAGAGCGGCCGTCGCGTCGACCCCGGCGGTAGTCTTTCCGCTGTGGGGCAGGACGATCTCAGCGACATCCGGCGGCGGCTGCCGGCAGCTCAGCTGATCGAGTCGCTGATCGACCAGCGGGACCGCTAGACCGGCCCGTTGTTCAGGATCCTGTTCTTCTCGCCCCGCATCGCCCCCAACACCGGCAACGCGATCCGGATGGTGGCCGCGACCGGCTGTGAACTGCACCTGGTGGAACCACTCGGGTTCGACCTGTCCGAACCGAGGCTGCGCCGAGCCGGGCTGGACTACCACGACCTGGCGACGGTGAGCGTTCATCGCAGCCTCGAGGATGCCTGGGCTGCGGTGGCGGGTTCCCGGGTCTTTGCATTCACCGCCCATGCCGAACGATCCTTCAGCGAAATCAGTTATGCCCCAGGCGATGTGCTGCTGTTCGGACCGGAACCGACCGGCCTGGACCAGGCGACGCTGGCCGACCCGCGCATCACCGCGCAGGTGCGCATCCCGATGCTGCCGGGCCGGCGGTCGCTGAACCTGTCCAACGCCGCCGCGGTGGCCGCCTACGAGGCGTGGCGGCAGCACGGCTACGGCGGCGCTGTGTGAGCGCCGGTCTCACCAGCTGTCCCAGTGCGTCAACTGCTCGGCCGGCAGCCGCTTCGCCAGTTTGAAGTCGGTGCCCTTGGTGTAGGCGATCGGGAACAGTCCGCCCTGCGCATAGCGCTCGAATGGGATTCCCAGCAGTTCGGCGGCCTGTTTCTCGCCGTCACCGATCAGATGCAGTGTGGTCCACGCGGTCCCCAGCCCGCGACTGCGCAACGCCAGCATGAAACTCCACACCGCCGGCAGCAGTGACCCCCAGTACGAGGCCTGCATTCCCACCGGCGCGTCGTCCGGGCGCCCCTCCAGCAGGGGGATCATCATCACCGGGGCCTTCTGCATGTTCTCGTTGAGATATTTCGCGGAGTTCATGACGGCGTCCATCTGCTGGTCGCGGATGTCGCCGCGCTCCGGCTTGGGCAAATCCAGATACGGGGTGGCGTTGGCGCGGTAGATGTCGGCCAGTGCGGCCTTCTTGGCAGGATCCTCGACGAACATCCACTGCCAGCCCTGAGCGTTGGATCCCGTCGGGGCCTGCAGCGCGATCTCCAGGCAGTCCATCAGAACCTCGCGCGGAACCGGCTTGTCGAAGTCGAGTCGCTTGCGCACCGATCGGGTGGTGGTCAGAACTTCGTCGGCGGTGAGGTTGAGGGTCATGACAGGAGACTACGTGCCGTGACCGAAGACCGCGGACATGAATGCTGTCCGCACGGGGCTGTCCGGCGGGAGGCTAGCCGGCGGCGCGGAACTCCATGCGCTGCGGGGAGAAGACCCGGGCCCGGCGCTGAGCCTGGGTCTCGGCGACCTCGGTCAGGCCGTCCGCCAGGTCGGCGTATCCGCGAGTGCGAAGGATGCTCTCGACGTATCCGACGAGCTGGATCTCGGATTCGGTCATCATTGGCCAGTCCCCCGGGTAGTTGCTGCGGGCGTTCGAAAACAGTGCGGTCAATGTAGCACCGGAGCGCCGGCGGTTTGGTCACGGAGCGCTCGTTTCTGCATGTCGGAGGGGTAAACCGCCTGTTCGGCCGAAAGCGCACGGCAACAATTCAGGTTCCTCTCAGGTCATGCTTAATGGCCCCCCAGGAATTTGCCACCGGCCCACTCACCGGAAATCCCGGGACGACGACCGCACCGCCATCGCCAGCGTTCCGATCCGGTCGGCCATCACAGTCACCGCGCCGCCGGCGTTCTGCACCCGGCCGCGAATCAGCAACGCCGGCGCGGTCTGGGCCACCCGCCGGTGCCGCGCCCAGACCCCCGGTGTGCACAGCACGTTCACCATGCCGGTCTCGTCCTCAAGGTTCACAAAGGTCACACCCCGGGCCGTCGCCGGGCGCTGCCGATGGGTGACCGCCCCGGCGACCAGCACCCGGCTGCCGTCGGGGACCGCGGCCAGCCGCCCGGCCGGGATGACGCCCAACCCGTCGAGGTCGGCACGCAGGAACTGGGTGGGGTAGCTGTCCGGCGAGACACCGGTGGCCCAGACGTCGGCCGCGGCCAGTTCCACCTCGCTCATGCCGGGCAGTGCGGGAACGGTGGAGGACGAGCCCACCCCGGGTAGCCGGTCGGGCCGCTCTGCGGCGGCGGTACCGGCCGCCCAGAGTGCCTCCCGGCGGGAGGTGCCGAAGCACCCCAGCGCGCCGGCGGTGGCCAGCGCCTCGCTCTGGGGAACCGACAGCTGAACCCGGCCGGTCAGATCCAGCAGCGAGGCGTACGCGCCGTTGGCCCGGCGCTCGTCGGCGATGCGTTGCGCGAGTTCGTCTCCGACATGGCGAACCGCACCCAGGCCCAGGCGGACCTCGAGCCCGCCGTTCTCCAGAGTGGCGTGAGGCAGGCTCGCATTGACGCACGGGCCGTGCACCGCGACCCCGTGGCGCCGGGCATCGGCGACCAGCGACTGCGGCGAGTAGAAGCCCATCGGCTGGGCCCGCAACAGCGCCGCGCAGAACGCCGCCGGGTGATACAGCTTGAACCAGGACGAGTAGTACACCAGCGAGGCGAACGACAGCGAATGACTTTCCGGGAAGCCGAAATTGGCGAACGCCTCGAGCTTCTCGTAGATGCGGTCGGCGACCTCGCCGGTGATGCCGTTCAGATCGGCCATGCCCTCATAGAACCTCGCCCGCAGCCGGCGCATCTTCGCGGTGGAGCGCTTGGACCCCATCGCGCGGCGAAGCTGGTCGGCCTCCGCCGCCGAGAATCCCGCACAGTCCACCGCCAGTTGCATCAGCTGCTCCTGGAAGAGCGGAACCCCCAACGTCTTTCGCAGTGCCGGCTCCATCGAGGGGTGGTCGTAGGTGACCGGTTCCAGGCCGTTGCGCCGTTTGATGTAAGGGTGCACCGACCCGCCCTGGATGGGCCCGGGCCGGATCAGCGCCACCTCGACCACGAGGTCGTAGAACACCCGCGGCTTGAGCCGCGGCAGGGTGGCCATCTGAGCGCGCGACTCCACCTGGAAAACCCCGACGGAGTCTGCGCGCTGCAGCATCTCGTAGACACCGGGGTCGGACAGATCCAGCCGGGCCAGATCCACTTCGATCCCCTTGTGCTCGGCGACCAGGTCGATCGCATAGTGCAGGGCCGAGAGCATGCCCAGCCCCAGCAGGTCGAACTTGACCAAACCGATTGCGGCGCAGTCGTCTTTGTCCCACTGCAGCACGCTGCGGCCAGGCATCCGGGCCCACTCCACCGGGCAGACGTCAGCGATCGGCCGGTCGCAGATCACCATGCCCCCGGAGTGGATACCCATGTGCCTGGGCAGGTCGGCGATCTGTCCGGCAAGATCGGCCACCTGCCCGGGAATGCCGTCGAGGTCGCCGGAATCGGTCAGCGGACCCCAGCGGCTGATCTGTTTGCTCCAGGCATCCTGCTGGCCCTGGGAGAACCCCAGTGCCCGCGCGGTGTCGCGCACCGCACTGCGGCCGCGGTAGGTGATCACGTTGGCGACCTGCGCGGCGTAGTCGCGGCCGTACCGGGCGTAGACGTACTGGATGACGTTCTCGCGCAGGTCCGACTCGATGTCGATGTCGATGTCCGGCGGCCCGTCGCGGGCCGGCGACAGGAAACGTTCGAACAGCAGGCCGTTGGCCACCGGGTCGACCGAGGTGACTCCCAGGGCGTAGCAGACCGCGGAGTTGGCGGCCGACCCCCGGCCCTGGCACAGGATGTTGTTGCGACGGCAGAACTGCGTGATGTCATGCACCACAAGGAAATAGCCCGGGAAGTTCAGTGCTGCGATCACGTCGAGCTCCCGCTCGATCTGGACGTAGGCCCGTGCCGCGCCGGCCCGTGGGCCGTAGCGTCCACCCGCTCCGGCCATGGTCAGCTCGCGCAGCCAGCTGTCCTCGGTGTGGCCCTCGGGAACGTCGAACGGGGGCAGTTGCGGGGCGATCAGCGCCAGTTCGAAGGCGCACCGCTCACCGAGATCGGCGGCAGCGGCGAGCGCTTCGGGGTGCCGGGCGAACCGCCGGGCCATCTCCTCCCCCGATCGCAGGTGCGACCCGCCCAGCGGGACCAGCCAGCCGGCCGCCTCGTCGAGGGACTGCCGGGCCCGGATCGCGGCCATCGCCGCCGCCAGCCGGCCGCGGCCCGGATCGGCGAAATGCGCTCCGGTGGTGGCGACCACGCCGACCCCGAACCGCGGCGCCAGAGCGGCCAGCGCGGCATTGTGCTCGTCGTCGAGCGGGTGGCCGTGGTGGGTCAGCTCGATGCTGACCCGACTGGGCCCGAACCGGTCCACCAGATCTGCCAGGGCCTCGGCCGCGGCATCCGGACCGCCGGTCGAGAGCGCCTGGCGCACATGGCCTTTGCGGCAACCGGTCAATATGTGCCAGTGGCCGCCGGCAGCCTCGGTGAGCGAGCCGTAGTCATAACGCGGTGCGCCCTTGCGCCCGCCGGCCAAGTGGGCGGCCGCCAGCTGGCGGGACAGTCGCCGGTAGCCCTCCGGATCGCGGGCCAGCGCCAGCAGGTGCGGGCCGGGCGGGTCCGGCGCCTCGGTGCGGGCGATGCCCGCCAGCGACAGCTCGGCGCCGAAGACGGTGCGCACCCCGAGTTCGCGGGCCGCCTCGGCGAAACGCACCACCCCGTACAGCCCGTCGTGATCGGTCAGCGCGATCGCGCCCAGACCAAGCCGGGCGGCCTCCTCGACGAGCTCCTCGGGGGTGCTCGCACCGTCGAGAAAGCTGAACGCCGAGTGGGCGTGCAACTCGGCGTATCGGACCCTCGAGGGACGGAGTTCGGCGTCGGGGGGCGCCAGATATCCGGGCCGTCTGCGCGACCAGGCCGGGCTGTCGCTGCCGTCGGCGACCGGCTGGGACAGCGGGTGGCGCCGTGCCGGGGGCCTGCTGTTGAGCACCCGCTCCATCTCCGACCAACTCGGCGGCCCGTCGTTCCAGCCCACCCTCGGAGTCTATCGAACATGAGTTCGATAGAACAGTGGAACTGTTCGCCCTAGGCTCATCCGGTGACTTCAGACATCCATCCCGCCGAACCCCACGTCGGCGCCATCAACACCAAGCTCAACTGGCTGCGGGCCGGGGTGCTCGGCGCCAATGACGGCATCGTCTCGGTGGCCGGCATCGTCATCGGCGTCGCGGCGGCCACCGAGGACCGCGGGCCCATCTTCGCCGCCGGGGTGGCCGGCCTGGCCGCCGGCGCGCTGTCGATGGCGCTGGGCGAGTACGTCTCGGTGAGCACCCAGCGCGACACCGAGAAGGCGCTGCTGGCCAAGGAGCGCCGGGAACTGGCCGAATACCCCGAGGAGGAGTTCGAGGAACTCGTGGGGATCTACCGGGGCAAGGGACTCTCGCCGGAGACCGCCCAGACGGTGGCCCGCGAGCTGACCGCGCACGACGCCTTCGCCGCGCACGTCGACGTCGAACTGGGCATCGACCCCGACGAGCTGACCAACCCGTGGCACGCGGCGATCTCCTCGGCGATCTCCTTCACCGTCGGGGCGCTGCTGCCGATGCTGGCGATCCTGCTGCCGGGGCCTTCGGTGCGCATCCCGATCACCTTCTTCGCCGTGCTGGTAGCACTGGCCGTCACCGGCTGGATCAGCGCCCGGCTCGGTGGGGCCGACGCGACCCGCGCCACTCAGCGGGTGGTGATCGGGGGCGCCTTGGCGATGGTGGTGACCTACGCCATCGGCCGCGCGATGGGCGGGGTCATCTAGCGGCTCACCCGGTGTACTCGGCGACGCCGTCGTCGAGCACCACCCGGGACTCGGATCCGTCCGGACCGGCCGCCTCGGTGCGGTAGAGCGCCCGGCCGGACCCGGTGCGCCAGATCGAGGTGGTCAGCGTCTCGCCGGGGAACACCGGCGAGGAGAACCGCGCCGACATGGCGGTCAGCCTGGCCGCCTCGCCGCCGGCCAGTTCGGCCAGCAGCGCCCGGCCGGCGAACCCGTAGGTGCACAGCCCGTGCAGGATCGGCTTGGGGAACCCGGCCAGCTCGCGGGCGAACCACGGGTCGCTGTGCAGCGGGTTGCGGTCCCCGGAGAGCCGGTAGATCAGCGCCTGGTCCTCCCGGGTCGGCAGGCTGACACGGGCGTCGGGCTCGCGGTCGGGGAACTCCGGGGCCGGTGGCCGCTGGCCGGGCTGGCCGCCGAACCCGCCGTCCCCGCGGATCACCAGGGTGGTCAGCGTCTCGGCGACCTGCGCGCCGGTGGCCGGGTCGCTGCCCCGGGCGCGCAGCATGATGATGGCGTTCTTGCCCTCGCCCTTGTCCTGGATGTCGGCCACCTCGGCCACCACCGACAGCGCGCCGGCCGCGGGCAGGGGCGCCGACAGCCGGATCTCCTGCGAACCGTGCAGCAGCCTGCCCCAGTTGAACGTGCCGACCAGCGGCGCGGCGGCGAACCCCATGCAGCAGATCACCGCGAAGGTGGGCAGCACCTGCTGAGGCACGTCGTGGCTGTTCTCGGTGGTGAACGCCAGCTCCTCGGTGCCGGCCCCGACCCCGAGCGCGTAGAGCATGGTGTCGCGGTCGGTCCACTCGTAGAGCCTGGGTTCGGTCACCGCACCGATGGCCGCGGGGTCGATTGCCATTGCCGCTCCTGTCTGTCCCGGGGATTCCTTCATCGTCGCACTGGACCGGAATTCTGCCCGCCGGGCCGGGCAAGAGGCCGAATTCTGCCCGCCGCGGCGGCGAACAGTGCACGCTGTCGGTATGCACGTTTCACGCGCCCGTAGAGCCTCCTCCGTCCTGGCGATGGTGATGTCGGTACTGCTGGTCGCCGCCTGCGGCGGCCAGTCCAAGCCAGACGCCCGCGACATCACGCTGACCTTCATCCGCCATGCGGAGTCGGAGGCCAACGCCTCCGACGTCGCCTCCACCACGGTGCCGGGCCCGCCGCTGACGCAGCTGGGACGGGAGCAGGCCGAGACCCTGGCCGGCAAGCTGACCGGCAACAACTACGACGGGGTGTACGCATCGGAGATGCTGCGCTCCCAGCAGACCGCCGAGCCGGTGGCCAAAGCGCTCGGCGAGCAGGTGACGGTGCTGCCGGGCCTCAACGAGATCCCGGCCGGCTGGTTCGAGGGAATCGCGATGAAGGACACCTCCGGCACCTTCATGCTCGGCCCGGAGTCCTGGCTCAAGGGCGACCGCCGGTTCGGCATCCCGGGGTCGATGAACGGAAACCAGTTCAACACCGCGTTCACCGCAGCGGTGCAGAAGATCTACGACAGCGGCCAGGACAAGCCGATCGCCTTCTCCAGCAGCCTGGCCATCATGATGTGGACGCTGATGAACTCCCGCAACGGCAAGCCCAGCCTGCTCAACGACCACCCGATACCCAATGTGGGCCGTGTGGTGGTGACCGGCAACCCGATCACCGGATGGATGCTCGTCGACTGGGACGGGATCACCAACTTCTCCATCGACGAAGCTGCGTGAGTTCCGCTGCGCCACTTCGCAATGCCGTTGCGGGTGCGCTATGTGGAATGTGACATGCAGGGCCGGGTGTTCAACGGCCACTACCTGACCTGGGTAGACATGGCCCACACCGAGGCGCTGCGTGCACTTTTCGGCGGTTACCAGGCCCTGACCGAGCGTGGGATCGACGTCGTGGTGGCCGGCGCGGAACTGGCGTTCCGGAGGCCCGCGCACTTCGACGACGAGCTGACGGTCAGCGTCACGATAGAGCCGCCGGGACACACCTCGCTGCGCAGCCGCTACCGGATCGACCGCGGAGCCGACCTGATCGCCGAGGCGTCGGTCACCCACGTCTGCGTGGACGCGGCGGACTTCGTCAAGACCGAGTGGCCGGACTGGTTCCGCGAGCGACTCGACGCGTCTCATTCGTAGACGTCTTTCATTCGTAGACGCCTTTCATTCGTAGACGCCTTCCAGGTGCCACCGGCACTGCCGGTAGAACAACAGCAGCGCGGTGCCCGCCACCAGAACCTGGGCCCGCGCGCAGGGCCCGGACCGTTCGGGGTCCCACCACCTCTCGTCCACCGGCCACGGCCCTGCCCACCAGCTCAGCTCACCGCGGTAGGAAGGGCCGTCCAAGCTCGCCGGCTCCGCGGTGAACATCCCGCGGGCGGTCACCCGGACCGGATCACCCTGTGCATCAAGCAGTTCCACGGCCGCACCGTCCCGATCCGCATCCAGGAGCACGGTCGGGGCCGGCCGGGGAAGCCGGCCGGGCCAGGGGCGATCGGGCATGGCCCGCGGCAGCGGCTCATCACCGAGCGGGGTCAGGGTGATCCGATCGGCGGGTCCGCGTCCACCGCTGAGCACCGGCACCTGTACCGCCTCCTGACCCAGTAAACCCTGGACACGGACCAGGGCGCGGCGGGCCCGCTGCCGGTCCTCCTCACCGAGCCCGCCCCACAGCGGCAACTGGAGCGCCTCGGCGGACACCACCTCCACCGGCCGCAGGCGCAACTGGATCACCGGGCCGGCCCGCCGGGACGTCAGCCAGCCGTCGAGCTGCCAGCGGACCCGGTCGGCGGTGGCGTCCTCGGTCAGCGGTTCGGCACACCGCCACACCCGGGTCGCCTCGCCGCCGGCGGTGACCGCGTGAATGGCCAGCCGGGTGCATCCGACCCCGGCCGCCTCCAGGCTGCGATGCAGGGCGACGGCCAGCGTGCGACCGGCGAACGCGGCCGCGTCGACCCGGTCTATCGGCGGGTCGCAGTCCAGGACCGCGTCGAGCTCGGGAGGCAGTTCACGTCCGCAGGGCCCGCGAGCGGGCTCCCCCCGGGCGAAACGATGAGCGACCACCGCATCAGTCCCGAACCGGGAGGCGACGTCCCTACGGGGCAGTGCGGCGAACTGACCCAGGGTTCGGATTCCCATGCGCCACAACAGATCCGCCAGCTCGCCACGGCCGGATCCGGAGAGACTGGGCTCGGCCGCCAACTGCCGGACCGACAGTCCCGACAGGAACGCCGCGTCCCGGCCGGCCTCGACCACCCGGCCCGAGCGGGCCGCGAACACCGCGGTGGGCAACTGGTCGGCGACCCCCACCTGGGACTCGGCCCCGGCGGCGGCGACGGCGTCGACGAGGCGCTCGGCGGCGGCCTGCTCGGAGCCGAAGTAGCGGGCCGCTCCGCGAACCGGCAGCACCAGCAGGCCCGGCCTGAGCACCTCAGCCCGTGGCACAACGTCATCCACCGCGGCGATCACATCCTCGAAGAATCGGGCGTCGCGGGCCGGGTCGGCGGCGGCGATGTGCACCTGCGGGCAGCGGGCCTGCGCTTCCCGCCGGCGCAGGCCGCGGCGCACCCCGGCCTCGCGGGCCGCCGCCGAGCAGGCGGCCACCCGATTGGCGTGCACCACGGCGACCCGTGCGGTCGGCGGCAGCCCGGCCGCCGCCGCCGCGGCCACGGCGGGCCAGTCCATACACCAGATGGCCAGCACCCGGACGGTCATGTCCGCCCCCGGGCCCGAACCGACACCCGCACCCGGCTGATCCGGCCGCAGCCCGGTACCGGCATGCCGCAGCGGTCCGCGGTGATGTCGTAGCCGCACACCCTGGCGTCCATCCGCATCGACGCGCCCTGCCACTGCCCGCCGCTGACCAGCAGGGTGCAGCCTCGCTGCCGGGCCCGGGCCACCACCGCGCGCGACCGGGCGGGCGGCACCCGCAGACCGGCCAGGCCGAGCAGCACCAGATCCATCCCGTCCATCAGCACCGCGGCCACCTCGACAGGATCGGAGCCCGGGTGCGGGATCACCGCGAGCCGGCTGAGGTCGGCACCCATCTCGGCGGCTGCCAGCAGGCCGAAATCCGGCAGCCCGACAACGGCCACGTGACCGCCGCCGGCCGACACCGCGGCGGCCAGGCCCACCGGCAGCGAACGGGCTCCCGAGAGCACCGCGACCGTGCCTCTCGGCAACCCGGCCGGGAGCAGCTCAGGCAGGGCATCCGGAACCACCAGCAAAGACTCGGCGGCCGGGATCGCGCTCTGGCCGGGCTGCGCCGGACACCATCGGGCGCCCACCTTGCCGGATACCGCCGCCATCTGCCGTCGTAGCTGTTCTACCTGTTCAGCGCGGTTGAGTTGACGCCCCTCCGGGGCGATCGCCGCCGTCATCGCCCACCTCCAACCCGACAGAAACCACACCGTATTCGAATATATGTTCGAGTCTTGAGTAAACACCTCCCCTCCGACATCCGTCAAGAGCTCTGGCACCATGAGGCGATGAACCCCGAGCAGGCCGCGAAGATGGCCCACGGACCCGGTTTCGTCGCCGCCCTGGACCAGAGCGGGGGCAGCACACCCAAGGCGCTGCGGCTGTACGGAATCGCCGAGGACGCCTACTCCGGAGACGCGCAGATGTTCGAGATGGTCCACCGGATGCGAACCAGGATCATCACCAGCCCCGGCTTCGACGGGCGTCGGATCATCGCCGCCATCCTCTTCGAGGACACCATGGACCGCGACGTCGATCACCGGCCCACCGCCGACTATCTGTGGAACGTCAGGAACATCGTGCCGATCCTGAAGGTGGACAGAGGACTTGCCGCCGAACAGGACGGCGCCCAGGTGATGAAGCCGATACCGGGTCTGGCCGCGCTGCTCGACCGCGCGCTGGCCAAGGGCATCTTCGGCACCAAGATGCGCTCGCTGATCACGCTGCCCGGCAGGGGCCTCGACGCGGTGGTCGACCAGCAGTTCGAGGTGGCCGGGCAGATCCTGGACGCCGGCCTGGTGCCCATCATCGAGCCCGAGATCGACATCCACAGCCCGGCGAAAAACGAAGCCGAGCAGCAGTTGAAGGCGGCGATCATCGACCGCCTCGGCACCCTCGGCGCCGGCCGGCAGGTGATGCTGAAACTGACCCTCCCCGAAACCGACGACCTCTACCTCGACCTGGTCGGCGACCCCCGGGTGATGCGCGTGCTGGCGCTGTCCGGCGGCTACACCCGCGCGGAGGCCTGCCGGCGGCTGTCGGCCAACCACGGCATGATCGCCAGCTTCTCGCGGGCGCTCACCGAGGGACTCACCGCCGCGCAGAGCGACGCGGAGTTCAACGCCGCACTGGACGCGGCGATCGCCGAAATCGCCGCCGCCTCAAGCACCTGAGGGTGGGATCACTCCCATTCGATGGTGCCCGGCGGCTTGCTGGTCAGATCCAGCACCACCCGGTTGACCTCGGGCACCTCGTTGGTGATCCGGGTCGAGATCCGCTCGAGCACGTCATAGGGAACCCGGGTCCAGTCAGCGGTCATGGCGTCCTCGCTGGAGACCGGGCGCAGCACGATCGGATGACCGTAGGTGCGGCCGTCGCCCTGCACACCGACCGATCGGATGTCGGCCAGCAGCACCACCGGGCACTGCCAGATCTGGGCGTCCAGGCCTGCTGAGGTCAGCTCCTCGCGGGCGATCAGATCGGCGCGGCGCAGCGTGTCCAACCTCTCGGCGGTCACCTCTCCGACGATCCGGATACCCAGACCGGGCCCCGGGAAGGGTTGGCGCGCAACGATTTCCTCGGGCAGCCCGAGTTCGCGGCCGACAGCGCGGACCTCGTCCTTGAACAGCAGGCGCAGCGGCTCCACCAAGGCGAACTTAAGGTCGGGCGGCAGACCGCCGACATTGTGGTGGCTCTTGATGTTGGCCGCGCCACTGCCGCCGCCGGACTCGACGACGTCGGGGTACAACGTGCCCTGGACGAGGAACTCGACGGGCTCGGAGTCGTTCTCGGACATGAGGTCCCGCACCGCACCCTCAAACGCGCGGATGAACTCGCGGCCGATGATCTTGCGTTTGCCCTCCGGGTTGCTCACCGCGGACAGCGCCTCGATGAACCGGTCCGCGGCGTCGACGGTGACCAGTCGCGCCCCGGTGGCGGCGACGAAGTCCCGCTGCACCTGATCGCGTTCCCCGGCCCGCAGCAGGCCGTGGTCGACGAAGACACACGTCAGCCGGTCACCGATGGCCCGCTGGACCAGCGCCGCGGCCACCGCGGAGTCCACTCCCCCGGACAGGCCGCAGATCGCGCGGCCGCCGCCGATCTGCCGCCTGACCTGATCGATCAGCGTCTCGGCGATACCGGCCGCGGTCCAGGACGCGCCGATGCCGGCGAAGTCGTGCAGGAACCGGCTGAGCACCTGCTGGCCGTGCGGTGAGTGGATCACCTCGGGGTGGTACTGCACCCCGGCGAGCCGGCGGCCGCGGTCCTCGAAGGCGGCAACCGGTGCGCCCGCACTGGCGGCGGTCACCTCGAAGCCCGCCGGCGCCGCCGTCACCGCGTCGCCGTGACTCATCCACACCGGCTGATTGCCGGGAAGTCCCGAATGCAGTTCCCCACCAATCACATTGAGTTCGGTGCGTCCGTACTCACTGGTGCCGGTTCGCTCCACGGTCCCGCCCAGCGCCTGGGCCATGGCCTGAAACCCGTAGCAGATACCGAACACCGGCACCCGCAGGTCGAACAGTGCCGGGTCGAGCCGGGGAGCCCCCTCGGCGTAGACGCTGGCCGGTCCGCCGGAGAGCACGATCGCCTGCGGATCCTTGGCCTTGATGTCCTCGACGGTCGCCGTGTGCGGGATCACCTCGGAGAAGACCCGCGCCTCCCGGACCCGCCTGGCGATCAGCTGGGCGTACTGGGCACCGAAGTCGACCACCAGGACGGGCCGCGGTGAACTGGAGTGGTCAGGCGGTTGCACCGGGACAGTCTAAGTCCCCCCGGACACGGGCCACGCTCACGCCGGAGCGCTGCGGTCCACCGCGACCGGCGCCGCCGGAGCCTGCAGGATGATCGCCGCCGTCGCCGGCGATCCGGACGTGATCTGGACGATCGGCAGCGACCGCAGGGCCCCGGGCGCATCGGCCGGCACCACCGGCCGGACCGGCGGGATCGGGTCGACCCGTCGATAGGGCTCACCCTGGGCCGGGCGGCGGTCCTGCTCGCCCTTGTTGGGCCACATCGCCGCGGCCCGCTCGGCCTGGGCGGTGATGGACAGCGACGGGTTGACGCCGAGGTTGGCCGAGATCGCCGCCCCGTCGACCACATACAGCGAGGGGTATCCGTGTACCCGCTGATAGGGGTCGATGACGCCGGTCTCGGGACTGTCGCCGATCGCGGCCCCGCCGAGGAAGTGCGCCGTCATGGGGATGTTGAACAACTCGCCCCAGGTGCCGGACGCCACGCCGTCGATCTTCTCGGCGATGCGCCGGGTGGCCTGGTTGGCCACCGGGATCCACGTCGGGTTCGGCTGGCCGTGCCCCTGCTTGCTGGTCATCCGCCGGCCGAAGATCCCGCGCTTGGTGAACGTGGTGATCGAGTTGTCCAGGTTCTGCATCACCAGGGCGATGACGGCACGCTCACTCCACCGGCGCGGGATGAAGACCTTCGACGCCCGCACCGGGTGGCGGGCGGCGCTGCGCAGCATCTGCTTCCAGCGCGGCACGTCGGTGCCCCCCGGCCCGGTGCCGTCGGTCATCAGGGTCTGTAGCAACCCCATGGCGTTGGAGCCCTTGCCGTAGCGGCACGGCTCGATGTGGGTGTCGGCGGTGGGATGGATCGAGGAGGTGATCGCCACCCCGCGGGTCAGATCGAGATCCGGGTCGACCTTGAGGGTCTGCGCGCCGACGATCGACTCGGAATTGGTGCGGGTCAGCACGCCGAGCCGGGAGGACAGCCGCAGCTTTCCGGCGTCGCGCATCCTGAACAGCAGGCTCTGGGTCCCGTAGGTGCCGGCGGCCAGCACGAGATGCCTGGCGGTGTAGGTCTTCCGGCCCCCCGGAAGCAGTCGTCCGGTGCGCTTGGTCCGCACCTCCCAGGTGCCGTCGCCGCGCTGCTCGAATCCGGTGACGGTGGTCATCGGAATAACCTGTGCGCCCGCCTTTTCCGCCAGCCCGAGGTAGTTCTTCACCAACGTGTTCTTGGCCCCGTGCCGGCATCCCGTCATGCACTCGCCGCATTCGATGCATCCGGTGCGGGCCGGACCCACCCCGCCGAAGAACGGGTCGGGCACCGTCTGGCCGGGCTGCTTCTGCCCGTCGACGCCGAAGAACACACCGACCGGTGTGGGGGTGAAGGTCTCCCCGACGCCCATCTCGTCGGCGAGATCCTTCATGATCCGGTCGGCGTCGGTGAAGGTCGGGTTCTTGACCACCCCGAGCATCCTGCTGGCCTGGTCGTAGTGCGGCATCAGTTCCGCGCGCCAGTCGGTGATGTGAGCCCACTGCTTGTCGTTGAAGAACGGGTCGGGAGGCACGTACAGGGTGTTGGCATAGTTGAGCGACCCGCCGCCGACACCGGCCCCGGCCAGTATGAGCGCGTTGCGCAACAGGTTGATGCGCTGGATGCCGTAGCACCCGAGGGCCGGCGCCCAGACGAAGTCCCGCAGCCGCCACGAGGTCTTGGCGAACTCATGGTCTGCGAAGCGCCGACCGGCCTCCAGCACGCCGACGGTGTAGCCCTTCTCGATCAGACGAAGCGCGGTGGTGCTGCCACCGAAACCCGAACCGATGATCAGTACGTCGAAGTCCATGGCGCAAGTATGCGCCACCGGCGAGACCGGCCGAAAACGCTCAGTTGCCGACGCTCAGGGCGACCTTCTGGAACTCCTTGAGGTCGCAGTAACCGGCCTTGGCCATCGACCGGCGCAGCCCGCCGACGAGGTTGAGCGAGCCGAACGGGTCATCGGAGGGCCCGTTGAGCACCTGATGCAGCGGCGCGCGCTGTCCCGCGGCGACTTCGAGCAGCGCGCCGCGCGGAAGCGACGGGTGCGCGGCGGCGGCCGGCCAGAACCACCCCGAGCCGAGCGCCTCGGCGGCCACCGACAGCGGCGTGCCCAGAAGCACGGCGTCGGCGCCGCAGGCGATGGCCTTCGCCAACTCCCCGGAGGTGTGGATGTCGCCGTCGGCCAGCACGTGCACATAGCGGCCCCCGGTCTCGTCGAGGTATTCCCGGCGGGCGGCGGCGGCGTCGGCGATGGCGGTGGCCATCGGGACGTTGATGCCCAGCACCTCGTCACTGGTGGTCACTCCGGCGGTGGACCCGTAACCGACGATCACCCCGGCGGCCCCGGTGCGCATCAGGTGCAGCGCGGTGCGGTGGTCGGCGACACCACCGGCCACCACCGGGACGTCGAGTTCGGAGATGAAGGTTTTGAGGTTCAGCGGCTCCCCGGTGCCGTCCCGGCCCTGGGCCACCCGCTCCGCGGAGATGATGGTGCCCTGGATCACCAGCAGGTCGATGCCCGCCGCGACCAGTGTCGGCGTCAGTGCCTGGGCGTTCTGCGGGCTGACCCGAACCGCGGTGGTCACGCCGGCTTCGCGGACCCGGGCCACCGCCTCGCCGAGCAGGTCGAGGTCGAGCGGCGCGGCATGGAACTTCTGCAGCAGACCGATGGCCGCGGAGCCGTCGTCGGACTCGGCGGCCCGCACCACCCGGTCGATCTTGTCGGCGACGTCGGCGTGCCGGCCGATCAGCCCCTCGCCGTTGAGCACGCCCAGCCCGCCGAGCCGGCCGAGTTCGATGGCGAACTCCGGCGACACCAGGGCATCGGTCGGGTGGGCGATGACCGGGATCTCGAAGCGATAGGCGTCCAGTTGCCAGGAGGTGGAGACGTCCTTGGACGAGCGGGTGCGCCGCGACGGGACGATGTTGATGTCGCGGAGTTCGTAGGTCCGGCGGGCGGTCCGGCCCATGCCGATTTCAACCATGTCGCGCACGGGGAGTCCTCAGCGGGCGTAGTAGTTGGGCGCTTCGACGGTCATGGTGATGTCGTGCGGGTGGCTCTCCTTGAGCCCGGCCGCGGTGATCTGGACGAACTGCGCGCGCTGCAGATCGGCGATGGTGGGCGCCCCGGTGTATCCCATGGCGGCGCGCAGTCCGCCGGTGAGTTGGTGGATGACGGTCGACAGCGGCCCGCGGAAGGGAACCCGGCCCTCGATCCCCTCGGGCACCAGCTTGTCCTCGGAGAGCACGTCATCCTGGAAGTAGCGGTCCTTGGAGAAGGACCCGCGGACGGCACCCGCCTCCCCGCGGCCCTGCATGGCGCCGAGAGACCCCATGCCGCGGTAGCTCTTGAACTGCTTGCCGTTGACGAATATCAGCTCGCCGGGCGCTTCGGCGGTGCCGGCCAGCAGTGAGCCGAGCATGGCCGTGGACGCGCCCGCCGCCAGTGCCTTGGCGATGTCACCGGAGTACTGCAGGCCGCCGTCGGCGATCACCGGCACGCCGGCGGGGGCGCAGGCGGCGACCGCCTCCATGATCGCGGTGATCTGCGGGGCCCCGACTCCGGCCACCACCCTGGTGGTGCAGATCGAGCCCGGTCCGACACCCACCTTTACGGCGTCGGCGCCGGCTTCGACGAGCGCGGCGGCCGCGCCGCGGGTGGCGACGTTGCCGCCGACCACCTCAACCCGTTGGCCCACTTCGCCTTTGACCTTTCCCACCATGTCGAGAACCCGGCGGTTGTGCGCGTGAGCGGTGTCGACGACGAGCACGTCGACGCCGGCATCGACGAGTGCCATTGCCCGATCCCAGGCGTCGTCGCCGACGCCGACGGCCGCGCCGACGAGCAGCCTGCCGTCGCTGTCCTTGGTGGCATGCGGATGCTTCTCGGTCTTGACGAAGTCCTTCACGGTGATCAGACCGGTCAGCCGGCCGTGACCGTCGACGATGGGCAACTTCTCGATCTTGTTGCGGCGCAACAGCCCCAGTGCGGCATCGGCGGTCACACCCTCCTGGGCGGTGATCAACGGCGTCTTGGTCATGACCTCGGCGACGCGCTTGCTCATGTCGACCTCGAAGCGCATGTCGCGATTGGTGATGATGCCCAGCAACTCGCCGCCGGCACCCACCACCGGCAGACCGGAGATGTGGAAGCGCGCGCACATCGCGTCGACCTCGGCGAGGGTGTTGTCCGGCGAGCAGGTCACCGGATCGGTCACCATCCCGGCTTCGGAGCGTTTGACCATCTCCACCTGGCTGGCCTGCTCGGCGATGGACAGGTTGCGGTGCAACACCCCGATACCGCCGGCCCGGGCCATCGCGATCGCCATCCGCGCCTCGGTCACGGTGTCCATGGCCGAACTGACCAGCGGCACCTTCAGGCGGATCTTGCGGGTCAGCCTGCTGGAGGTGTCGGCGGTCGCCGGGATCACGTCGGAGGCGGCCGGCAGCAGCAGCACGTCGTCGAAGGTCAGACCCAGCATCGCGACTTTGGTGGGATCGTCGCCGCCGGTCCACAGCGGACTGGAGGTCTGCGGCCCGCCCAGCCGGCCGTCCAGCCCTTCGGCCCGGTCTGTGCTGCCTTCGGCCCGGTCTGTGCTGCCTTCGGCAATGGACATCTGCGGGGCCTCCATCAGCGGGTACGAGTACCCCATCCTACGGCTACCGGAATGGTTTCCCGATGGCGGCGGCATCCTCGACTAGACCCGCGCTCCCGATGCTGCTCGGCTAATGTGGAGCCGTGCGCGACCACCTGCCGCCGGGATTGCCGCCCGACCCGTTCGCCGACGACCCGTCGGATCCGACAGCGGCACTGGATGCGCTCGAACCCGGTCAACCGCTGGACCCCCAGGAGCGGGCGGCCGTCGAGGCCGACCTTGCCGACCTCGCGGTCTACGAGGCGTTGCTGGCCGGCCGGGGAATCCGCGGTCTGGTGGTGTGCTGCGACGAGTGCAACCAAGACCACTACCACGACTGGGACATGCTGCGCGCCAACCTGCTTCAACTTCTGGTCGACGGGACCGTCCGACCGCACGAACCGGCCTACGACCCGGAGCCGGACTCTTATGTCACGTGGGACTACTGCCGCGGCTACGCCGACGCGTCACTGAACGAGGCGACGTCGGACTACTACGACGGCTTGCGCTAACCGACCGGAACCGGAACGGGCACCGTCGTGGTGACGGCGGCCGGGGGCGCCTCGCTGGTAACCATGGGCACTTCGGTCGTGGTCACAGGCGCCGGGGCGGCCTCGGAGGTATTGACGGCGGCGGTTGAGGGCTGCGTCTCAGCCTGCGTCTGCACCGCCGTGCTCGCCGGAGCCGGCGCGGCGGTCTCCGGAGTCACCGACGCCGCGGCGGGGGCCTCGCTCATCGCGGGGACCGGGGTCGTGGTCGGAGCTTCGACACCGGTAGGCGCGGCACTGGTCGGGGTCGAAACCGGCTGGCTCTGCCCGGTAGGCGCGGCACTGGTCGTCGGGGTCGGTGCCGGCTGGCTCTGCCCGGTGGACGCGGCACTGGTCGACGGGGTCCCGGCCTCGGTGGCCGCCGCCGGGCTGCTCGACTGCGTCGAACTGGTCGCGGCGGTCGATTCCGGGCCGGTGGTGGTGGGCGTAGTCGAGTCGCTGAGCACCGGCGCGCTGGGAACGCTGGTCGGCGGGGCGAGGGCCGGCACCAGCTCGGCTGCCGAGGGCGGCACGGTATAGACGACACCGGGGGCGGCGGTGGCCTCCGGGTCGCGTTCCACCACCTTGGCCGACAAGTCGTTGAACTGGTCGCGCAGGTCCTGCCTCTGCTCCTCGTCGACGACGCTTTCCACCTGGGTGCTGACGGCCACCAGCTTGTCCTGGGCCTGGTCCCAGGCACCCTGCTCGATCAGGTTCTGGACCTGGTTGAGTTCGGTGCGCGCCGCCAGTCCGATCTGGGCGTCACGAACCTGCTTGGGCGCGCCGAACATCATGGTGCGCAGGCCGTAGAGGGCATCACCGGGGCCGGCCCCGGCCACCAGGGCACCGAAGCCGCCGATGCACAGCACCGCGGCCGCCGCCGCGCCGACCGTGCTCAGCCCGCGCCGGTTCCGCCGCGGGCTGGTCGGAGCGGCGGTGGTGTTCCACCGCTCGCGGCCCGGGCCGGAGCCCTTCTGCCCGCGCCCGGCCTCGAGGGCGGCGATCGCGTCCGAATCGGTGATCAGACCGGTGGCAGGCGGCCAGCGCATCTCGTCGCGCCAGCTGCCCAGCAGGGCGGCGAGCTCGGCGTCGGCGGCATCGTTCAGGGCAACCGGACGACCGTCGGCAAGGGCGTCAAGGAACCCGTCGGTGCGGCGGACGGCGTCGATCGACGGCTCGGGCCCCTCGTGTCTGGGCCCCGCATGTCTGGGCCCCGCATGTCTGGGCCCCGCATGTCTGGGCCCCTCATGTTCAGGCATAGTCAAACCCCCCGCCGGCGATCTCGGACTTCAGCCGGGCCAGGGCACGGTGCTGGGCGACCCGCACCGCGCCGGGCGTGCTGCCGACAGCCTCGGCGGTCTCCTCAGCGGACAGGCCCACCACGATCCGCAGGGTGAGGATCTCCCGCTGCTTCTCGGGAAGCACGGCCAGCAGTTTGCCCATCCGCGCCGCGGAGTCGGACTGCATCGCCATCTGCTCGGGACCGGCGTCCAGCGAGTACCGTTCCGGCACCACGTCGGTCGGGTCGGAGCGGTTTCGGGCCGCCGCGCGATGGGCGTCGGCGACCTTGTGCGAAGCGATGCCGTACACGAAGGCCAGGAAGGGGCGTCCCTGATCCTGATAGCGCGGCAGCGCCTGGATGGCGGCCAAGCAAACCTCCTGTGCGACGTCGTCAGCTGAGAGACCGCTGCGCTCTGCAGTCCCGACCCGGGCCCGGACGTACCGGACAACGATGGGGCGGATGGTCTCCACTACCTCCCGAAGCGCGTCCCGGCTGCCGGCTATCGCCTCGGCAACAGCGGCGTCGAGACGCTCTCCTGGAATGGTCATCGACGGCGAGTTCTCCAACGTTACGTGCAGGGCTTTTGTATTCGCGTTGCTTCAGCTAGTGACAATATCGGCCGAACCCGGTCACCGGCCGTCACCGGTCTTCCACCGGCCGCCGTGCCGGGTCACGAAACCGGCGTTGCGGTCCCTCAGCTCGGCGATTGCCGCCGGGCCGCGCTCGCCGCTGCCGATGCCGGCGAGCAGGCAGGCGGAGGCCCACGCCAGCGGCGCCAGCCCGAGTGACTGCGCACTGGCCAGGGCCGAGTCGGCCACCGCACGCGCCCCGGCCAGGTCTCCGGCGCAGCTAAGCGCCGCGGCCAGCACGACGTCGCTCTTGACCCGGTGGCGTCGCAGCGCCGGCAGGGCGGCCTCGGCACGTTCGACGCCGCGGCGGGCGTGGGTGGTGGCGGTGGCCCCGTCACCGGCGGCCATCGCCAGTTCAGCACGCACCCAGGCCAGCCTGATCTGCTGGCGGGCCGGCACCCCGCCCGCCTGCCGGAACAGCTCGTCGGCTCGACGCAGCAGGGTCGCCGAGGCCGGTAGCCGGCCGACCCCGAGGGCGTCGGCCGCCAGACCGATCAGGGCGTCGCCGCCCGCCTCGGAATCGCCGCCGGCCCGGGCCCAGGCGCGCCCGTCCACGTCATGGGCGCGCCAGTGCCAGCCGAGCTGGCGCAGGAAGGACGCCCGGGTGCTCAGCGCCAGCGAGGCCAGGCGCGCGCCGGGCGCACCGCGCAGCAACTCGGTCAGGGCGGCGTTGGCGGCGGCGTAGCGGCCCTGACCCCCGGCCGCCACCGCGTACAGCCACAGGTCGTTCGGTTCGCGCGCGGCGGGAATAGGCCAGCGTCCCGGATCCGCACCGAACGCGGCTGCGGCGGCGGGGTGGGCCGCCGAGTGCTGGGACATGGGGTCGCGACGCCTTCGCTGGGCCGGTTAAGAGTTTGTGCTGCCCAGGTTACGACCGTGTCAACTCCGGCTGTGAAACCGGGCGCCGCCGAGGTATTCCGGGGGTCTCCCACCCGGAGTGCTGGGCGAATCCGGAATCGGAGGGTATCGAGAAGTGAACGCGACGTAAATTCGGCCCGTGCAGCTCCGGCCGACACGAAACCGTGATCTATTGACGCGGTTTCGTGACCCCTCCTAGCGTAGGGAGCGCGAGTAGTCAGCGTCGACCACTCTCGGAATCGTCCGCGACTCGCAGGTGCGAGACACGCACGGAGAGAGGGGTTTTCACATGCTACAGCCGCAGCAGCTACCCGGTCCGAACGCCGATCTGTGGGACTGGCAGATCCAAGGACTGTGCCGGGGCGTCGACTCCGCGGTGTTCTTCCATCCGGACGGCGAACGGGGCCGCGCCCGTGCCCAGCGGGAGATGCGGGCCAAGCAACTCTGCCTGCAGTGCCCGGTCATCACCCAGTGCCGGACCCACGCGCTGACGGTCGGCGAGCCGTACGGCATCTGGGGCGGCTTGAGCGAGACCGAGCGCGAGCTGCTGCTCAAAGGCGGGATGCGCCGGCGGAGCGCCTAGGACGGCAACGCAACGCCGGGCAACGCACCGCCGGGCAGCGCGCCGTCGGGAGTCCCAATTCCGCAGCGGGCGCGAACGTCGGCCAGGGGCTGGCGGACGGCACGGATCTCGTCTCTTGTCCTCGGGTTGGCGTCGAGGTAGGCCTGGACGTCGGCGAGCACCTGATCACGCGGCCGGCCTTTGAGGCCCGTCGCGAACTCGTTGACATCCGGATGGGTGAACAGATAGGCCGCGGTGGCCGCCGACACCCCGGCGGCGACCCCGGCGATGTCGGCGGCCGTGCAGTTCGGCTCGTCGGCGGATGCCGGCGGGGCGACCAGGAAGGCCGCACCGAGTGCGACGGCGACGGAGCGGCGAACCGCGGCGGTGACGGGCATGATCGGGTCTCCTTGGGGTGAGAGGCGCCGGCCCGCTACCGGGGCCGCGGGCGGTTGCCACCGCCGATGTTCGGCAGGTCCCAGATGATGCCGGGGTTGTAGTCGTCGTAGAAGTCGCAGGCCGGGTTTCCGTAGCAGGGATACGGGTCGTAAGCGGGCACGCTCGTCGGCGCACCGGAACTGCCCTTGACGGTTCCGCTGGCGCACAGCGTGCTGCCGGTGACGGTGTTGCAGTCCGCGGCGGCCGGGGACGCGACGACGAGCCCCGCCGCGGAGGCTGCGGCGGTGAGCAGCAGGACGGTTCGGCGCACGGTGTCTCAGACCGCCGGGTCCAGCGGAATCCGGACAGTTGCCAGCAGGGCGCGGTGATCGGTGCCCTTGATCTTGACGGTCTTGATCGACGAGGCGGCGGCGTTGCGGGTCAGCACGTGGTCGATGGTGATCACCGGCGGAAGCCAGCTGTCGGCTTTGAACGTGGGGGCGTATCCGGCGCCGGTCTGGTCGACGGCGTCCCGGTAGCCGTCGGTGAGCAGGTCGCGGAACTGGCGCATGTCGGGAGTGCTGTTGTAGTCGCCGCTGACGATCACCGCCCCCGGTCCGGCCTCCCTGGCGAAGTTGTCCAATTGCGCCTTGGCGCCGGACATTCCGTAGTTCCAGTCCTCGACGGTGTTCTCATCGCCGGCGACCGGGGACATGACGTGCACGCTGGCGATGATCGGTTCGTGGCGCAGTCCGGGAAACTCCACCCGGGCCGCAGGCATGCTGACGTTGCGGTGCCGGGGCGCGGACAGCGGGTCGATCGGGTAGCGGCTCCAGAATCCGATCCCGCCCGCGCCCGGGCCCGGTTGGAGCACCGAGTAGGGGAAGGCTTCCCCGATGCCCTGCTGGGTGAAGCGCTCGACCGCCTCGGGTGTCAGTTCCGCCACGGCGACGACGTCGGCGTTGTCCCTGGCCAGGGCGACGAACTGCGCCGGGTCGGCCCGGCCGTACCGCAGGTTGGAGGCGAACACACGGATTTCGGCGGACCGTCCGACGTCGGACGGTCGGCCGAAGTAGTACCAGGAAACCTGGATCGCCACCGTCGCGGTCACCAGGAACACCCCGATGACCGACAGCACGACGCGCCGGCTCGCGACCGCCAGCGCCAGCCCGACGACGGCGATCAGCGGCACGAAGGTCGCCCCGACCGACAGCACCAGACGCGGGATGCTGGTGACGGGCTGGGCACGGAACACCAGCGCGACGGCGCTGAACGCGAGCAGCAGGGCCGAGACGGCGGTCGCTGTGACACGCACCCAGCCGGAGGACCCGCCGCGCGGGCTGCGGCCGGGGCTGTGCCTGCCGGACAACGCTACGGTCTTCCTCTGGCGATCAGTGGGCGTGACCGTGGTGACCGTGCCCGTGCGGCTCCTGCTCGGCCGGCTTCTCCACGATCGCCGTCTCGGTGGTCAGCACCATCCGGGCGACCGATGCCGCGTTGAGCACCGCCGACCGGGTCACCTTCACCGGGTCGATGACCCCGTCGGCGACCAGGTCGCCGTAGGTCAGCGTTGCGGCGTTGAAGCCATGTCCGGCCGGCAACTCGACGACCTTGTTGACCACCACGGCGCCGTCCAGGCCGGCGTTGGCGGCGATCCAGTACAGCGGTGCCGACAAGGCGTCGGCGAACACCTCCACACCCAGCGCCTCGTCGCCGGACAGACTGTCGCGCAACGACTTCAAGGCCGCGCGGGCCTGGACCAGCGCGCTGCCGCCGCCGGGCACGATGCCCTCCTCGACGGCCGCCTTGGCCGCCGCGACAGCGTCGTCCACCCGATGCTTGCGCTCCTGCAGGGCGGTCTCGGTGGCGGCGCCGACCTTCACCACGGCCACCCCGCCGGCCAGCTTGGCCAGCCGCTCCTGCAGCTTCTCCCGGTCCCAGTCGGAGTCGGTGGTCTCGATCTCGCCCTTGAGTTGGTTGATCCGGCCGGCGATCGCCTCGTGGGTGCCCCCACCGTCGACGATCACCGTGTCGTCCTTGCTGACGACGACCCGGCGGGCGGTTCCCAGCACGTCCAGACCAACCTCGCGCAGCAGCAGGCCGACGTCGGGGTTGACCACCTGCCCGCCGGTGACGACGGCCAGGTCCTCCAGGAACGCCTTGCGCCGGTCACCGAAGAACGGGGCCTTGACCGCCACGGCCTTGAGCGTCTTACGGATCGCGTTGACCACCAGGGTGCTCAACGCCTCTCCTTCGACGTCCTCGGCGACGATCAGCAGCGGCTTGCCGGACTCGGCGACCTTCTCCAGCAGCGGCAGCAGGTCGGGCAGCGAACTGATCTTGTCGCGGTGCAGCAGCACCAGTGCGTCTTCGAGGACGGTCTCCTGGGAGTCGAAGTCGTTGATGAAGTAGGCCGAGATGTAGCCCTTGTCGAAGCCGATGCCCTCGGTCACCTCCAGAGCGGTCTCCATGGTGGTGGACTCCTCGACGCTGACGACGCCGTCGGCACCGACCTTGGTCATGGCCTCACCGACCAGTTCGCCGATCTCCTCGTCGCGCGAGGACACCGTGGCGACCTGGGCGATGCCGGTCTTGCCCGACACCGGGGTGGCCGCGTCCAGCAGCGCCTGAGAGACGGCGTCGGCCGCCTTGCCGATCCCCGCGCCCAGCGCGATCGGGTTGGCCCCGGCGGCGACGTTGCGAAGGCCGTTCTTGATGATCGCCTGCGCCAGCACGGTCGCGGTGGTGGTGCCGTCTCCGGCGACGTCGTTGGTCTTGGTGGCCACGGACTTGACCAGTTGCGCGCCGAGGTTCTCGAACGGATCCTCCAGGTCGATCTCGCGGGCGATCGTCACGCCGTCGTTGGTGACGGTCGGACCTCCCCACGACTTGGTCAGCACCACGTGCCGGCCGCGCGGGCCGAGGGTGACGCGCACGGCGTCGGCGAGTTTGTCGGCGCCGGCCTCCATGGCGCGCCGGGCGGTTTCGTTGTATTCGATCTGCTTGCTCATGAGGTCCTGTCCCTGCCTAACCTTCTCGGACTGTCCCGCAGAGTGGTCCGCCCCGGAAATGCCCGACGTCTGGACGGGGATTTACGGGGCGGCTCACATGCTGCTTACTTGTTGACGACCGCCAGCACGTCACGGGCGGACAGGATCAGGTACTCCTCGCCGTTGTACTTGATCTCGGTGCCGCCGTACTTGCTGTAGATGACGGTGTCGCCCTCGGCGACATCGAGCGGAATCCGCTTTTCGCCGTCCTCGTCCCACCGGCCGGGGCCGACGGCGACGACGGTGCCCTCCTGGGGCTTCTCCTTGGCGGTGTCAGGGATGACGAGACCCGACGCGGTGGTCGTTTCGGCCTCGTTGGCCTGGACGAGGATCTTGTCCTCGAGGGGCCTGATGTTCACGCTCGCCACGTGATCCTCCACTGTTGATGATCGCCGGACCCGGGGATTGTTCCCCGGAACCGGTCGGATTAACCAGGTTTTGGCATACGGCCCTCGCACCGTCGTCGCGGGTGCCGGCACAGGGGTTGTCCGCCTGCCGCCTAGCACTCTATACCGGCGAGTGCTAGCACTCAAGCGGGGTCGGTGCGATTCGCCGAGGGCGAAGTCCGGGCGGCTCAGCGATCCATCGCGGCCGGGTCGATGAGCAGGTGATCGGACACGTTGCCGGTCATCTCGACGTCGGCGATGCGCTGGGTGAAGTGCCAGCCGCCCGGATCCCGGGCGAAGTCGTCGTAGTAGCGGCCGACCACGACCGGTTGCAAGGGCAGCCGGCCGGTGGCCTGCACGACGCAGAAGGTGGACCGGGCCGCGGCGGTGTCGCCGTCGACTTCGACGATCGGGTTGAGCACGAGGTGGCGGGTCTTCGGCGTGCCGTCGTCGAACCGGCGGGTGGTCATGGCGAACACCGCGGCGATGTTGCGGGCGCCGGTCACCCTCGGGGTGCGCGGCCCGCCGAAGGCGGCGCGGCCGAGCAACTCCCCCACGGCGTCGAAGTCGCCGGCGTCGACGAGTTCGGCGTAGCGGTGGATCAGATCCAGGATCTCCTCGCGGTCGGTCATGCCACCTGCCCCCGGACCACCGGCAGTCCCGGATCGCTGGCCACCTCCAGCGCCGAGGGCGCGGCCCCGGCGGCCACCAGGTGCGCGGCGAACGAGGCGATCATCGCCCCGTTGTCGGTACACAGCCTGGGCCGCGGAATGCGCAGTGTCAGACCTGCTGCGGCACAACGCTGTTCGGCCAGCTCCCGCAACCGGCTGTTGGCGGCGACTCCCCCCGCGATCAGCAGCGTGCCGACTCCCCGATCGGCCGCGGCCCGCACCGCCTTGGCGGTCAGCACGTCGGCCACCGCCTCCTGGAAACCCGCGGCGACGTCGGCGGCGTCGGCGTCCGGGTGGGACTCGACGTAGCGGGCGACCGCGGTCTTGAGGCCGGAGAAACTGAAGGCACAGGGGGCATCCCGCGGGCCGGTCATTCCGCGCGGGAAGACGATCGCGTCGCGGTCGCCGGTGCGGGCCAGGTCGTCGAGAACCCTGCCGCCGGGGTAGCCCAGGCCGAGCAGGCGGGCCACCTTGTCGTAGGCCTCCCCGGCGGCGTCGTCGACGGTGCTGCCGAGTTCGACGATCGGCTCGGCCAGGGACCGCAGGTGCAGCAGGTGGGTGTGCCCGCCGGACACCAGCAGGGCCACGCTCTCCGGCAGCGGACCGTGGTCGAAGACGTCGGCGGCCAGGTGGCCGCCGAGATGGTTGACCGCGTAGAACGGCACGCCCCAGGCCGCGGCGTAGGCCTTCGCCGCGGCCACCCCCACCATCAGGGCGCCGGCCAGACCGGGTCCGATGGTGGCTGCCACCACGTCCGGGCGCTCGATCCCGGCGGCCTCCAGCGCCCGCCGCACGGTGGGGCCCAGCGCCTCCAGGTGCGCCCGCGAGGCCACCTCGGGCACCACCCCGCCGTAGCGGGCGTGCTCGTCGACGCTGGAGGCCACCTCGTCGGCCAGCAACGTGACGGTGCCGTCACCGTCGAGGGCGGCGACTCCCACTCCCGTTTCGTCGCAGGAGGTTTCGATGGCCAGCACGGTCCGGCGCGTCATCACCGGTCCCCTCTGCGCATGGTGAAGGCATCCGCGCCGCTGGCCCGGTAGTAGCGCCGGCGCAGACCGACGGTGACGAAGCCGAGGCTCTGGTAGAGGGTGATCGCGGGCTCGTTGTCGGTACGCACCTCCAGATACACCGCGGCGTCCCCGACGTCCTCCAGCAGCCGGGTCATCAAGGCTCGCCCGATGCCCAGCCGCTGGTAGGCCGGGTCGACGCCGATGGTGTGGATCTCGTATTCGAACGGCGCCACCCTGCCCAGCCGGGCCACGCCGGCGTAGCCGACGAGTTTGTCGTCGACCCGGGCGGCCAGGTAGCGGTTGTGCGGGGCGGCGAGTTCGCGCACGAACGCCGCCTCCGGCCAGGGGTCGTCGCCGTCGAAGAGCAGCGCCTCCAGCTCGGCGCAGCGCGCGGCGTCGTCGCGGGTCATACCGCCGTAGTCCACCGGGCCGCTCACCGGATGACCCCCGCCCGCTCGGCCAGCGTCTTGGCATCAGGGCGGCGTAGATAGAGCGGGACCAGCGGGCCCGGGTCGCTCGCCCAGTCGCCGACGGCGGCGGCCAGGCCGGCCGGCGAGGGGTGATCCGGACCCACCCGCGGCAGGTCGAAAAGTGCGCAGTGCGCCGGGGAACCGGCCACCGCGCCCGCCCCCCGAACCTCGGCGGGGGCGTCCACCCCCGGACCATCGATGCGCGCACCGTCGCGGTAGCGGGCCCAGTACACCTCGCGACGGCGCGCGTCGGTGACCACCAGCACCTCACCGGCGGTACACACGCCGATGGCGTCCAGGGAGCACACCCCGTGGACCGGGACCGAGAGGGCGTGGCCGTAGGCGGCCGCCGTCGCCATCCCCACCCGCAGGCCGGTGAAGGGGCCCGGTCCGCATCCGACCACCACCGCGTCGACCCCGTCCAGCGTGAGTCCGGCATCACGCACTGCCGCAACGACATTCGGGGTCAGAAGTTCAGCGTGGGCATGCACATCCACCGCGATACGCTCGGCGAGGGTCTCGGTCCGGCCGTCGTCGTGGCGGCGCAGCACACCGGCGATCACCGCCGGCGTGGAGGTGTCGATGGCCAGGACGACCCGGCTCACGGCGAGCTCCACTGCCACGTCGCGGTGCGGACATCGCCGTCGGGCAGCCGCTCCAACTCGACGCACAGGTGGCGATCGGAGAGCCGTTCGGCCAGCCCCTCGCCCCACTCGACCACCGCCACGGCCCGGTCGAGGTCGGTGTCGAGATCCAGCGAATCCAGTTCGGCCATCACATCGGCACCGAGCAACCGGTAGACGTCGACGTGGATCATCGCCGGATCTCCCTGCCGGCGGGCCCGGTGCACCCGGGCCAGTACGAAGGTCGGCGACGTCACCGGGCCCTCGACGTCCATTCCCTGCGCTATCCCTTTGGCCAGAACGGTTTTCCCGGCGCCCAGCGGACCGGACAGCACCACGACGTCCCCGGCCCGCAGCTGCCGGCCGAACCGCACGCCGAGGGCGATGGTGTCCTCCGCTGTGGGCAGTGACGCCCGGCCGGCGTCGAGGCGAAGGTCGCTCACCGGTCCCGCAGCCGCCGGGCGAAGGCGACGAGCCGCGACGGTGTTGCCCTTTCCACCAGGCGGACCAGTGCGTCGTTGATGACCTCGGGCCGCTCCATCTGCACCAGGTGCGCAGCCCCCGGCACGATCACCAGCACCGAGTCGGGCAGCGCGGCGGCCATGTCCTCGGAGTTCCGCACGGGTGTGAGCATGTCCCGGTCGCCGCAGGCGATCAGCGTGGGAATGCGGGCCAGCACCGGCAGCGCGGCGGTCTCGTCGTGAACCTCCAGGGCGTGCAGGAAGGCCACCAGGGTGTCGATCGGGGTGTCGTGGATCATCTCCTCGCTGAACTGCACGACGCTGGGGCTGATCGCCTCGTCGCCGAAGGAGGCGGTCGTCAGGATCGGCCGCAGCGCCGAGCGGGCGGCGCCGCGAGTGCGGTGCACGAACTTCGGCGCGTACCGGGCCGCGAAGCGGACCGCTTCCAGGGCCGGGTTGCGCAGGATCTCGCCCAGCGGCGAGCGGGCCACTCCCTCGGCGGCCGAGGAGATGATCGCCGCTCCGACGATGCGCCGGCCGTAGCGCTCGGGGAACTGGCGGGCGTGGGACAGCACCGTCATCCCGCCCATCGAGTGGCCCACCAGGACCACCGGTCCGCGCGGAACCATCACGTGCAGAACGGTTTCCAGATCACGCCCCAGTTGCTCGACGGTGTAGGTGCCGAAGGGCGCCGAGCCGGACTGGCCGTGTCCGCGCTGGTCGTAGAACACCATCCGGACCTGTTCCCCCCAGCGCTCGGCCAGGGCCGCGCGCTGGAAGTGGAACGACCCCATCCGCATGCAGAATCCGTGCGAGAAGACGACCGTCAGCGGCGCGGTCACCGGTCCGACCTCGCGCACCACCAGCGGAACACCGTCGTCGGTGGTGATCACACATCCCCGGTCGGCCTCCAGCAGTGCGAAATCCTCGCCCTGGTAGGCGTCGTTGATGGCTTTGCGCTGCCGCAGCGCCTTGGCCGCCGCGGCCGTCCCGACCGCGCTGAGCCCGGCGACCCCGGCCATCAGGCCGGCTCGCCCGTCCGGGCCCGGAACGCTCTGCGGGATGGCCGGGCCGGGTGGAAGGTCGCGTGCGCGGCGGCGGGAGCGCCTGAACCTGCGGGACTTACCGGCCATCGGCGCCGGACCCCCGGTAGCTGCGGCGCACCCGCCCCCGCGGGCTGGTGACCACCTCGTAGTGGATGGTGCCGAGCGCCTCGGCCCAGTCCTGGGCGGTCGGCTCGCCGTCGGCGCCCGGCCCGAAGAGCACGGCGCGGTCGCCCTCGGCGACGTCGGGCACCCCGGGGCCGAGGTCGACGACGAACTGGTCCATGCAGATCCGGCCCACGCTGCGCCGGAGCCGGCCGTTGATGAGCACGTCGACGCGCCCGCCGAGGGCCCGGAAGACACCATCGGCGTAGCCGATCGGCAGCAGCGCGACGCTGGTGTCCGCCGGCGCGATCCAGGTGTGGCCGTAGGAGACCCCCTCCCCGGCGCGCAACCGCTTGACCATCGCCACCGGGCAGGCCAGCGTCATGGCCGGGCGCAGGCCCATCGCGCCGCGGTCCGGCACCGGGCTCAGGCCGTAGACCGCGATACCCGGTCGGACCATGTCGAATCCGAGATCGGGACGGGTCATCGCCGACGGCGAGTTGGACAGGTGCGCCACCTCATAGTCGACACCGCGGCGGCGCGACTCGGCGAGCATCTCGGTGAATCGTTGCGCCTGAACGTCGTTGACCGGATTGTCCGGTTCGTCCCCGCAGGCCAGGTGGGACATGATGCCGCGCACCCGGACGGCCCCGGCGGCGGCCGCGCGGCGCAGGGCGTCCAGGACGTCGGGGAACTCGCCGGGCCCGACGCCGTTGCGGCTCAGGCCGGTGTCGACCTTGACGGTCACCACGGCCGCGCACCCGGTGCGCTCCACCGCGCCGAGGAGGTCCTCGACCTGTCGCTGCGAGGAGACCCCGATCTGCACGTCGGCGCCCAGCGCCGGGGCGAAGTCGGTGCCGGGCGCGTGCAGCCAGGCCAGCACCGGGGCGGTGATGCCGTCGCGGCGCAGCGCCAGGGCCTCGTCGACGGTCGCGACGCCGAGTTCGGCGACCCCGGCGCCCAACGCGGCGCGGGCCACCTCGGTGGCGCCGTGCCCGTAGCCGTCGGCCTTGACGACCGCCATGACCTCGGCGGGGCCGGCGTGCTCCCGGAGCACACGCACATTGTCGGCGATCGCCCCGAGGTCGACGAGGGCTTCGCCGTTGGCGGCGGCGAGCGGTTGCGTCGGGGGCGTCAACGGCGTTGTCTGCATGGTCATATCACCACCGCCGATTGTCCCAGAAGACCGGATCAGTGCGCGAAGTGCTCCTGGGTGAAGTGACCTTGGGGCCGGATCGCGTCGAGGTGGTCGAGCACGGCGTGCAGGTCCTCCCACAGTGACCGGGCGAGGTCTGCGGAGAACCCTTCCCGGACCACCACCCGCAGCACTGAGATGTCCTGCGCGCCCTCGGGCATGGTGTAGGCCGGCACCTGCCAGCCGTAGGACCGCAGCGCCGCGGACACGTCGAACTCGGTGTAGCCGAAGTCCCCGGACAGCCGGAACGCCACCACCGGCAGCTTGGAGCCGTCGGAGATGACTTCGAAATGCTTGGACTTCCTGAGCTGGTCGGAGAACCACCGGGCGGTGCCGGACAGCGTCTGCATGACATGGGTGAACCCGGCCCGGCCCAGACGCAGGAAGTTGTAGTACTGCGCGACGACCTGGTTGCCCGGCCGGGAGAAATTCAGGGTGAAGGTGGGCATGTCGCCGCCGAGGTAGTTCACCCGGAACACCAGGTCCTCGGGCAGGTGCTCGGAGCTGCGCCACACCACGAAGCCCAGTCCCGGGTAGGTGAGCCCGTACTTGTGGCCGCTGACGTTGATCGAGACCACCCTGGGCAGCCGGAAGTCCCACTTGAGGTCGGGCTGCAGGAACGGCACGACGAAACCGCCACTGGCGGCGTCGACGTGCACCGGGATGTCCAGCCCCCTCTTCTTCTCCAGTTTGTCCAGTGCCGCGCAGATCTCGGCGATCGGCTCGAGCTCACCGGTGTAGGTGGTGCCCAGGATGCCCACCACGCCGATGGTGTCCTCGTCGACCGCCGCGACGACCTGCTCGGGGGTGATGACGTAGCGGTCCTCGCCCATCGGCAGGTAGCGCGGTTCGACCTCGAAGTACTTGCAGAACTTCTCCCACACCACCTGGACGTTGGAGCCCATCACCAGGTTGGGGGTGCGCTTCTTCCAGCCGCTGCCGTCCTTGCCGCCGACCCGTTCCTTCCACCGCCACTTCAGGGCCAGACCGCCGAGCATCACCGCCTCCGAGGAGCCGATGGTGGACACCCCGATGGCGCTGGCGGCGTCGTCGTCGCGCAGATTCTCGGCATGGAAGAGGTCGGCGACCATTGCCACGCAACGGGATTCGATCGCCGCCGTGGCCGGGTACTCGTCCTTGTCGATCATGTTCTTGTCGAAGGTCTCGGCCATCAGCTTCTCGGCCTCGGGGTCCATCCAGGTCGTGACGAAGGTGGCCAGGTTGAGCCGGGAACTGCCGTCGAGCATCAGTTCGTCGTGGATGAACCGGTAGGCCGCTGCGGGCTCCATCACCTCGTCGGGCAGCCGCAGCGAGGGGATCGGGTCGGTGGACAGCCGCCCGGTGTAGGCCGGGGCGATCGACGGGGATCGGTATTTCACGTGCGGCATGGCAGTCCTTCTCTCGGGGTCACAGCGCGGCGATGGCGGTTCGGATATGGGACAGGATTCCCGACGCCGACGTCGGCACCGACAGCGGTCCCGGATCGGCCGCCGAGGCGTTGGCGGCACGGGCGTGGACGAAGGCCGCCATCGCGGCGGCCTCCCCGGGCGGCAGCCCGGCGGCCAGGAGGGCTCCGATGACACCGGAGAGCACGTCGCCGGACCCGGCGGTGGCCGCCCACGAGCCGCCGGCGGGGTTGAGGTAGGTCAGGCCGGACGGTTCGGCGATCACGGTGACGTTGCCCTTGAGCAGGACCGTCGCGCTCAGCGTCCGGGCCAGCCGGCCGGCGGCGGCGACCCGGTCCCCGCCGGGCGGACCGAGGCCGAACCTGGCGTACTCCCCGGCATGCGGTGTGAGCACCGTCGGCGCGGCCCGGGCGGCGAGCAGATGCTGGTGCTCGGCCAGGATGCTCAGTCCGTCCGCGTCGACGATCACCGGGAGGTCGCTGTTGAGCGCGAACATCAGCGCAGTGACGGCGGTCTCGTCGGCGCCCAGCCCGGGCCCGACGCACCAGGCCTGTACACGGCCGGCCGCCGCGGCATCGGGGACGGCCACCACCTCCGGCCAGTGCGCGACCACCTCGGCGGCGGCGGAGCCCGCGTAGCGCACCATCCCCGACGTCGCGGCGACCGCCGCGCCCGCGCACAGGATCGCCGCGCCGGGATAGGTCGCCGAGCCGGCCAGCACGCCGACGACGCCCTGGGTGTACTTGTCGTCGCGCGGGCCGGGCACCGGCCAGCGGGCCCTGACGTCGCCGGCATCCAGGCCGACCAGGTCGGTGCGGGGCAGATCCAGGCCGATGTCGACGACCTCGACGCGGCCGCAGTCGGCCAGCGCGTGCACCGGCTTGAGCCCGCCGAAGGT
>NZ_JBJTJF010000083.1:0-18246 GCF_046095365.1 Mycobacterium sp.
GCCGAACCGGACCCCCCGCCCCCGCCGCCGAACTCGGGCATCGGCAGCGCGTTGGGGCAGAGCGGTGCGGCTCCGGCGGGCCCGTTCGGGCTACCCGACCTGTCGGCCTACACCAGCACCCTGATCCTGGGCCAGAATCCCGTTCCGGCGGCGCCAGGCGAGGCCCCTGCGCCGGCCATCCCCGACCTCAGCGCCTTCGCCCCCGACTACCTGCTGCCGCAGAACCTCGCCCCGGCCGCGCCGGGCGAGGGGACACCGGCGCCCGGCCTCGGCGCGAACCAGGACCTGCCGGGCACCGGCCGGATCGCGTTCCTGCGCCGGATCTACGAGATGTACCAGAACGGGGCGCTGCGGGGAGGACTCCTCGGTCAGCAGTCCCCGGAGGAATTCGGCCAGGAAATCGCCCAGCCGGCCGGACCGGTCCCGCCGCCGCCTGCCGGCTGAGCGGGCCCCGGGCTGTCAGCACTCGCGGGGGCCTCGCTGCACACCCTGCGGCAGAAAACGTGGTGGCCGCCGCCGCGCTGCTGGGCTACCTCGGCTTCGTCTGATCCTCCGATAGGTTCAAACCGTGCGAGTCGACGGACGCGAGGTCACCGTAACGGGGAGCCTGCTGCAACCGCTGACCCGCCGCACCAACGAGATCGTCCGGCTGGCGCTGGCGTCGGTGTTCCTGGCGATCGTCATCTTCAGTTCGCTGATCACCCGCAGCGACTGGGTGGGCCTGGAGAAGTCGATCTCGCGGATCGTCGGGGTGCTCACCCCGGCCCAGTCCAACGCCGTCTACCTCGTCTACGGCATCGCGATCGTCGCTCTGCCGTTCCTGATCCTGATCGCCCTGATCGCCGGACGGCAGTGGAAGATGCTCGGCGCCTACGCGGCCGCGGGTTTCATCGCGGTGCTGTCGCTGTCGATCAGCGGCCAGGGCATCGCCGCCCCGCGGTGGCACTTCGACCTGACTCAGCGGCTGTCGACGATGCTGTCGCAGTTCCTCGACGACCCCCGCTGGATCGCCATGCTGGCGGCGATGCTGACGGTGTCCGGCCCGTGGCTGCCGGCACGCTGGCGGAGGTGGTGGTGGGGTCTGCTGCTGGCCTTCGTTCCGATCCACCTTGTGGTCAGCGCGGTGGTGCCGGCCCGCTCGCTGCTCGGCCTGGCGGTGGGATGGTTCGTCGGGGCGCTGGTGGTGCTGCTGGTCGGCACCCCGGCCCTGGAGGTGCCGCTGGAGGGCGCCGTGCGGGCACTGGCACGGCGCGGGTTCGTCGCCGGCGAACTGACCGTGGTCCGGCCGGGCGGGCGGGGCCCGCTGGAGCTCTCCGCCGCGGACGAATCCGGAAACCGGGCCGTCATAGAACTGTACGGACCGAACCAGCGCAGCGGCGGGGCCGTACGGCAGTTCTGGCGCTGGCTTATGTTGCGGGACAACGAGACCGCTCCGCTGCAGATGTCTCTGCACCGGGCCGTCGAGCACCGCGCGCTGATGACCATCGCGGTCGGCGACCTGGGTGTGGCCAACACCGCAACCCTGAGCCTGACCGGACTGGAACGCGGCTGGACCATGTTCGCCCACAGCCCGCAACGGGGGACCGTGCTGGAACACCTCACCGACGGGGACGTCGTCGACGCGGTGTGGCAGTCGTTCGGCGTCCTGCACCGCAACCAGATCTCACACGGGGATCTGCGCGCCGGCGAGATCACCGTCGACTCCGGGACGGCGTTGTTCGGCGGCTTCGGCAGTTCGGAGTACGGCGCCTCCGAGGAGCAGCTGCAGGCCGACATCGCCGCGCTGCTGGCCACCACCTCCGACCGGTTCGGCGCACGGGCAGCGGTGCGCGCGGCGATCGACGTGCTGGGCACCGACACCGTGCTGGACGCCTCCCGCCGGCTGACCCGCTCGGCGCTGCCGGCCCGCATCCGCAAGAGCCTGACCGACCCCAAAGCCGTGCTGGCGGCCGCGCGCGACGAAGTCAAGATGCAGACCGGGGCCGCCGACATCCAGACCGAGACCATCACCCGATTCACCCGCAAGCAGATCATTCAGTTGGTCCTGCTGGTGGCGCTGGTCTACGTCGCCTACCCGTTCATCAGCACGGTGCCCACCTTCTTCACCGAACTGCGTCAGGCGAACTGGTGGTGGGCACTGCTGGGCCTGTTCGTCTCGGCCATGACCTATGTGGGGGCGGCCGCCGGGCTGTGGGCCTGCGCCGGTGAGGTGGTCTCGTTCCGGCACCTGGTGATCATGCAGTTCGCCAACACCTTCGCCGCCACCACGACTCCGGCCGGTGTGGGCGGCCTGGCGCTGAGCACCCGGTTCCTGCAGAAGGCGGGCCTGGGCACGGTGCGGGCCACCGCCGCGGTGGCCGTGCAGCAGGCGGTGCAGGTGATCACCCACGTCGCGCTGCTGATCTTCTTCTCCGTCGCCGCCGGCGCCTCGGCCGACCTGTCCCACTTCGTGCCCAAGCTCACCCTGGTCTACCTGATCGGCGGTCTGGCCCTGGGCGCCGTGGGCGCATTCCTGTTCGTACCGAAGCTGCGGCTCTGGCTGGAGACCGCGGTGCGGCCCAAGATCAACGAGGTCGGCAGCGACCTGGTCGAACTCGTCCGCGAGCCCAAACGCTTCGCGCTGATCGTCTTGGGTTGCGCCGGAACGACTCTCGGTGCCGCGCTGACACTGTGGGCCAGCGTCCAGGCGTTCGGCGGCACCACCAACTTCGTCACGGTCACGGTGGTGACGATGGTCGGCGGGACGCTGGCCTCGGCGGCCCCGACCCCTGGCGGCGTCGGCGCGGTGGAGGCGGCGCTGATCGGCGGCCTGGCTGCCTTCGGGGTGCCCACCGCGATCGCCGTCCCGGCCGTGCTGCTCTACCGGGTGCTGACGGTCTGGATCCCGGTGTTCGTCGGCTGGCCGATCATGCGCTGGCTCAGCGCCCGGGACATGATCTGAAGGATGACCGTGAAGCCCTGGCACGACCTGTCCGGACACGTCGCCCTGGTCACCGGCGGCAACAGCGGAATCGGACTGGGCATGGCCCGCGGACTGCGCCGGGCCGGCGCGGCGGTGGCGATCTGGGGCACCAACGCCGAGCGCAACGAGTCCGCCGTCGCGGAGTTGACCGCCGAGCGGTCCGGCGCCCCGGTCGCGGCGTTCCGGGTCGACGTCAGCGACGAGGACGCGGTGGCCGCCGGCGTCGAGGCGACCCTGGCGGAATTCGGCCGGATCGACTCCTGCTTCGCCAACGCCGGAGTACCCGGTCACTCGTCCCCAATCGAGCAGATGCCCACCGAGGAGTGGCGGCGGGTGATGGCGGTCAACCTCGACGGCCAGTTCTACACCGTGCGGGCGGTGGCCGGGCACATGAAGCAGCGGGGTTCGGGCTCGATCGTGTTCACCAGCAGCGTCTCCATGAGCGACGGACTGGCGTTCGCCACCCACTACGCGGGAGCCAAGGCGGCTCTGACGGCCATGGCACGAGGGCTGGCGGTGGAGTTGGCGCGCAACGGGATCCGCGTCAACGCGCTGGTGCCGGGCTGGACCCGGGCGGCGATGACCGAGGGGCTGCTCAGCTCCCCGGCCGCGCAGTCCAAGATCCTGCCCCGGGTGCCGCTGCGGCGCTGGGGGACCCCGGAGGATTTCGAGGCGGTCGCGGTCTTCCTGGCCGGCCCGGGGTCTGGGTACATCACCGGGCAGACTCTGGTGATCGACGGGGGCTACACGGTTTTCTAGTCGGCCGGATGGCCTGCGACCGGATCGGCCTGGCGGCCGCGCAACCGACGGAGCGCACCCAGCGGGTCGGCGTAGATGCTGCTCAGCGAGACGATGCCGGCGCCCGCCTCCTGCACCCGGCCGCCGAAGCCGGTCACCCTGATCTCCCGCACACCCAGCAGCGAGCGTTCGGCGAAAGCGGCACGCACCGCTCGGATGCCGTCCGGGAAGTCGGTGAAGGCCTGGCCTCCGACGACCACTTCGTCGGGGTTGAGCATGTCGCGCAGCAGGGCCACGGCGCCGCCGAGGATCCGCGCCCGCTCAGCGAGCAGCTCGCGCGCGTCAACCGCCGACGGACCCTGGCCCTCCTTGGCGAGCCGCAGCAGCACCGGCAGTGACGAGTTGGGTCCGGCAGCGGGCAGCAGCCCGCGCTTGCGGGCCGCGGCGAGGATGGCTTCGTCGCTGACGGTCGACTCCAATTGCCCTGTGCCACCTAATGACTCGGAATAGACCGGCAGGCCGGCAATCGTCCCCGGTCCGCTGGCCGGTGTGTAGACCCCGCCGTCGATCACCTGCGCGAAGCCGACGGTCTCGCGGGCGTAGATGTAGAGGCTGCTACCTCCGCCGTGCGGGTGCTTGCCGATCAGCAGCTCCGCGCCGGCCATCGCGTCCACGTGGGAGGCCACCGACACCGGCAACCCGAGTTCGTCACCCAGCACCGGCCCGGCGGGGGCCTGCGCCCAGCCCAGTCGCGGGTGGTCGACGGTGCCGTTGACGCTGTCCACCACGCCGCCTACGGCCACGCCGATCCACAGCGCGCGACGCCGGTGCCAACGACTCAGGTAGCGGCGGGTGCTGTGCGCGAGCGAAGCCAGCGCCGCCTCCTGGCCACCGGTCGGGGTTGGCGTCTCCACCGCGTCGAGGGTGCGGCCGAGCAGGTCACTGGCGACGATGTTGGTGGTGCGAGCGCCGATGTGGACGCCGACGGTCAGGTAGCGCTCGTGGTTGACCTCGACCGGGATCCGGGGCCGGCCGATGGCGCCCGGCACGGCCAGGTCGGGGCGCTCCCGCAGTAACTGTGCATCCAGCAGGGAGCTGACCTGCCGGTTGACCGTGGCTATGGACAGGTCACTGGTGGTGGCGATGACGTCGCGCGCGACCGGGCCGTGCTGTCGTGCCACGGCGAATACCGCCGCCGCGGCGGACTCCGGCTTGCGAAGCGCCGGCGGAACGACATTGGCGAGAACACTGCGGCGACTGCGGGGCGCCGCTTTGGATGTGCCGGGGTTGGTGACCAAGGTGTGTCCTACGAAAGTCGGGGCGGGTTGGGAGTGCCGTGCCGATCGCTTCGCTTCAGGAACCGGGCAATCTGGGATCAGGCGCAGCGGCGAATCAGACGACGACATGAGCCGCGCTGATCAGACCCGAACACCCTCGAAACCAGACCCGAACACCCTCGAAACTTAGCACGGCTTGTGGCCATTCCACTCCGCGTGAGCCGAACTCCAAGCCTCTGACCTGCAACGACGTCGCTCACGACTTCAGATCGCAGTGATCTTAGATATTCACCGCGGCCGGGCTGCGCGAAACAGTGGCGACGTGTCCGTGTTCGCTGATATAGCGCTGCCCGAAGCAGCCCGATCCGAGCGCAGAGTCCCGCAGGACTGGGGCCGGCTGGGCCGGCTCGTTCTGCCTGCGCTGTCGGTGCTGGTGTTCTTCGGCGTCTGGCAGGGCGCCGCGGCGAGCGGGATCTGGAACCAGACCTTCGTGCCCTTCCCGAGCACGGTGTGGCGGGCGTTTCTGGATGTCTCCACCACCCATGACGGCGTCCGCGGGTACGCCGGGTATCTGCTGTGGGAGCACCTGTACATGACTCTGCGGCGGGTCCTGGCCGGCGTGGTCGTCGGGGTCGCCCTCGGTGTGTTGCTCGGTCTCGTGATGGGGTCGATCCCCTGGGTGCGCAGCATTCTCGAGCCGTGGCTGACCTTCCTGCGGGCGCTGCCCCCGCTGGCCTACTTCTTCCTGCTGGTGATCTGGCTGGGAATCGACGAGGCCCCGAAAGTCACCCTGCTTGCGCTGGCCGCGCTGCCTCCGGCTGCGGTCGCCACCACCGCGGCGGTGGTCGCCGCGCCCGTCGGGCTGATCGAGGCGGCCCGCGCGCTGGGGGCCTCGAGGTGGCAGGTCGTCAGAGACGTCGTCGTCCCCTCGGCGCTGCCGGAGACCTTCACGGGGATCCGGCTGGCGGTCGGCATGGCCTACTCCTCGGTTGTCGCCGCGGAGTTGTTCAACGGCATCCCCGGAATCGGCGGGCTGGTCAAGGACGCGAGCAACTACAACAACACGCCCGTGGTGCTGGTGGGCATCTTCGCGATCGGGATCTCGGGACTGATCATCGACGGACTGCTGCGTGCCGTGGAACGCCGTGCGGTGCCCTGGAGGGGGAAGGCATGACCGCCAACAGGTTCCATGCGCTGGTTGCGGCGATCGTGTTGGCGACTTCACTGAGCGGTTGCGCGATCGACCACTCCAAGCCGGACAACGCCAAGCAGACGATCCGCATCGCCTACCAGACGCTGCTCAGCGGTGATCTCATCGTCAAGAACAACAAATGGCTCGAACAGGCTCTGCCCGACTACAACATCAAGTGGACGAAGTTCGACTCCGGCGCCGACGTCAACACCGCCTTCATCGCCAAGCAGGTCGACTTCGGAACACTGGGCTCAAGCCCGATAGCCCGCGGCCTGTCGGCCCCGTTGAACATCCCCTACAGCGTCGCCTTCATCCTCGACGTCGCGGGCGACAACGAGGCGCTGGTCGCGCGGGATGGAACCGGCATCACCGCAGTCGCCGACCTCAAAGGCAAGAGGATTGCCACGCCGTTCGCCTCCACGGCGCACTACAGCCTGCTGGCGGCGCTCGCCCAGAACGGCCTGTCCCCGAGCGACGTCCAGTTGATCGACCTGCAGCCGCAGGCCATCCTGGCGGCCTGGGACCGGGGCGACATCGCGGCGGCGTACACCTGGCTGCCCACCCTGGAGCAACTGGAGAAGTCGGGCAAGACGCTGATCACCAGCCGGGAACTGGCCGCCAAGGGCAAGCCGACGGCCGACCTGGCCGCGGTCTCCAACAGCTTCGCCAAGGACAACCCGAAGGTCGTCGACGTGTGGCGCCAGCAGCAGGCTCGGGCACTGGCCGAGATCAAGAACGATCCGGACCTGGCGGCCAAGGCCATCGCCTCGGAAGTGTCGCTGAGCCCGGATGAGGTCGCGGGCCAGCTGAAGAAGGCGGTGTTTCTGACCCCCGAGGAGATCGCCTCCCCGGAGTGGCTCGGCACCGAAGGCAAGCCGGGCAACCTGGCCGCGAATCTTCAAAGCGCCTCGGATTTCCTGGCCGGCCAGAAGCAGATCCCCGCGCCGGCGCCGTTGAGCACTTTCCAGAACGCCCTCTACACGACGGGACTGCCCGATGTCCTTACCCGGTGAAGTCCTCGACGCCCACTCCGACGCGGACCGGTCGGGGAACGCCCTGGAGGTCAGGGATGTTCGGCACTCTTACGCCTCGACGCCGGTTCTCGGGCCGGTCGACTTGTCCGTCGCCGCGGGATCATTCCTGGTCCTGGTCGGTGCGTCCGGCTGCGGTAAGAGCACGCTGCTGCGCCTGATCGCAGGCTTCGAACGCCCCGGCCAGGGAGAGGTGCTGGTCTCTGGCCGCCCGCCGACGCCGGGTGTGAGCGCCGGGGTGGTCTTCCAGCAGCCCAGGCTCTTTCCCTGGCGTTCGGTGGGCGGGAATGTGGAGTTGGCGCTGAAGTACGCCGGCGTTCCGGCCGAGCAGCGAGCCGGTCGCCGGGACGAACTGCTGGACCGCGTCGGGCTGGACGGCATCGCCCACCGCAAGATCTGGGAGATCAGCGGCGGGCAGCAACAACGCGTTGCGATCGCGCGTGCGCTGGCCTCCGAGCGCTCCGGCGACGCCCTGCTGTTGATGGACGAACCGTTCGCGGCGCTGGACGCCCTCACCCGGGAACGACTTCAGGAGGACGTGCGAAATGTCAGCGCGGAGTCCGGCCGCACCACCGTCTTCGTCACCCACAGCGCCGACGAGGCGGTGTTCCTCGGCAGTCGCATCGTCGTGCTGACCCAGCGACCCGGCCGAATCGCGCTCGATCTCGCCGTGGATTTCCCCCGAACGAGCGTGGACTTCGACGAACTCCGCCGCTCTCCCGAATACCTGACGCTCCGCCAGGAAGTCAGCCACGCCGTCAAAGCCGCCGCGGCCTGAAAGGAACCCGTGTTCGCGAAGTTCTTCTGGTTCCTGCCGACCAACGGTGACAGCCGTTCGATTGTCGGGGCCTCACACGCCACCCAGCACCACACCCTGCCACCCGGCTACCGGGCCCCCGATCGGCGCTACCTCGCCGAGATAGCCCGGGCGGTCGACCGACTCGGATATGAGGGAGTGCTCACTCCCACCGGAACCTGGTGTGAGGACGCGTGGGTGACGGCCGCGAGCCTGCTCGCCGAGACCGAACGGCTCAAGTTCCTGATCGCATTCCGGCCCGGACTCGTCCCGCCGACGCTCGCCGCACAACAGGCGGCCACGTTCCAGCGCTTCTCGGACGGCCGGTTGCTGCTCAATGTGGTCACCGGCGGCGAGGACGCCGAGCAACAGCGCTTCGGCGACTGGCTGGGCCATGACGAACGCTATTCGCGCACCGGGGATTTCCTGCGTGTCGTGACCGACATCTGGAGTGGCAGGTCCGTTGACTTCGACAGTGAGTTCTACCGGATCCGCGACGGTCTGGTGTCCGCCCCACCCGACCCACTGCCCGACCTGTACTTCGGCGGATCGTCCCCGGCCGCGCTGCCGATCGCCGCGGAGTTCATCGACGTCTACCTGACCTGGGGCGAACCACCCGCTGCCGCGGCCGCAAAGATCGAACGGGTCCGGGAGTTGGCCGACAAGCGCGGCCGCACACTGCGCTACGGCATCCGTCTGCACACGATAAGCCGTGACACCTCGGCCGAGGCATGGGCGGTCGCGGAGAAGCTCGTGGCCGAGCTGTCACCCGAGCAGATCGCGCAGGCGACCCGGCAGAACAGCAGTTCGGAGTCCGAGGGGCAGCGGCGAATGACAGCACTGCATGGGGGCAGGGTCGACCAGCTTGAGATCTACCCCAACCTCTGGGCGGGCGTCGGACTGGTCCGCGGCGGCGCGGGCACCGCTCTCGTCGGCAGCCACGAGGAGGTGGCCAATCTGATCGTCGAGTACCACTCGAAGGGATTCGACGAGTTCATTCTCTCCGGCTATCCCCACCTCGAGGAGGCCTACTGGTTCGCCGAGGGAGTTCTACCGATCCTCCGAGCAAAAGGAGTAACCCAGCAATGACAACGGAGTATGCCTGTCCGGTCCTGTCCACCGCCGACGCGATAGCGTCGGCCCGCGAACTCGCGGCAGACTTCGCCAAGGGGGCCGCGGACCGCGACCGCAACCGCGCGTTGCCGTTCGCCGAACTCGACCGGCTCTCGGCCAGCGGACTGCTGGCGATCACCGTGCCCACCGAACTCGGCGGGGCCGACCTGCCGCCCAGCGCGGTCGCCGAGGTGTTCCGGATCCTGGCCACCGCCGACCCCAACATCGCTCAGATCCCGCACAGCCACTTCGTCTACGTCAACCTGCTGCGACTGGCCGGGTCACCGGATCAGAAGGCGCACTGGTGCGATCAACTGCTGCGGGGTGCGCGGATCGCCAACGCCCAGGCCGAGCGCAACGGCCCGACCGCCGCGGACGTCGCCACCACCCTCACCCCCGTCGACGGCGGCCGCTTCCGCGTCGACGGCACGAAGTACTACTGCACGGGGTCGGTGTTCGCCGACGTTCTTGCCGTGCTGACCGTCCTGGATGATCCGGATGGCAGCAGCGGGCTGCCTGCCGGCCAGTACGTCGCCTTTCTGCCCGCCGACACCCCGGGGGTGAAGATCCTCGACGACTGGGACGCGCTGGGGCAGCGGACCACCGCCAGCGGCACGATCGTCTTCGACGGGGTGACGGTCGACGGTGCCCACGTGATCGCGCGGGCCGCCGCGGTGAACGCGCCGACGGGTTACGGCGCCTTCGCCCAGCTGATGCATGCCGCCATCGACCTCGGCATCGCCCGGGGGGCGCTGGAGGCCGCCGCGGCATTCGTCCGGGAGAAGAGCCGGCCCTGGTTCGAGGCCGGCGTTACACGGGCGATCGACGACCCGCTGCTCATTCAGCGGTTCGGCGAGCTGGCCGTGACGGTCGCGGCGGCCGAGGCCGCCTTCGGAGTCGCCGGATCCGCCCTGGACACCGTGATGCACGCCGGTCACAGCGCCGAGCAGGCCGCCGAGGCCTCGCTCGCCGTGGCGACGGCCAAGACGCTGGCGGACAAGGCCTCGACGGAGGTCTCGAGTGCGTTGTTCGAACTCGGCGGAACACGCAGCACCGCAGTCGATCTCAACCTCAGCCACTTCTGGCGCAACGCGCGCACGCACACCGTTCACGACCCGATCCGGTGGAAGTACCAGCACATCGGCCGGGCCCTGCTGCACGGGACGCCGCCGCCGCTGCACTCGGCGATCTGAGACGGCCGGCTAGAGCACCTGCGACAGGAAGCGCTGCAGCCGTTCGGTCTCGGCCGCGGTGAAGATCTGCTCCGGCGGACCCGACTCGAGCACCACGCCGTGGTCCATGAAGACCACGGAGTCGGCCGAGGACCGGGCGAAACCCATTTCGTGGGTGACCGCGACCATCGTCATCCCGTCGGCGCCGAGTTCGGCGATCAGCCCGAGTATCCCCTTGACCAGTTCGGGATCCAGCGCCGAGGTGGCCTCGTCGAAGAACATCACCTCGGGCTCCATGGCAAGCGCTCTGGCGATCGCGACCCGCTGCTGCTGCCCGCCTGAGAGCGTCGCGGGCCGGACATCGGCTTTGTGCCGCAACCCGACCCGCTCGAGCTGGTCGAGCGCGAGCTCGCGGGCCTCGTCGGCCGGCAGGCCCCGGATCCTGCGTGGCGCCAGCGTGACGTTGTCGAGCACGGTCTTGTGCGGGAAAAGGTTGAAGTGCTGGAACACCATGCCGATTCGCTGGCGCAGCTTGTCGGGATCGTCATCGAGCACCGACCGCCCGTCGAGGAGGATGTCGCCGCGGTCGGGCTCGTAGAGCCGGTTGAGGCTGCGCAGCAGCGTGGACTTGCCGGAACCGGACGGCCCGATGATCGCCGCGGTCGTGCCCGCCGGAACGTCGAGGTTCACCCCGTTCAGCACGGCGTTGGAGCCGAACGACAGGTGAATGTCGCGCGCCCCCAACGACACCGACGCGGGACGGGCGCGATCCCCGGTGCTCACACCATCTCCTGGGCTGCCGCCGGGGGCACGGTTTCGTCCTCCTCGGGCGGCTTGCCGCGACGCAGCCGCTCGTCGATACGGTTGACCAGATGGGTGAGCGGGACGGTGAGGGCCAGATAGAACAGTCCCGCGGCGACCAGCGGTGAGAGATTCCCGGTCTGGGCGTTGAGGTCACGGCCGACCTGGAACAGTTCGCGCTGGCTTGCAACCAGTCCGAGGAAGTACACCAGTGAGGACGCCTTCAGCAGCGAGATGAACTGGTTCATCAGGGCCGGCAACACCCGGCGCACCCCCTGCGGCACGACCACCAGTCGCATCGACGACGGGTAACTGAATCCCAGCGCGCGGGAGGCCTCCAACTGACCGGGGTCGACGCTCTGGATGCCCGACCGCAGGATCTCGCCGATGTAGGCGGCCGCCATCAGACCGAGCGCGGCGATGCCGAGCGGATACGGGTTGTTCCCGGTGAGGGGTCCGACGAGCGGACCGATGCCCAGCCCGATGATCAGGATGATCACCACCTCGGGCAGGCCCCGGAAGATATCGGTGTAGATCCGCGCGGGCACCCGCAGCCACGCCGACCGGGAGATCCCCGCGACCGCCAGCAGCAGGCCCAGACCGAGGCCGATGACGCTCGCGCAGAACGTCAGGATCAGGGTGTTGGGCAGGCCGGTCTTGAGCAGGTCCGGGATGGCCTTCTTGTACAGATCCCAGTCCAGGAAGGATTCCCGAAGCTGGGTGAACACCGATTTGTTGCCGACGACCGGTGCGGCGGCCGCCGGGGCCGCGCTGGCCGCTATGGCGGTGAAGTCGGGAAGCTTCGGCAGCGGCGCGGCCTTCGAACCCGGCTTCCAGCCCGGCGGCAGCGCCCGCGGCACCCAGTCGGAGTACAGCCGCGACCAGGTGCCGTCGGCGATCACGGCGTCCAGGCCCGCATTGAGGGCGTCGATCAGCGGCTGGTTCTCCTTGGCCACCGCGTAGGCGACGAAGTTGTCCAGGCTGAAGGTGTTCTCGACGATCACCGCCGGGTCACCCGGACGCACCGTGCCCTGGGCCTGCTGCGAGGGGGCGACCCAGGCGTCGACCTGTTTGCTCTTCAGGCTCGCATACACGGTGTTGTAGTCCGGGAACTTCACCGGCTGCAGACCGAGGGTGTCGACGACGTAGGCCTCCTGCACCGTGCCCTGCACGACGCCGACTCGTTGTCCCGGGCCCAGCTGGTCGAATCCGGTGATCGACGACCCCGCGGGCACCACCAGCGAGAAGTAGCCGAAGTCATAACCGTTGGTGAATCCGACTGTGCGCCTGCGCGCCTCGGTGGTGGTGATCGACGACGAGCCGGCGTCGAAACGCCGGCTGGCGACCTGGGCCAGCAGGCCGGAGAAATCGGTGCCGACGAACTTGATCTTCAAACCGATCTTCTCGGCGACCGCACGCAGGACTTCGTTGTCGAATCCGGTGAACTGTCCCTGGGAGTTGATACAGACACTCGGCGGCGCATCCGACAGCGTGCCGACCGTCAGCGTCCCAGGGGTGATCAGCCGCAGCGCATCGGTCTTCACGGCGGTCAGCGGCTCGGTGTTCGCGGTGGTGTACTTGTCCTCCCCCGGCCCCGCCGCGGCGGCGGCCAGGTTCGTCGGCAGCGCACTGGCCGACTGCTCACCGGGCGGCGAACACTGGTCGGCGCCGGCGTTGACGGGGAACGTCAGCGCCAGCGCCAGCAGCAGTGACAGCAGCGCGCCGACGCGCGCCGCAAGCCTCACACCGTGGTCCAGTCGACGTCGAACTGGACGACCAGCTGGGTGGGCACCGCGAGGGCCAGAGGGGTGCAGTGCCCGCCCGCCTCGTCGCACACCACGCCGGTGAGCACCCGCCCCCCGAAACCGGTTGCCTCGCCGGGCACCTCAACAGTGAGGGTGACCCCGGCAGTGCCCCGCCTGGTGCGCAGATAGAACTCCTCGCGCGGCCGGATCAGCGCCGAGGCCTCGGCCACGCCGCCGCTGACGACCCGAGTCCGGCCCGATGCGCTGACGGTGGCGGCGTCGGTGGTCACCAGCCGCAGCGGCCCGACGAGGTTGCCGTCCACGGTGGCGTCGTCGACCAGCAGCGAGGGTGTGACGGCGGCTTCCCGGGCGGCGCGCGCGCCCGCGAGCAGGTATGCGTAGAGATGGACCACGAACTCGGAGTTCCGGTAGCGCTTCGACCCGTCGAGATCGAAGCTCACGTTGTCGACGGTCGCCTCACCGTCGACGAGCAGGCGATAGCTGTGATGCCCGCCGTCCCGCTCACCGGGCCGGCTGTCGGAGACCGTGCTCCCGACGCCGAGAGACCGGGCCACCCGGCCACCTCCCGGCGGAACCGTCACCGTGGACGCCGCGACGTCGGCCCACATCTCGCCGCCGAGCGACTTCTGCAACCTCAGTGCCGCTCCGGTCACCGTCGACACCTCTGCCACGAAGCCACTCAATTGCCGATCGCCATCGAATTCGACTGTGATGCAATGCTGTTGCGATTCGACGCGGATCGGGACGTCCAAGGGACGGTCGTCGAGCTCGAGTCCGTTGGTCAGTCTCCAAATCGCCGCCTGGGTGCCGGCGATCGCCTCGTGGTCGGCGATGTTGCGATTGCCCAGCGGATAGCCGGCCGCCCGAAGCCGAGCGCTGAGGACCGTTGTCGGCAGAGTCGGGTAGGAGTTGCGGATGATCCAGTCCACCTCGGCCTCGTGGTCCCGCGTCTGCAGTTGCGGTACCGCCGCCCAGGTGTCTGCGGCATATCGCGACGGCCGGGTCGGGGCCCGCCCGCCGAAGTCCAGCGAGTAGGCCTCGATGTTCGGGTTGAGCCGGATCAAATCGGTGTGCGCGCAGGACCCGTCGGTGAAGAAGATGGTGTCCACGGTGTGCGAGTAGGTCCCACCCCGGTAGCGGGTCATGCGCGAGACGTCGACTCCGGGGCTGGGCTGTATGCGCCGCCGCACCGCGAGTCGCGGCGGCGCCGGGGCCAGCACGGGCAGGGCAGTCATCGATTGATCTCTGTTCGGTCGTGTTGGACGGCGCGGGTAGCCAGGGGTGCCGGCCGAGCGCCAGGATTTACGGCGTCAGCGATTCAACGACAACAGGAATGCACATTGCAGCGCGAGGAGTCTGAGCGCGGCGACGTTTGCTGGTGCATCGCCAAACCATACAAGACCACGCGCGGGCGGCCGGTATTTACATCACCCCTGATTCAAACCTCCCCAATCCGGGCAGAAACCCTCATGATGCTGGGGTCAATTCGAAAACATGGAGGAACAGATGGCGGCCGCCCAGAACGAATCACAGGCGCTCGGTGCTCTCGCGGCGAGGCAGTTGGCCAATGCCACCAAGACGGTGCCGCAACTGGAGACCATCACCCCGCGGTTCCTCCTGCATCTGCTGAGCTGGGTTCCCGTCGAGGCCGGCATCTACCGGGTCAACCGGGTGGTGAACCCCGAGCGGGTCGCGATCCACGCCGAGATCGGCGGGGAGAACATCGAAGACCCGCTGCCGCAGACCTACGTCGACTACCAGACCAGCCCCCGCGAGGTGACGCTGCGCGCGATCTCCACCCTGCTCGACGTCCACACCCGGGTGTCGGACCTCTACTCCAGCCCGCACGACCAGGTCGCCCAGCAGCTTCGGCTGACGGTGGAGACCATCAAGGAGCGCCAGGAGTCGGAGCTCGTCAACAACCCCGAGTACGGACTGCTCTCCCAGGTCACGCCGGAACAGACCATCAAGACCCTCGCCGGCGCTCCGACACCGGACGACCTCGATGCGCTGCTGACCAAGGTGTGGAAGACGCCGGCCTTCTTCCTCACCCACCCGCTGGGAGTGGCCGCGTTCGGACGCGAGTGCACCTACCGCGGCGTACCGCCGGTGGTCGTCAACCTGTTCGGCGCGCAGTTCATCACCTGGCGCGGCATCCCCATCATCCCCACCGACAAGGTGCCCGTGGAGAAGGGCAAGACCAAGTTCATCCTGGTGCGCACCGGTGAGGAGCGCCAGGGCGTCGTCGCCCTATACCAGCCGGGGCTGGCCGGCGAGCAGGCTCCGGGCCTGTCGGTGCGGTTCACCGGCATCAACCGGTCGGGGATCGCGTCCTACCTGGTGACGCTGTACTCGTCGCTGGCGGTGCTCACCGATGACGCCCTGGCCGTGCTCGAGGGAGCGGCCGTCGACAACTACCACACCTACAAGTGAGCGACGAGCTTCCGTTCAGCGAGGCTGAGCTCGCGGCGCTGGCCACGCAGATGTTCGGGGGGCCGGGTAACGACACCCCGCCGCAGACGGTTCCGCTGGCGCCGCGGGGTTCGGTGCCCGACGTCACCGCCGCCACCGGGTTCGGCACGACCGCCCTGGGTGTCGCGCCGGTCGGCGTCCCGGCGGGCGCGCTGCCGTCATCGGCCGACGTCGTCGTCCCCCAGCCGGTGAGCCCGGGCCCGGATTTCATTCCGCCGCAGATGGTTCCGGTGGCGCCGCGCGGCGAAATGCCGGACACCTCGACCGCGGCCTCGGCACTGCCCGACGTCGCCGTCCCCGCCGGTATCGTGCCGACGCTGCCCGGCGTCCTGGCGGGCGCGACGCGGGCGGGGCCGGCGTCGCCGTCGCTCAGCTCGTTCGCCATCCCCGGCTTCCCGCTCGAGGTTCCGGCACTGCCGCACCTGGGCTTCCCGACGACGCCGAGCTTCGACTCACCGGCGCTGCCGGCGGCACCGGTGACGAGTGACGAGGCGAAGTACTACTTCACCTCGGCGTTCGCCCCGGTTAACGGTTTCGGGAGCCCTGTTCCACAGCTGCCCGACTCGCACGAGGTCTTCGACGTTCACCGGCTGCGCGCCGACTTCCCGATCCTGCGCGAGACCGTCAACGGCCACCCGCTGATCTGGTTCGACAACGCCGCCACGACCCAGAAACCGCAGGCGGTCATCGACCGGATCGCCTACTTCTACGCCCACGAGAACTCCAACATCCACCGCGCGGCTCACGAACTGGCGGCTCGGGCCACCGACGCCTACGAGGAGGCCCGCGAGACGGTCCGCAGGTTCATCGGGGCCCCGAAGTCCGAACAGGTCATCTTCGTGCGCGGCACCACCGAGGCCATCAACCTGGTGGCGAAGTCGTGGGGCGCCAAGCACCTGCGCCCCGGTGACGAGATCGTCGTCACCATTCTCGAGCACCACGCGAACATCGTCCCCTGGCAGATGATCGCCGCGCAGACCGGCGCGGTCCTGAAATTCGCCCCGGTCGACGATGCCGGCAACCTGCTGCTGGACCGGTTCGAGGATCTGCTCGGCCCACGCACGAAATTCGTCTCGGCAACCCACCTCTCCAATGCACTGGGCACGGTCAACCCGGTACACGACATCGTCGCCATGGGACACCGCTACGGCGCCCGCGTCCTGATCGACGGCGCCCAGTCAGTCCCCCACGTGCCGATCGACGTGGCCGGCTGCGGCGCGGACTTCTTCGTCTTCTCCGGGCACAAGATCTTCGGCCCGACGGGGATCGGCGTGCTGTACGGCACCGAGGAGGTCCTCGCCGAGACCCCCCCGTGGCAGGGCGGAGGCAACATGATCGCCGACGTCACCACCGAGCGTGCCATCTACCAGGGTTTGCCCAACAAGTTCGAGGCGGGTACCGGCAATATCGCCGACGCCGTCGGCCTCGGTGAGGCCCTGCGTTACGTCGAGAAGGTCGGCGTCGAGCGGATCGCTGAATACGAACACGCTCTGCTGGAGTACGCCACGCCGCGACTGGCCGCCATCCCGGGCGTGCGCATCGTCGGCACCGCCGACCACAAGGCCAGCGTGCTGTCCTTCGTGCTGGCCGGTCACGACTCCATCGAGGTGGGCAAGGCACTGAACTCCGAGGGGATCGCGGTGCGGGCCGGACACCACTGCGCGCAGCCGATCCTGCGCCGGATGGGCCTGGAAATGACCGTCCGTCCCTCGTTCGCCTTCTACAACACCTTCGATGAGATCGACACCTTCCTGGCCGCCGTGCGGCGAATCGCCGATGGGAGTCTGTCCCCCGGGCAGCCGACCCTTGACGATCCGAACAGCCGCCACGGGTGCGGCGGATAGCTGAACGGAACAGAGCGGGCGCATGAGCAGAATCGCCGAGGACATCACCGAACTGACCGGTAGCACTCCGCTGGTCCGGCTGCGCCGGGTGACCGACGGGGCCGGCGCCGAAGTGGTGGCCAAGCTGGAGTCCTTCAACCCGGCGGGCAGCGTCAAAGACCGGATCGGGGTGGCGATGATCGACGCCGCCGAACAGGCCGGTCTGCTGGGACCCGACACCGTCATCCTGGAGCCCACAAGCGGTAACACCGGGATTGCGCTAGCGATGGTCTGCGCGGCCCGCGGCTACAAGTGCGTGCTCACGATGCCCGAGACGATGAGCCTGGAACGCCGGATTCTGCTGCGCGCCTATGGGGCTGAGCTGATCCTGACACCAGGCCCGGAAGGTATGCCGGGCGCCATCGCCAAGGCCGAGGAACTGGCAAAGACAGACCAGCGGTACTTCATACCGCAGCAGTTCGAGAACCCGGCGAACCCGGCGGTCCACCGCGCGACCACCGCGGAGGAGATCTGGCGCGACACCGACGGCACGGTCGACATCGTCGTCGCCGGAGTCGGCACCGGCGGGACCATCACCGGAGTCGGCGAGGTCATCAAAGAGCGCAAGCCTTCGGCGCAATTGATCGCCGTCGAACCGGCGGCTTCCCCGGTGCTGTCCGGCGGGCAGAAGGGGCCGCATCCGATTCAGGGCATCGGCGCGGGCTTCGTCCCGCCGGTACTCGACTCCGACGTGGTGGACGAGATCATCGGCGTCGGCAACGACGAGTCTTTCGACATGGCACGGCGCCTGGCCAAGGAGGAGGGCCTGCTGGTGGGCATCTCCTCCGGCGCGGCGACGTGGGCCGCGGTGGAGGTGGCGAAGCGGCCGGAGAACGCCGGCAAGCTCATCGTGGTGGTCCTTCCCAGCTTCGGCGAACGGTATCTGAGCACCGCGTTGTTCGCGGGCCTGGCGGACTGACCGTGCTGTCGGCGATCCGCTGCGACATCCGCCGGGTCAGGAAAGAGGATCCCGCGGCACGGTCCACTCTGGAGGTCGTCCTGTGCTACCCGGGCCTGCAGGCGGTGTGGGTGCACCGGGTCAG
>NZ_JBJTJF010000084.1:0-18114 GCF_046095365.1 Mycobacterium sp.
CCCCATCAATGTGGACATCACAACGGGCCCCGCCGCGGTGAAATGCTTTGCCACGGCCCGGAACTCCGCCCGCAGGCTGCGGTGCCGCGCAGTCCGACCACCACCGGCAAGATCGAGCGGCTGCACCGCAGCATGCGGGCGGAGTTCCGGGCCGTGGCAAAGCATTTCACCTCGGCGGGGCCCGTTGTGATGTCCACATTGATGGGGATCTATTGCGGTTCGCTCTGAACAGGGGCACTCACCGGTTGTATTACTTCGGTTGATACCTGCCATTTCGTCTTCGGCTGATGCCTGAGAGTTGTTTCGGATCATGCTTGACAACTTGTTCCATTAGCTGTGAGGGCAGATCGGGGGCGGCACCCTATCGTCTCACGCGGCCGACTGACACCCCGACACCGGCACTTCAGACACGTCAATTCCCAGGCCTGCAAACCCAACCTGACCTGTTATCAGCCGCTCTTGACACAGAGGGGCGTCACTCACCGTCCATGAGGGAGATCAGCGAGGCGGAGCAGAGGTATCAGGCCGTTTTGGCGGTCAGGGTGATGGGCTGTCGATTCACGTGTCGATTCACGTGCCGGTTCACGTGTCGGTTCACGGGGGGTGTTCAGTAGACAGATCCAGAATGTCACTACTTTATAAATCGCCTGTGGGAGGGCACAAAGACATGCCGAACGCGAAACTGCCCCTACAGACCTAGGTATGACATCAACTCGTCAGAGCAACCCACGTCTTCCTCGCATAGCGTTCGACACCTGTCTGCGTTTGTTTCGCACCACGGCGTCTCGCCAGCGGCAGTCGCGTTCACAAAGTCTTTGCTGAGCCTTATCGCTGTGACTCGTTTTGCCTTGTCTTGTGCACCTTCGGGTGAAGTCACCGAATTGCCGGGATGTCCTGAGGCTGCGCTCGGAGCACTGCAGTTCAGGTCGACCTGAATTGTGCGGGTTGTGCTATTCGTTCGGGACCCCGTGATGATGCACTCTTCGGTTGGCAGATACTCCCCAATCCGAGACGTGATCCTCAGATTGACACTGCGGCCATCCAGCCGATCAGACAATTGTTGGTAGGTCATGCCCTCGTACTCGTTAACGGCGCCTGCCACACCCGGGCTAGTAGCCGTCACGGCGATGACGGCGCTGCATAGCGCGCCGATACCTCGACTCGCCCAGGACTTCTTCACAGTAAAAGCTTCTTTCCGAGTGTAGACCTGTCCAAATCATACCGCGCCCCGTCAAGACCGCACCAAGCCGCAGAAACATCGTCGCCGCCCCCACCAAACTTGAATGTCACCGCCCGACACAGATATATTGATGCAACCACGAGGTACAGATACCGGAGGACCCATGTCCCAGGAGTTGAGCAATCTCGAACTGCTGCGCGAGCTCGAGCCCGTCGCCGAGAAGCTGATCAACCGCCACATGTCGATGACCAAGGAGTGGAACCCCCACGACTACATCCCGTGGCAGGAGGGCAAGAACTACTACGCCCTGGGCGGCCAGGACTGGGATCCCGATCAGGCCAAGCTCTCCGAGGTGGCCCGCACCGCCCTGGTGCAGAACCTGCTGACCGAGGACAACCTGCCGGCCTACCACCGCGAGATCGCGATGAACTTCTCCATGGACGGGCCCTGGGGCTACTGGGTCAACCGGTGGACCGCCGAGGAGAACCGCCACGGCATCTCCATCCGCGACTACCTGGTGGTGACCCGCAACGCCGACCCGGTCGAGCTCGAGGAGTTGCGGGTCGAGCAGATGACCCGCGGCTTCTCCCCCGGCCAGAACCAGCAGGGCGACCTGTTCGCCGACACCCTGTTCGACTCGGTGATGTACGTCAGCTTCCAGGAGCTGGCCACCCGGGTCTCGCACCGCAACACCGGCAAGGCCTGCAACGACCCGGTCGCCGAGCAGCTGCTGGCGCGGATCTCCAACGACGAGAACCTGCACATGATCTTCTACCGCGACGTCAGCGCCGCCGGCCTGGACATCGCCCCCAACATGGCGATGGAGTCGCTCTACCGGATCCTGAAGAACTTCAAGATGCCCGGCTTCACCGTGCCCGAGTTCCGCCGCAAGGCCGTCGTGATCGCGATGGGCGGGGTCTACGACCCGCGCATCCACCTCGACGACGTGGTGATGCCGGTGCTGAAGAAGTGGCGGATCTTCGAGCGCGAGGACTTCACCGGCGAGGGCGCCCGGCTGCGCGACGAACTCGGCACGCTCATCTCCGAACTCGAGGAGACCTGCGTGAAGTTCGAGGAGGCCAAGGAGCGCAAGCTCGAGCGCGACGCCAAGCTCGCCGAGAAACGCGCCGCGAAGGCCGCACTGGCTGGGGCGGCCACATAACCGCGGCACCACAGCACCGGTCGACCGGGCTGCGGATCGGGTCGCTGGCCCTCCGCAGCCCGGTTGTCTTGGCGCCCATGGCCGGGGTGACCAACGTGGCCTTCCGGACCCTGTGCCGCGAACTGGAGATCGCCAGGGCCGGCACCGTCAGCGGGCTCTACGTCTGCGAGATGGTCACCGCCCGCGCCCTCGTCGAGCGCCACCCCGTCACCGTCCACATGACGACGTTCGGACCCGACGAGTCGCCGCGCTCACTGCAGCTCTACACCGTCGACCCGGCCACCACCTACCAGGCGGCCAGGATGATCGTCGACGAGGACCTCGCCGATCACATCGACATCAACTTCGGCTGCCCGGTGCCCAAGATCACCCGGCGCGGCGGCGGGGCCGCCCTGCCCTACAAACGCCGTCTCTTCGGCCGGATCGTCGCCGCCGCCGTCCGCGCCGCCGAGGGCACGGCCATCCCGGTGACGGTGAAGTTCCGGATCGGCATCGACGACGACCACCACACCTTCCTCGACGCGGGCCGGATCGCCGAGCAGGAGGGCGCCGCGGCCGTCGCGCTGCACGCCCGGACCGCCGCACAGCGCTACTCGGGCTCGGCCGACTGGAGCAGCATCGGCGAACTCAAGCAGGCCGTGACCTCGATCCCGGTGCTGGGCAACGGCGACATATTCGAAGCCGCCGACGCCTGCGCCATGATGGCCGCCACCGGCTGCGACGGCGTGGTCATCGGCCGCGGCTGCCTGGGCCGGCCCTGGCTGTTCGCCGAACTGTCGGCGGCCTTCAACGGCATCCACCCGCCGGCCCCGCCGACCCTCGGCGAGGTGGCCGACATCATCCGCCGGCACGCCACCCTGCTGGCGGAGCACTTCGGCCAGGACAAGGGCATGCGCGACCTCCGCAAGCACATCGCCTGGTATCTGCACGGCTTCCCGGCCGGCTCCGACCTGCGCCGCGCACTGGCCCTGGTGCACAGCTACGACGAACTCGACCGCCTGCTGGGTCAGTTGGACCCCGCCGTCCCCTTCCCGCCCGCCGGCCGGGGGCCCCGGGGCAGGCAGGGCTCGGCCGCCGCGGTCAGCCTTCCCGAGGGGTGGCTGGACGACCCCGAGGACTGCACCGTGCCGGCCGGCGCCGACCTGATGAATTCCGGTGGCTGAATCGAGACCCCGATGTCACCATCCTGCGCACCAACGGGGCTAGCAGCCTCTCAGGTTGGGTCAGTAGCATCACGAATCGGCCGTGACCCAGGTCCTGAACCGGAAGTGAGCGCGACGGCGCGCCGACAAAACCCACGTAAGCCGGAGGCTGGTAGATGAGTGACGGCGGGGACGCCACTCCGGACCGGGACGGCGACGAGGACCGGCAGCGCGGCCGGGCGCCGTGGGAACGCACCCGGGCCCGCTCCAGGCCCACCGGAACCCACAGCGAGGGCATCGCCGTCGCCGACCTGATCGCGAGGGTCACCGGCAGCAGCCGGGTCAGCCCGGTCACCCGGCGCAGCGTGGACGTCACCGCCGCCGCCGAGGACGCCACCGTCCCGATCGCCGTCCCCGACGAGATCCCCGATCTGGCGAGACTGGCGCGGACCCGTCCGCCGGCGGCGGACCACCGCGGTGCGGCGCCACCACCGCCGCCGGCGACCGGTGCCCTCCCGCCGGTGGCGCCCGGCCCCCGCCGGCGCCCGGCGCTGCTGTTGGCCCGCGCCGTCGCCGCACTGATCGCCGTCGCCGCGCTGGCCGTCACCGGCGCGGCCTGGCAGTGGCAGTCCGCCAAGAACAAACTGCTCAACACCATCGCGGCGCTGGACCCGAACTCCAGCGACATCCGCGACCCCAACGCCCAGTCCGGCGACGAGAACTTCCTGATCGTCGGCGTCGACAGCCGGCTGGGCGCCAACGGCGAGATGGGCGCCGGCGACACCAGCTACGTGGAAGGCGCCCGCTCGGACACCATCATGCTGGTCAACATCCCGGCCAACCGCAAACGGGTGGTCGCGGTGTCCTTCCCCCGCGACCTGGCCATCACCCCGATGAACTGCCAGGCCTGGGACCCCGAAACCGGCAAGTACGGACCGGTGTATGACCGCAACACCGGCGAGTGGAGCGACAACGAAAGGCCCACCACCACCAAGCTCAATTCCGCCTACGCGCTGGGTGGTCCCAAGTGCCTAGTGAAGGTGATCCAGAAGATCTCCGGGCTGGCCATCAACCGGTTCATGGCGGTCGACTTCGCCGGGTTCGAGCGGATGGTCGACGCCGTCGGCGGGGTCGAGGTGTGCAGCACGACTCCTCTGGAGGACGCCGAGTTGGGCACGGTGCTGGCGACGGCGGGACGCCAGAAACTGGACGGCCACACCGCGCTGAACTATGTGCGGGCCCGTTCGATCGCCACCGAGGACAACGGCGACTACGGCCGCATCAAGCGTCAGCAGCTGTTCCTGTCCTCGCTGCTGCGTTCGATGATCTCCTCGGAGACCCTGTTCGACATCGACCGGCTCGACGAGGTGGTCAACACCTTCATCGACGACAGCTTCGTCGACAACGTGCAGACCCGCGATCTGGTCCGGCTCGGGCAGTCGCTGCAGGGCATCAACGCCGGCCGGATCACCTTCGTCACCATCCCGACGACCGGGAAGGCCGACGAGGAGGGCAACGAGATCCCCCGCACCGAGGACGTGCGGGCACTGTTCGACGCGATCATCGACGACAGTGCCCTGCCCGGCGAGAACGACCTGAACGAGACCCTGGTGCCGCGACCGACGACCACCCGCACCACTGCCAGCGGCACCGCCGAGGAGTCGACGTCCAGCGAGGCAACGGCCGATGAGTCGACCGCCACCGAAACCATCGACACCACCGTGACCACCACCGAACAGGTCAAGGCGGTGGCGGCCGACCCTCGCGACGTCACCGTCCAGGTGGCCAACGCCACCGACATCGGCGGCCTGGCCACCACCGCCACCGACGAATTCGACAGCTACGGATTCGACGTGTGGGAGCCGGACTACCAGTCGGACTGGAGCAGCGTCACCACGACCACCGTCTACTACTCGCTGGGCAACGAACAGGCCGCCGCCACGGTGGCCGCCACCTTGCCGGGAGCGCGCATCGAGCGGATCAGCGGCCTGGGCGAGCTGGTTCAGGTCGTGCTCGGCCCGGACTTCTCCTCGGTGAAGTATCCGCAGGCCAGCGGAACCTCCCTGAGCATCGACGTCATCCACGCCGGCGGAAGCACTCCCACCAAGCTCCCGTCGGACCTCACCGTGATCAACGGCGCGGACGTTCGCTGCGAGTAGCCGGGATTCACCGCCCGTCGGACCGCCCGCAGGGACCCGCCGCCGATCCGCAAGTAGGCTTGCCTGATGCGCACCGCGTATCACGAGAAGCTGGATGCACTCAACGCCGAGCTGGCGGAGATGTGCCGGCTGGCCGGGATCGCCATGGAACGCGCGACCCAGGCCCTGCTTCAGGCCGATCTGGTTCTTGCCGAGCAGGTGATCGGCGACCACGAGCAGATCACCCAGACCAGCGCGCGGGCCGAGGAGACGGCGTTCGTGCTGCTGGCGTTGCAGGCCCCGGTGGCCGGGGACCTGCGGGCGATCGTCAGTTCCATTCAGATCGTCGCCGATGTGGAGCGCATGGGTGCGCTGGCCCTGCACGTCGCCAAGATCGCGCGTCGGCGCCATCCCCAGCACGCCCTGCCCGAGGAGGTCAACGGCTACTTCGCCGAGATGGGCCGGCTTGCGGTCGATCTGGCCACCAGCGCCCGCGACGTGCTGCTGTCGCGGGATCCCGAGGAGGCCAAGCGAATCCGCGAGGACGACGACGCGATGGACGACCTGCACCGGCATCTGTTCAGCGTGATGATGGACCGCGAATGGAAGCACGGTGTTGCCGCCGCGGTCGACGTGACGTTACTGGGCCGGTTCTACGAGCGCTTCGCCGACCATGCCGTGGAGATCTCCCGGCGGGTGATATTCCAGGTGACCGGGCAACTGCCCGCCGAGGAAGAGGTCGCCGAATCGGTTGCGGCTCAGCCGAACCTGCCCGAGATGTAGTCCTCGGTCGCCTTCTGGCCGGGGTTGGAGAAGATCTTCCCGGTGTCGTCGACCTCGATCAGCCGTCCGGGCTTGCCCGCCGCCTCCAGGTTGAAGAACGCGGTCTGGTCACTGACCCGGGCGGCCTGCTGCATGTTGTGGGTCACGATGACGATGGTGAAGTCGCGCTTCAACTCCGAGATGAGATCCTCGATGGCCAGCGTCGAGATCGGGTCCAGCGCCGAGCACGGCTCGTCCATCAGCAGCACGTCGGGTTGCACGGCGATCGCGCGGGCGATGCACAGCCGCTGCTGCTGACCGCCGGAGAGCCCGCCACCGGGTTTTTCCAGGCGGTCCTTGACCTCGTTCCAGAGATTGGCACTGCGCAGCGAACGCTCGGCGGTCTCGTCCAGGAGTTTGCGGTTGCGCACCCCCTGCAGTCGCAGTCCGGCGACGACGTTGTCCCGAACGGACATGGTGGGGAAGGGATTCGGCCGCTGGAAAACCATGCCGATGGTCTTGCGCACCGCCACCGGGTCGACGCCGGGACGGTAGATGTCCTCGCCGTCGAGCAGCACCGAGCCCTCGACGCGGGCACCCGGGATCACCTCGTGCATCCGGTTGAGCGTGCGCAACACGGTGGACTTGCCACAGCCGGAGGGACCGATGAAAGCCGTGACGCTGCGCGGCGGAACCGCCAGGGTCACATCGGCGACGGCGTGAAAAGACCCGTAGTAGATGTCGACGTTCTTGAGGTCCAGACGTTTGGCCATGAGCGGTTTATCAACCCTTCTTCGGGGCGAACAGGCGGGCGAGAAGGCGCGCACCGACGTTGAGCACCGCGATGAGCAGGATGAGGGTCAGTGCCGCACCCCACAACCGGTCGGTCGGTACCGGGTTGGCGCCGGCGCCGGCGGAGGTCTGGTCGTACATCATTCCGGGCAGCGAACCCATGAAGCCCCGGAACATGTCGAAGTTCATCGCCTGGGAGTACCCGACCAGGATCAGCAGCGGCGCGGTCTCCCCCATCACCCGCGCCAGCGCGAGCATGATCCCGGTGGCGATTCCCGACAGCGCGGTCGGTATGACGATCCGGACGATCGTCTTCCACTTGGGCACGCCCAGCGCGTAACTGGCCTCCCGAAGGTCCATCGGGACGATGCGCAGCATCTCCTCGGTGGCACGCACGATGACCGGGATCATCAGCAGCACCAGGGCGAGTGACACCGCCAGGGCAGAACGCCCGAATCCCAGGGTCGCCACCCACAGCGCGTAGACGAACAGCGCCGCCACGATCGAAGGCACACCGGTGAGGATGTCGACCATGAATGTGGTGAGCCTGCCGAGCCTGGTCCCGCCGCCGTACTCGACCAGATAGATGCCGACGAAGACGCCGACCGGGATGGAGATCGCCGCGCAGACCAGGCCTTGCAGCAGGGTGCCGACCAACGCGTGATACATGCCGCCGCCGGCGGCGAACGCCGTCATCCCGGCCTGCGAGTTGGTCCACCAGGCCGGTTCGAGGAGCAGTTTGAGACCCTTGCTCACCACCGAGTAGAGCACCCAGACCAGCGGCACCAGTGCGACCAGAACGGTCAGCGTGACCGTCACCGAGGCGACGCGGTCGACCACCTTGCGCCGGAGGCTGACGGCCTGGAACACCGGCGGTTCGGCCGTGCGCTCGACTGCGGTGTTCAACGCTCGGCCCTGCCAGCCACCGCGGCCCGGGCGGCCGAGTTCACCACGAAGGTGAGAACGAACAGCACCAGCCCGGCGGCGATATAGGCGCCCGCCTTGTACTGATCGTTGAATTCGGCTGCGGCCGAGGCGATCTTGCTGGCGAATGTGTAACCGCCGTCGAACAGCGACCATCCGAAGGCCTTCTGCGTTCCGCGCAGGATGATCAGCAGTGCGATCGTCTCCCCGAGCGCCCGGCCCAGACCGAGCATCGCGCCGCTGATATAGCCCGACATCCCGAAGGGCAGCACGGTGGTCTTCACCACCTCCCAACGGGTGGCCCCCAGCGCCAGCGCCGCCTCGATCTGCCCGCGCGGGGTCTGGATGAACACCTCCCGCGCGACGGCGGTGATGATCGGCAGGATCATCACCGCCAGGACGATCCCGGCGGTGAAGATGGTGCCACCGCCGGCCACTGAGGCGTTTCCGGTACTGAACAGGAAAAGCCCGCCGAGGTGCCCGTTGAACCACAGCGCCAGCGGCTTGATCGCCGGGGCCAGCACGTAGAGTCCCCACACCCCGTAGATGATCGAGGGCACCGCCGCCAGCAGGTCGACCATGTAGCCCAGGGGGCCGGCCAGCCGGCGCGGGGCGTACTGGGTCAGGAAGATGGCGATGCCCAATGCGACCGGCATGGCGAGGACGAGCGCGAACAGCGACACGAATACCGTCACCTGGAGCAGTTCGAGCACACCGAACCGCATGTGGGCGGTGTCGGTGGTCATCCAGTTACCGCCGTAGGTAAGGAAATTCACGTCGTTTCGCGCCAGGGCCGGCACGGCCCGCCACACCAGGAACAGCCCGATCGCGGCGATCAGGGTGATGATCAGGACGCCGGAACCCTCGGCCAGCCCACGGAACACCCGGTCTCCCAGGCGCGTCCATCGCCCCGACGAATCGGTGGAAAGCGCCGATGACTCCGGAATCGGCAACGCGACCACAGCACCCGAGCCCCTCTCCAGCGGGTTGGGCTCTGTGGTCACCTCCGCCCCCTCTCTGACCGGTCGCCGCATGTTCACACCGCTCAGGCGATCGCACCCACCGCGGTGAGCAGCCGCTGCTTGAACGCGTCGGGCAGGGCGATGTACCCGGCGGCCGACAGTCCCGTCTGGCCGTCGTTGGCGGCGACCGTCAGGAACGACTTGACTGCGGCCACGGTGTCGGCGTCGTAGCCCTTGGAACAGACGATCTCATAGGTCGCCAGCACCAGGGGATAGGCCCCGGCGGCGGTGGTCCCGTAGATCGAGTTCAGGTCCAGTGCCAGGTCGTTGCCGTCGGCGGCGAACTTCGCCCCCTCGATGGCTGTGCGCGCGGTGTCGTCGGTGAGCTCCACCGGGCCGGAGCCGGTGTCGATCCGGGCGGCCGGGAGTCCGGCCTGGGTGGCGAACCCCTTCTCGACGTACCCGATCGCCCCGGGGGTGGCCTGCACGGCCTGCACCACCCCGGCCGACTTCTGCGCGCCCTCTCCGGCGCCGCCCTGGAATTCCTTGCCCGCACCCTGGGTCCAGGTCTGCGGGGCGGCGGTGCCGAGGTACTTCTGGAAGTTGTCGGTCGTGCCCGAGGAGTCCGAGCGGTAGACCGGCACGATCTTGGTGTCCGGCAGGGCGGCGCCCTCGTTCAGCGCGACGATGGCAGGGTCGTTCCAGGTGGTGATGACACCGGTGAAGACCTTGGCCAGCACGTCGGCGTTGACGGTGAGCCTGTCGACCCCGGGCAGGTTGTAGGCCAGCGCGACGGGGCCGAACACCAGCGGCAGATTCCAGGCCGGGTTTCCCGCGCACCGTTTGGCGGCCTCGGCCGGCTGGTCCTTCGACAGCGGCGAGTCCGAACCGGCGAAGTCGACCTGACCGGCGATGAACTGGTTGACACCGGCACCCGATCCGGTCGGGTTGTACGCCAGGTTCTTGCCCGGGCACTTCTGGCCCCAGACCTGACCGAAGACGGCGATGGCGTTCTGCTGGGCAGTCGAGCCCTCCGCGCTCAGCGAGTTCTTGCCGCCGCAGTCCGCCCCGGCTGCGGGCTGCGGCGAGGAGGCCGCTTCCGTCGACGACGAGGGCGTGGCGTTGTTGTCGCTGCCGCACGCGGTGAGCGCCGCGATCGAGGCCGCGATCGCGACGGCCTTGCCGAAATTGGTCATGAGCCTGCTTCCTGTCGGGGAACTCCTGGTTCGCTGCCGGAAGGTATGCCGACGGAGTGGCCGAATTGGGGATGGACGGTTAACGCAGGGTGAACAGCTGCGGGTCTGCCGGGGCGTATGCGGTGTCGATGCCGGCCGGGGAGAAACCGAGTGCCCGGTAGGTACTGATCGCGGCGGCGTTGTCCGATTCCACGTAGAGCATCACCTCGCGCAGGCCCGGCAGGCCGGCCAGATGGCCGAGACCACGCAGGGTCAGCGCCCGGCCGAGCCCGCGCCCCTGGGCCGCCGGATCCACACCGAGCACGTAGACCTCGCCGACCCCGTCGTCGTGCACCTTCGTCCAGTGGAACCCGCACAGGGCTCCGCTGCCCTCGTCGTAGGCCAGAAACAGCCCGGCGGGGTCGAACCACGGTTCGGCCAGTCGCCGGGCGATGTCGGCGCGGGTCCAGCCGCCCTGCTCGGGATGCCAGGAGAAGGCGGCGTTGTTGACCCGCAGCAGTTCAGGGTCATCGGAGCTACCGGCATAGGTGCGAATCGAAATCCCCTGCGGGACAACGCATGCGGGGACACCGGTAAGCGGACGTCTCATCTGGCGCAGCTCGCGGACAGCACGGAGCGACAGCGAGGCGGCAAGGGCGCGGGCGGCCGGAAGGGTGCCGTGCGACCAGAACCGAACCTCCGGGCCGCCGCGCTCGACGGCCGCGCGCACCATCGCGGTCCCGATTCCGCGGCGGCGCGCGGACGGGTGCACGACCAGTTCGGCGGTCTCACCGGCGAGGTGGAGATACCCGACGATCTCCCCGGCGGGGTCGAACACCAGCAGGTGGCCGGGACCAGTCTCGCCGAGATCCCGCAGCACCCTCTCCCCGACCGGGCACACCCCGTCGGCGGACTCGGCAGCGGCGATGAGCGCCGCGACGCCGTCCCGTTCGGCGTGCGAGAGGATGCTCCGCCAGTGCGGAACCGTCACTGACCGCGCAGCGACGCCGACATCTCGGCGTCGCTGCCGGTCTCGGCGCCGTCGCCGCCGTCGAGCTCGTCCTCGGCCGAGGCCGGCCGGCCGCGGGCCGGGCGGACCGCCTTGTAGCCGACGTTGCGGACGGTGCCGATCAGGGCCTCGTATTCCGGCCCCAGCTTCGCCCGCAGCCGGCGCACGTGCACGTCGACCGTGCGGGTGCCGCCGAAGAAGTCGTAGCCCCATACCTCCTGGAGCAGCTGGGCGCGGGTGAACACCCGCCCGGCATGCTGGGCGAGGTACTTGAGCAGCTCGAACTCCTTGTAGGTCAGGTCAAGCGGCCGGCCGCGCAGCCGCGCGGTGTAGGTGCCCTCGTCGATCACCAGCTCGCCCAGGTTGACCTTCCCGGCGCTCTCCTGATTGGCCAGTCCGCCGCGGCGGCCCGCCAGCAGCCGCAGCCGGGCGTCGATCTCGGCCGGCCCGGTGCCCGGGAGCAGGATTTCGTCGATGCCCCAGTCGACGTTGACCGCGACCAGACCGCCCTCGTTGACCACCGCGACCACCGGCACCGCCGCACCGGTGGTGCCCAGCAGCCGGCACAGTCCGCGCGCGGCCGCCAGGTCGGCGCGGGCATCGACGATGGCCACGTCGGCCGAGCCCGCCTCCAGCAGCGAGGCCACCTCGGTCGGCGCCGAGCGCACGGTGTGCGCGAGCAGCGCCAACGACGGTAGGACCGACTCCGGGTCCGGGTCGGCGGTCAGCAGTAGCAGGTCCAACGAAACTCTCCTGGTTTGCGCTCACTCTAACCCGCGACCTGCTGTTTCGCCGATTCGGGCGAGGCGGGTGGACGGTGGGCCAGAATGGCCGGGTGCGAAAGCTGATCACCGCGGGCGGCGCCTCGGTCCTCGCCCTGACCCTCGCGGCGGTCGGCGCGGACTTCGGCGCGGCCATCTACGCCGAGTACCACCTCTCCCGCCACGTCCGCTCGGCAGCCGGCCTGGACTTCGACCCCTGGGTGGCCATCCTGGGCTTCCCGTTCATCCCGCAGGCGGTTCGCCATCGCTACGACGAGTTGGAGATCAAGGCCGGCGGAGTCGATCATCCGGTCGTGGGCACGGTCACGCTGGAGGCCACCATGCACGACATCGGCCTGACCGATGCGTCCTGGCTGATGCGGCCGGACGCCGATCTGCCGATGAGCATGCTGGAAAGCCGGATCATCATCGACTCCCGGCACCTGGGGGCGTTCATCGGGATCAAGGACCTCAACGTGCAGCCTCCCGCCGAGGACACCGATGACCCCACCGGCGGCACCACCGAATCCGGCATCTCGGGCAGCCAGGGCCTGGTTCTGACCGGCACCCCGAAGAAGGCCGGCTTCGACAAACTGGTCAGTGTGACCGTCGACCTGTCCATCGCCGGCCCGGACCGGACCACCCTGGTGTTCACCCCCACCGCCATCGTCACCGGCCCCAACACCGCGGACCAGGCGGTGCCCGAGGACAAGCGCGCAGCCGTGCTCGGCGCCTTCGGGGCCACGATTCCCGGCCAGAGGCTGCCGTTCGGGCTCGCTCCGACCGCCGAGGGCGCCCGCGGCTCGGACATCATCATCGAGGGCATCGCCGAGGACGTCACGGTGCGCCTGGGAGGTTTCCGCCAGACATGAGTGCCGCCGTCACCGCCGGAGCGGCCATCGCGGCCGCGCTGGGACTGGCCGCCGTGGCCGGAGCGCTGCACAACCGGCGCGCCGGGACCCTGCGTGACACCGGGCACCCCGAGGACCTGCACACCGCCGACCTGGGCCTGTCCGATACCGGGCCGACGATCGTGCACTTCACCGCAGCCTGGTGCGGCCCCTGTGCCGCGGTGCGGCGAGTGATCAAGCAGGTCTGCGCGGACCTGCCGCAGGTGGCGCACGTGGAGATCGACATGGACGCCGACCCCGCCGCCGCGCGCCGGTTATCGGTGCTTTCCCTGCCCACCACCTTCATCTTCGACGCCGACGGACGTCAGCTGTACCGATCCGCCGGGGTTCCCAGGGCGGCGGATCTGAAGTCGGCCCTCGAACCCCTGTTGACCTGAGACCCCTGTTTACCTGAGACGTTGACCTGAGACGTTGACCTGACTGCCCCCTCTATGGGTACGATGGCCGACGTGCAGTCCCGCCTCGAGCAGATGCTCACCAAGCGCCGCGCAGTCGATCTGTGCCGCATCGCGGGTTGTTGCTGTTGTTGCCGTAGCTGCTGAGTAGCCGCGGTCTCCCCTCGCGTCATCGCGTCTTCTCTCGGCAGTACCCCCGTGGTCTGTCCCGGTCAGCCATACCCAGCAACAGGAGTTCGTCCATGTCGATCACCATCGAGCGCCCCGCCGTAGACCAGGTGGACGTGCGCGGTCCCCGCTTCGCCGCGTGGGTCACCACTGCGGTGCTCGTCGCCGCACTGGCCGCCTCGGCCGTCAGCGACACCGCCGCGGCGCTGATCCTCACCGCCCAGGCCGCCGTCTTCGCGATCGGCGCGCTGCGCGGGCCCCGCAGCCACCCCTACGGCCTGGTCTTCAGCCGGCTGATCGCCCCCCGCCTCGGGCCGGCCAGCGAGCGTGAACCCGCGCAGCCGCTGCGATTCGCCCAGGCCGTGGGTCTGATCTTCGCCCTGACCGCGGTCGCGGGGTTCCTCGCCGGCGCGCCACTGGCCGGTGTGATCGCAACCGCCTTCGCGTTGGCGGCCGCGTTCCTCAACGCGGCGTTCGGCATCTGTCTGGGCTGTCAGATTTACCCGCTGGTCACCCGGTGGCGCCGCAGCCCCAATGCCGCCTGACAACTTAATCGCCCAGAAGTCGTTGACAGACAAGCCTTTTGATACCCAGACCACAAAGCGAAACTCAAACCATAAAGACCAACGCGAGCCCTTACGGGCCCTGATCCAATCGGGACGATAATGACCATCACCTACAACCCCAGTCAATCCCACACCCGGCCCGCCGACATCGATCTGAAGAAGGAGACGGTGATCACCGGTCGGGTCGTCGACGACTCCGGTCAGTCGGTCGGCGGCGCCTTCGTCAGCCTGCTCGACGACGAGCAGGAGTTCACCGCGGAGGTCGTCACCTCGGTGACCGGTGGCTTCCGGTTCTTCGCGGCACCCGGCACCTGGACCGTGCGGGCGCTGTCGAACACCGGCCACGGTGCGGTCACCGTGATCCCCACCGGGGCAGGTCTGCACGAGGTGGACGTCAAGGTCGCCTGAGCGGGGCCGCGCAGCGATAGACTCGACCCGTGGTGCTGTTCTTCGAGATCCTGCTGGTGGTTTCGGTGTTCGTGATCACCTGGTTCGCGCTGTACGCGGTCTACCGCCTGATCACTGACGATTCGTGAGCACCGAGGACGTCAAAGGCAGCGGCGATCGCGCCGTTGCCGCCGCCGCCGAGCGCGCCAAACACACCGCCGCGCGCAACATCCCGGTATTCGAGGACATCCCGGTAGCCGACACCGCCAACCTGCGACTCGGCGCCGATCTCAGCGACGCGCTGCTGGCGCTGCTGCCACTCGTCGGCGTGTGGCGGGGTGAGGGCGAGGGCCGCGGGCCGCACGGCGACTACCGCTTCGGCCAGCAGATCGTCGTCTCCCACGACGGCGGGGACTATCTGAACTGGGAGGCGCGTTCCTGGCGGCTCGACGACGAGGGCGGCTACCACAGCGCCGGCCTTCGCGAGACCGGCTTCTGGCGCTTCGTTCAAGACCCGGCCGACCCCGGCGAGTCGCAGGCCATCGAACTGCTGCTGGCGCACTCCTCCGGTTACGTCGAGTTGTTCTACGGCCATCCCCGAAACCAGTCGTCGTGGGAGCTGGTGACCGACGCGCTCGCCCGCAGCAAGTCCGGTGTGCTCGTCGGCGGGGCCAAACGCCTCTACGGCATCGTCGACGACGGTGACCTCGCCTACGTCGAGGAGCGGGTGGACGCCGACGGCGGGCTGGTGCCGCACCTGTCCGCCCGGCTCTCGAGGCACGTCGGATGACGCGCCGGCTAACCGCAGTCCGGGCATCGGCGGTGCTCCTTGCGGGGGCGTTGCAGCTGGCCGCCTGCGCGGGCAAGCAGGAACCCTCGCAACCCTCCGGCACCGACTCACCGCCGCCGGCCGCGCACGGCTCGCTTGCCGAGTGCCTCACGTCGCACGGGGTGAGCGAATCCGGCGGTCCCGCAGTCGTTCTCGGGCCGCCGGCCGGAGTCGATCCGGGCACCTGGGACCGGGCCATGAAGGCGTGCTCCACGTTGGCGCCCGGCCCCGCCGGGCCCTGATCAAGTTTTTCCGGCCACTCACCCGCACTCGGTTCTAGGCTGGTCACCATGCCTCGCATGTCCAGCGTGGACGCTGCGTTTTGGTTCGCCGAGACGGAGTCCTGGCACATGCACATCGGCGCCCTGGCGATCTGCGACCCGGCCGGCGCGCCCGACTTCTCCTTCGACAACATCCGCCGGATCGTCGGGGAGCGGCTGCCCGAACTTCCCCAGCTGCGCTACCGCGTCTCCGAGAGCCCGTTCGGCCTGGACCGGCCCTGGTATCTCGACGACGCCCGGCCCGACCTGGACTTCCACATCCGTCACATCGCGCTGCCCGCCCCGGGTGGCCGCGCGGAACTCGACGAGCTGGTCTCTCGGCTGTGGTCCTACAAACTGGACCGGTCGAAACCGTTGTGGGAGATGTGGTTCATCGAAGGGCTCCAGGGCGGCCGGGTCGCCCTGCTGACCAAGATCCATCACTGTCTGGTCGACGGGGTCTCCGGCGCCGGTGTCAGCGAGATCCTCTTCGACCTGGCGCCCGAACCACGGCCGCCGGCGTTGCCGGTGGAGGAGCCCCGCCGGCTGCCCGCGCTGCCGCGAGCCGAGCTGCGACTGCTCGGCGCCGCGGTCAACCTGGCCGTCATGACGCCGTACCGCATCCTGCGCCTGATCGACCAGACCGTGCGCCAGCAGCTGGCCACCCGCGACATCCCGGAGAAGCCGCCCGGCTACTTCGCCGCTCCGGCCACCCGGTTCAACGGCCCGATCTCCCAGCAGCGCCGGTTCAGCGCGACCAGGGTGCCGCTGGCGCGGGTCAAGGCGGTCAAGGACGCCTACGGCGTGAAGGTGAACGACGTCGTGCTGGCCCTGGTGGCCGGCGCGCTGCGGTCCTACCTCGACCGCAGCGGTGAACTTCCGGACCGTCCGCTGATCGCCCAGGTTCCGGTCTCCACCCGCACCGATCCGACCGCGGTCGGCAACGCGATCAGTTCGATGACGGTCAGCCTGCCGACCGACGTCGCCAGTCCCGCCGTGCGTATCGGGTCCGTCTACAAGGTGACCCAGGCAGCCAAGCAGATGGCCGAGGCGATGACCGCGCACCAGATCATGGGACTGACCGAGACCACCCCGCCGGGTCTGTTCCGGCTGGCCGCCCGCGCCTTCACCGCCAGCCGGCTGGGCGAGAACGTGCCTCCGATCAACCTGGTGGTGTCCAACGTTCCCGGGCCGCCCGTCCCGCTGTACGCCGCCGGTGCGGTGGTCGAGGAGTTCACCCCGATCGGACCGCTGCTGATGGACGTGGGGCTGAACGTGACCTGCTTCAGCTACCGGGACTGGATGGACTTCGGGTTCGTCACCACACCGGAGATGGCCGCCGACATCCGCGATCTGGCCGACGGGATCGAACCCGCCCTGGCCGAGTTGGAGAAGGCGGCGGGCCGGCCGCGCCGGCGCGCCCGCAAATGAACCGCGCTGCAAACATGGAACGGCCCCCGAACCGTGGTTCCCGGACGGACTCGCCGGGGGTTCGGGGGCCGGGTAGCTGCCTGGAATTCGCCGGCGCGTTGACGTACGCGGGTGATTCCGGCACCTGACGCTGCTAGCGGGCAGCCACCTCACATGTCCAAACGGTACTCAATTTCCGGACCACCTCCTTTCCTGTGTACGGCCGACGGTACCGGCTTTCGACAAGGCGTGCCAAGGGTGTTCCGCGGCCTGCGCCGCCCGGTCAGCGATCGCTGAGGATGGCGCGCTCGATCAGACCGGCCACCTCGGCCCGCAGCGGCGCAGGTGGCAGCGGACGCCCGTCGAGGGTGTGCACACGCGCACCCAGGGTGATGCTGGACACCAGCCAGACCCCCTGCGCGGCAAAGAGATCCGCCGGCCGCAGCGCCTCGTAGTCGCAGTCGAAGCCGTTGGTGCGGGCCACGTCGAACAGCGCCTGCTGGGTGGTCCCGCGCAGGATCGGATACCACGGCGGCGGCGTCAGCAGGCAGGGCCGGCCGTCCGAGCCGGGGGTCGCTATCACGACCGTGGAACGGGGCCCCTCCAGAATGTGCCCGTCGGAGCTGACGAACACCACGTCGTCGACACCGCGGCGGGCGCCTTCCCGGGCCGCGGCCATGTTCACCGCGTAGGACAGTGTCTTGGCGCCGGCCAGCAGCCAGGGCATCGCCTCCACACCGGTGGTGGGCAGCCCGCGGTCCAGACTCGCCGCCGACACCCCGTCTTTCCGCGCCGCATGCACCCGTTGCGGCAGCGCATTGATGGTCAGATAGGCGGTCGGCTCCGATCCGCTCTCCCGGCCGCGGCTATACACCAGTCGCAGGACACCCTCGTCGGTCGTCCGCTCCGACCAGCGTGTCACCGCGACGTCGACGGCACGGCGCCAGGCGGACGGGTCGGGCGCGGGCAGGTCGAGCATCGCGGCGGAGTGGGCCAGCCGCCGCAGGTGCGACTGGAGCAGGCAGGCGCCGCCGTCGCGCACCAGCAGTGTTTCGAAGACCCCGTCGCCGCGCACGGCGGCCAGGTCGTCGGCGAACAGCAGCGGCCGCGCCGGGTCGTGTTCGGTTCCGTCGACGGTGACGAGCACGCTGGCCTGGCCGGACATGGGCCCAGAGCCTACT